>JAEWEO010000062.1 GCA_023389295.1 Bacillota bacterium
ATGATGATCAGTCACGAATTATTGGATCTTCAGGCAGCAAGAGAATGTGTAAAGCGCTCCTTTGAGATTAAGGAATATCTAAGTAAATAGAGTTAGAAACATAACGAATACATAGACTCAGTAAAGGATTGTAAATAAAAGAGTGATACTATCTTAAGAATAACTTATAGAGCAAGTTCATAAAAGATAACAGGAGGAAGTCAAATGACAACGTTAGAAAGATATCAGGCAGCGAAAGAATATTATGCAAGAATTGGCGTAGATACCGATGAGGCAATGAAGGCACTTTCCAATATACCGATTTCCATGCATTGCTGGCAAGGGGATGATGTTACCGGTTTTGAAGGCGCGGGAGCATTATCCGGAGGTATTCAAGCAACGGGTAATTACCCTGGGAAGGCAAGAACTCCCGAAGAGTTAATGGCAGACATTGATAAAGCACTCAGTCTAATCCCTGGCATTCATAAGATTAACCTTCATGCCTGCTATGCAATATTTGAAGATGGCGAGCATGCAGATCGTGATCAATTAGAACCGAAGCATTTTAGAAAATGGGTTGAGTTTGCAAAAGAAAGAAAGTTAGGACTTGATTTTAATCCGACTTACTTCTCCCATCCTAAGGCAGCAGATGCAACCTTAAGTAGCGAAAATGAAGAAATTCGTAAATTCTGGATTGAACACGGAAAATGCTGTTTGAGAATTGCTGAATATTTTGCAACAGAACTAGGCATCCCAAGCTGTGTTAATATCTGGATTCCGGATGGCTTTAAAGACATCCCGGCAGACAGAACAGCACCTCGTGCAAGATTAAAGGATTCTTTAGATCAGATTATCTCTGTTCCTTATGACAAGAGCAAAGTATATGTTGCAGTAGAATCAAAAGTATTTGGTATCGGTTTAGAAAGTTATACTGTTGGCTCCCATGAGTTCTATATGAACTATGCAGCTAAGAACGATCTTCTTTGCTTATTGGACAATGGTCATTATCATCCTACCGAAGTGGTATCTGACAAGATATCCTCCATGCTTTTATTCTCCGATAAAGTAGCTCTCCATGTTACAAGAGGGGTTCGTTGGGATAGTGATCACGTGGTAATCTATGATGATGAGACAAGAGAAATCGCTAAGGAAATCATCAGAAACGGAGCAGACAGAGTATTATTAGCACTTGACTTCTTCGATGCAAGCATCAATCGTGTTGCAGCTTGGGTTATTGGTATGAGAAATATGCAAAAGGCATTATTAAATGCACTTTTACTTCCGAAAGAAAAGCTTGCAAAGCTTCAAAATGACAGACAGTTAACCGAATTATTTATGTTCCAAGAGGAGTTAAAATTATATCCGGTTGGTGATGTATGGAATTATTTCTGTGAAATTAATAATGTTCCTCAGAAGGAAGATTGGTTCGAAGAAGTAAAGAAATATGAGGCTGAGGTTCTTAGTAAGAGAAACTAAGGTTTAATAAGAAAAACTAAGAATACTTAGTAAGAAGAATTAAATTTTTTAACATGAAAACTAGGATACTTAGTTAGAGAAACTAAGGTTTTAGTAAGAAAACTTAGGGACTTGCTAAATGTAACTAAGGAAAACTACTGTTTTGTAAAAGGATAGAATCCTTTCATATTAGAAAGAGTTCCAGTAGATAAATAACGGGAGAGTTTCCCATATCTTAAGGTAAGGTATGGAAAACTCTCCCGTTTTATAAGGATAAGTGTATTGGATTACTAATTATTTTATAGCCTGTAGAACCTATTTTGTAATACATTAAGATAAAAATCAAACATAACCTTTGTTAGAGGGGACATTATCTTTTGGCACTTACTGTAAGTGGATTTGTGATAATACATCGTCCTTTTTAAAGTGTACCACTTTCGTCTTTGTATCCTGTTTATAATTTAAAGTACGATCCAGTTTTTCTTTTAAAGAATCAGATATTTGCGTCAGCGGAAGTCTAACTTCTGCTGATTCAATTAATCCCTGCTCCTTTAGACAATACTTAATGGGGGAAGGATTTGGTTCTTTAAATAGCAAAGGTATGAAGTCGTAGAGTCTCTTCCAAATCTGTAAAGCACCTTCTAAATCGTTGTTTTGAATTTTGTTATACATATCAACAAATAGTTCTGTTTTAATATGAGAAGAAGCAAGTATGCCACCCTGTCCACCCAAAGTAAGCGTTGAGTAAAATAATATATCTTCGCCGGTCAGGATAGAAAAATCCTTTGGTGGATTCATTAATAAGGACATGGTTTGCTTTATATCCCCACAGGCGTCCTTTAATCCAATGATGTTTTTGAGTTCGGCCAATCGATAGATGGTTTCGTTTTCTATATTAACTCCCGTACGATAGGGGATATTGTAAAGAACGATATTCAAAAAAGTTTCTTCCGAGATAGTTCTAAAATGTTCATAAATACCATCCTGACCCGGTTTATTATAATAAGGGCACACGGATAGAATACCATGAATATCATAGTATTCTGCAATCTTGATTTTCTTGATTACATTCGCTGTATAATTACCGCCAATTCCTACATAGACGGGTAAACGTCCGTTAACATATTCCATCGTTTTCTCAATCATTTCTTCGAATTCGAAATCACTTAAGACAGGAATCTCACCGGTTGTACCTAACGGAATGATGCCACTAATTCCTTTGCTCAGATAATGATCGATTAGTTTTTTGTATGATTTAAAATCTATTTTATCATTTTTAAATGGGGTTATAATCGGTAACCAAACACCTTTAAGTTTCATAGTTGAACCTCCTAATTTATCAAGGCATATTTCCAGAGTTATGATTCTATTTTATACAACATTATTTTATAAAAATAGCATTATAATGCTTTGAATATTGCAGATAATGCTTTATAATAAGATTCGTATCTTGTTTATCATTCACCTGAGGAGGGATATCACATGAATGGTTTTGAAAAACTTGGCTATTTAGAGGATGACTTTAAAATATTTCATATCAATGATCGGAAACGAAAGGAATTCGACTTTCATTATCACGATTTTAATAAAGTCATTATTTTTTTAAGCGGTAATATTAATTATACCATTGAAGGTAAAAATTATATTTTAAAGCCTTATGATATCATACTGGTGAATGCAGGAGAAATTCATAGACCCTCCGTACTGGATAATTCTGATTACGAACGGATTATTATCTATATCTCTACCCAATTTCTAAATTCTTATCAGGGCAAGGATTATGATTTAAGTTACTGTTTTAAACGTGCAAAGAAGGAGCATTCCAATGTGCTGCGTATTCCGTCTATTGATAAAAGTAAGCTCTATCAGGTATGCCTGGAGTTAGAGCATTCCTTTTGCGATCAGGCATTTGCACAAGAATTATATCAGAAGATATTATTCCTAGAGTTTATGATACAACTCAATCGAATTGCTATTTCCAATCATATTAATTATCTGGACTCTGCCAATGCAAACAGTAAACTAATTCAAATAATTGAGTATATTAACGAACATCTGGTGGAGGAGATTACAATAGATAGTTTGGCGGAGCATTTTTATCTAAGCCGCTACTACTTAATGCATTTTTTTAAAGAAGAAACCGGCTATACCATTGGAAACTATATAACGGAAAAGCGCCTTCTGTTGGCTAAAAGTCTGGTGCAAAGCGGTTTTTCCGCTACAGAGGCCTGCTTCCAAAGTGGATTCAAGAATTACTCCACATTTTCAAGAGCTTTTAAAAAAGCTTTTCATACTATGCCAAAAAATGCTACGATTCTGGATTAATCGAATTAATTCTTTCATCTTTCTATTATCAGGTTTAACACAGAAATACCATAAAGTAGCCACAGAAAAGCCATAAAGTACCTGTACCATATGATTGACATGTTGGAAGGAATCACATAACATAGTAAAGAATGGAATCACTTCCAGATTCTTATGGTAACTGACGGACTATTTATTTAACATGGAGTGGAAAGCCTGATGAAAAAAATCATAGTATTATTATCTTTATCTCTATTACTAACCTGTTTTTCTGATTTGTACACAGACCAAGCGAAAGCAAGTGAGATTACAGATCAAATAACAGATGATACAACCGAAACTACACCACAAGTGGTGCCGATTGCCTCGTACCTTACAATTTCTCAATTACCCACAAAAACTACCTTTGAAAAAGGTGAAAATCTTGATCTTAGCGGTATGGTTGTCAATGCGACCTACGTAGACGGAACAAGTGCTGATGTTACGGATTATCAAATCAGTAATTATAACAATAGCCAACTAGGTGTGCAGACACTTTTTATTACATATCAAAATCAAATCACTTTTTTGACCATTAATGTCGTACCTGAAAAGGTAAAAAATGTGGTAGTCTCTAGTAATGATAGCTCCTCTGTGACATTAAGCTGGGATGAAGTTCAAGGTGCCTCCGGATATGAAGTATACTTATTAGATGAACTGACAGGAGTATACAATCTGCAGTCTCTTGTCTATAGTAATAGTATTACATTTTATGATGCTCCCGGTACAGTTCATAGATATCGAGTTAGTGTCATTGAGAATTATTATGGTGTCGAATTTCGTGGTGAAATGTCCGAGGAATGCATGGCTGTAATCGATCCGGAGACCGTAAATAATCTAGTGGTAAATAAGAATGCACCGACCGCTATAACTCTTTCTTGGGATGCAACGAACGGTGCAACAGGATATCTGATTTACCGTGCATCAGGCACATCAAAAAGCTATAAATTAGTAGGTACTACAAACAGTACTACATTTATAAGTGACAAGCTTGCTTCAGGAAGTAGTTACAAATTTAAGGTATGTGCTTTTGCGCAAAATGATACATTTACTGGAAATTTTTCGAATATTGTGGACACAAGTACTACACCTGCTCAAATAACCCTCAAATATAAAGTTGGTGATGGGAAGATTCGTTTTACCTGGAACAAAACAAACGGCGCAACTTCTTATGATATTTATGTAGGTGATAGCTTCGATGGCTTTACCCTATTAACCACCGTTACCGGAAATAAAAGTACTTATACTTATTTAGCAGAAGGCCTTATTACCGGTAATACCTATACTTTCTATGCTGTTGCTCGCCGTAGCTATAAGGGAATGATGTATGACAGCCCTACAAAATACTATGATATCGAGATGATAGAGCTTGCGCCAACCAGTACTATGGCGTTACTCTATCCTACGAAAGCGCAATTTTTAAATTCCTGGACGTACAATAACGTTTCTTTTGTAACGAAATACCTTGATTATAATAAAAGTTTTCCCATTCCGGGACTAGCAACAACTAATGTAGGAGGTTTCTCCAGTACCTCGATGTGTCCGCAAGGATTGACTTTTGCAGGTAACTATCTTTTGATGTCAGCATATGACATGGCTTCGGAGGAAAACTCAGTTATTTATGTTTTGGATAAGAAATCAAAAAAACTTTTGACTACAATGATACTTCCCTCTAAGGCACATGCCGGAGGACTCGCTTATGATGGAGTGAATATCTGGATTACAACCGGTTCCAGAGTATCAGCTTTCTATTTCGCTGATTTAGAAGAAGCAGTATTAAACGGATTACCTTATGCAGACATTACCTATCATTCCGTTTGCAGCCTAGGTATAACTGCTTCCTACATGACCTATTATCAGAATAAGATTTGGGTTGGTAGCTACAATGAATTAAAGTCAACTTATTTATATAGTTATGAGATCCTTGATAAGGATACAATTCCTTATCTGCAAAAGGTAGATACCATGTATATGCCAACCAGAGTGCAGGGTGTGGCCTTTACCAAGCAGGGAACACTAATTCTTTCCCGTTCTTGTCAATTGTATAAGGGCTTACGAGGTTATATGAGACAGCTGGATGTATATAAACCGAACATGAAGGACCAAGTGAACGGAGTAATCCAATTAGGAAAGCTTGTGAATTCTGTAAGTATGCCATCCATGAATGAAGACATTACCATTGACGGCAATTATCTCTATGTGAATTTTGAGTCAGCAGCCTTTAAAAACTCTTCTTATAAGATGGATCGCATCTGTGCCTTCAAATTAACGGACGTGGTTAAGAAAAAATAGTAATTAAGAGTTAAGTATCAATAGTAAGAAGTTGATAAATAGCGAAAATCAAGGTAGGAAAGTAAACCAAGTAATATAAATGTAATATATGAATAACTAAGAGCAGTTTTCCAAAAACCAAAATAGTATGGTTTAGGAAAACTGCTCTTTTTTGAGCGTAAGCAAAGTGAGCAATGCAAAGGCTTCAATATTTGGTAAATCTTACTTCTGACGAATTTCTGTTAAGGCGGACTCAAGCTGTTCCAATGCCTTTTGTAAGATGGATCTTGGACAGGCTATATTGACACGTTCAAATCCTTCTCCGCTTGCGCCGAAGATGTGTCCAGGATCCAACCATAGCTTTGCCTTATAAACAATCAGTTGTTCCATCTCTTTTCTACTTAGCTTAAGCTCGGTACAATCTAGCCAAATTAAATAGGTACCTTGTGGTTCTACCAGCTTAATGCCGGGAAGTCGATTGCTAACAAAATTACGCAAAAAGTTCAAATTATCATAGAGATAGGCTTTTAACTGTGTAAGCCACAAATCCCCATATTCATATGCAGCTTTACAAGCAGCAAGACCAACGGTATTTAACTGGCTGTAGCCACTAGCTTCCAGTTCAAGATTGAATTTATCCCGAAGTTTCTTATTTTTAATAAAGATATTAGATATCTGTAAGCCTGCCAGGTTGAAGGTTTTGCTTGGAGAAGTACATAGGATGCAGTTATCTGCGATTTCCTCGTTAATGCCGGCAAATATGGTATGATGATAGCCTGGGTAAGTGAAATCACAATGAATTTCATCGGATACAACGATCACCTTATGTTTTAGACAGATTTCACCGAGCCGAGTTAGTTCCTCCAATGACCATACACGTCCCACAGGGTTATGT
>JAEWEO010000210.1 GCA_023389295.1 Bacillota bacterium
GTCCAACGTGGATTCCATTCCTCCATCCAGGTAGCATCGCAAGCTAAAACTCCTACTTGAGGTTGTAGCCTTCCCATACCATATAGATATGGAGATGCTCCTATTATCTCATCAAAGACTTTTAGGCATTCAACTTCAGCTTCCGTATCTTTAATGAACCACTCTCCATCATGTAGCCTGCTGCTCCAATGAATTGGAAATATCTTATCGATGCCAAGTCCCAAACATTCATATATGTATCTGCGAAGTGTAGCTCTACTAAAAGAGCGTCCTCCACCAATAGCACTCAGATCCGGCTGTTTATTACCAAGACGCGGAACAATCACCGGTGCACCAAAGGAGGTGTAGTGGCTGACCATAATGACATTTCGTCGTTCTCTATCATTTTCAATCAGAATATGTCCCATCTCCATACCATCACACGAGCATGCTAAGGAGGATGGCTGCTGTCCCAACTGGGCACGTCTGGTATCACTAAGGGTAGAACCATGAGTAGGGTAATAAATCAGATGATTTCCATCTTCCTTTAATACAGCAAGGTAATAATTTACACAGCGGTCTGCCATCGCCTGCTCTCTGTACTGATGCCATTTTACCCACTGCTCACTAATAACATCACTTACTACCTCTTCCTTTGAGGCCGGTAATGTAAGATTCTTTAACTTACACCATTCTTCAAAATGCTTCCAAGAGGCAGGTCTGATGTCACCATGTCCCAGATTAAAATACTCAGGATATAATTCCTCAAAACCCAACATGTAGGCCGCAACATATTGACTATCTTTGAGCATTCTTGCCTGAAGAGCGAGAGACTGACTATAAAGTGTAATCAAAGTAGCATCATCAATGGCCGGCATGGGAATTCCTTCCCCTTCACAGATTAATTCATCATGAAGTTCCAGATAACTACCGTCTACTTTCTGCATGAGACATTCCGGTAAAGTAGTCTTATATCGGGTGAAGTTAGGAAAATACACATTATTATGATCACCACCAGTCATAATAGTATGCCTTCTCCCATGCTCCATACTATTAAACTTCTCATACTCCTGTTGCATCTTGCTTTTATCTAGTTCATAGGTGTTGGTCTCATCGTTGTAATAAAGTTCCGGCGCTATACTACCATGTGTACTGTTACAATGTACTCTTTTTTTACATTCCTCATATTCAGAAGCATTATCAAACACCCCCAAATGCTGACCAGGCTTGTGTATCCATTTAAAATAACCAAGGTCTAATTCCTGCCTCAACATTCCCATACCAACTCCTTATCCGATGGTTTATCTATGATAATATTATTTTGCTAGGGTCTGAAATAAATGTTCAAATAACTTATCTCGATTAATGGAATAGACATATTTAATCATATGTCTGGTTTTATCGAATGCGTAACGATGATCATATTCCGGTATAGGGCTATGTTCTAGACGGTCACTCATAAAGTCCTCACCAAGTAACCACCCTACCGCTGTCACATCCCAAATCGCACGGCTCCAACAACTGCTTTCCTCTACTCTCTTTGCTTCTTCTATCGTTGTATCAATTAAGTAATCACAAAGAGGATTCTTACCTCGAAGCCAATGTTCTAACTCAGGACCCGTGGTTCTGAAGCTTGACACCACTCCGGCACAGGGAAGTTGGATCAACGGCACACCACATCCGAAGACAATTCTTGCTGCTGCTACGTCTTGAAAGAGATTAAACTCTTTATTATCAGGCCAATCATGGGAATTACCGCCCAGCCATATAAGTACAATTCGATCAATAATTCTAGGCTCCAAAAGTATGGCAGATGCAATATTTGTGATCGCACCAATTGCTATCACATAGAGTGGATTCTCCTCGTCTCGTTCCATTGCCCGTTTGATAAGATCTCTAGCTGCCGGAGAATCTACTGCTTCCTGCTCATTCGGAAGATACTTTCTTGAACCTTGATAGGTAACTTCTTGATACTCTTCTTTTCCCATTAGTTTTAAAATCCGCAGTATTTCATCATAACTCTTTATCATTCCATCTTCCGGACCACTTGACTTGTCATTATAAAATGGTGCTGCATAAATAGCTTTTAAGTTTAGTTTCTCTTCTGATTTAATCAGATAAGACAAGGCAAACTGATCATCAATTTCATTGTAGGTGTCGGTATCAATAACCACATCTACTTTTTTTGTTGGTCTCTCTAATTTCTTTAATATTCTACTTATGTCCATGTATCTTTTCCTCCATGAATCGCTTGGGAGCGGTGCCTCAGCCTAACATTCTTACTCCCAAGCTAAACTTGAGTATACCTTTATGATATACTTTTACAATTTACGACCTCTTGCCTAGAAGGAATAGAGCTACTTGCTCCCTCCCTTGATACTGCAATCGCTGCTGCCTTTGAGGCTAGCTCTAATGCCCTTGGTATATCTGACCCCGATGCTATCTCACTAATAAAATATCCGGTAAAGGTATCGCCGGCAGCAGTCGTATCTTTAACTTTGGCAGGAAAAATCGGCTGCTCATACCTCTCATAACAATCTTCATAAATCGCACCTTTTTCTCCCAAGGTTAAAATAATCCTCATGTTAGGATATTTTTGAAGCAAATGCTTCGTCACACTTTCTGGTTCCTGTGTTCCGCTTAAAGCAGCACCTTCGATTTCATTTAAAATTAACCAGGTTACACTACTCAAATCCATTTGCAATAAATTATCATCAATGGGGGAAGGATTAAAGGCTATCTTCATATCCTGCCTTTTTGCTCTATCCATGATATATTGCAGATTACTGATTTCATTTTGTAACATCAATATGCAATCTTCTTTTAAGGAATCAAATACATGGTCAATATATTCCTCGGATATCTCCAGATTGCTACCTCCGTATAATAAAATGCAGTTTTCACCAGCCTGATTTACTTGAATAATAGCATGCCCTGTCGTACTTCCGGAGGTATCTAGGAAAGTAGTGTCTACACCACTTTCTTGTAAAATCTTCAACAGTTGCGTAGAATCGGATGCAATTTTTCCAGCATGATACACATAAGTTCCTGCTTTCGCAATCGCAATGGATTGATTTAAGCCTTTACCACCGGGAAAACTATTGTATTTATTGGAGGAAAGTGTTTCACCAGGATTAAGAAAATGCGGCACTTCATATACATGATCGATATTCAAAGAGCCAAAATTTAATACTTTCATCCCTTACACCTCCAGTTTCATAATTATTATTTTGTATATGGTGCCCAACTGCGTTCAATGCCAAGTGCTTCTTTCGCTGCTTGGAAACCGTCGTTATTGTAATCGATGAGTTCTTGTAATCCCATATTTCCTAAGTCACTTACTGCTGTCTGATATCTAGCCTCAAATGTAGCATCATCTTTAGCAATCACAAGTTCAGCAATTGCCGTAGTTCTATAATTTGCTATTGCAACACCTAATTCATTCATTGCTTCTTTTCTAGGGTCCTGAGGATCAAGCTTTAAGCCGCTTGCCGAAAAATCATAGGAATACTTTGCTAAGGGCTTTTTAATTATGGTATCAAGAGTAGCCAGTTGCTTAGGATCCGTCGGTGCCACCTCAAATTTACGGCGGAATGCATAATTATCAAGAAGATTCATAGCTGAAAGTGCATATTGCTTTGTATCATTATTAGCCATTGCCTGCTCATATTCCTTAGTTAAACTAATGGTACCATCTTCATTGTATTCAAAGGTTACGCCTTCTTCTCCATAGCACATTGCAATCTGACCTTCATCACTAAGGAGATAGGTAAATAATTTAGCAATTTTATCAGGATATTTAGTACTCTTTGAAACTGCTGTTGTTAACCATCCAAAACCTCTGATGTCTTGTAATACCGGATCTTCACCTTTACTATTTCTTAAAACAACGGTTTCATAAACTGCATTATTGTCTATGTCATATAAGGATTGCATCTGAGAAATAAAGTCCTGAGGTGCAGTAAACATTGCAAAGACTCTACCGCTAGCTACCTTCTCATTCACAAGGTCTCTCGTATCAGAGAAGTTAGCATCTGATATCAACCCCCTATTATATGCTGTGTTTAAGAATTTTAATGCTTCCTTGTAATTTTCCTGTGTAAAATCATATAAGTAATTACCGTTTTCATCTTCATAAGGTGTTGCAAAATACTGTGATAACCATAGAACGGAGTTACCCACACCTTCATACAACTGAATTGGGATGATTTCCTGTCCATTATAGGTCTTGATTTCATTCTTTACCTTCTCGCATGCAGCTAAGAAAGCCTCCGGTGTTGACATATCCGGTGAACCAATTGCCTCGTAAATATCCTTACGAATGGTAATTGCTCCGTTGGGGATTAACTGTTCTCCTTCTTCCAGATCTTCCTTGGAATAAGCATAGTTAGGTAATAGATAGGTCTTTCCATCCGCCTCTGCATACCAGTCAAAGACATCCTGTCTGATTACTTCTTTCATCTCAGGTGCATATTGATCCATCAAATCATTGTATGCCCAGATATAGTCCTCCGTTGCCATCTGATAGGTTAACATTCTGGCATCATTCGACCACCAGCCTTCTAAAGTCATGACATCAGGTAGCGAATCCGATGCTATCATGGAGGACAGTTGCTCACCACCATCACTAGCAGGTACTATAAAGTTAATCTTAACTCCGGTTTTCTCCATAATAATTTTGGAGGTAAGATCCTCTCCAAACCCATTACCGTTCCATTGCCACCAAGGCAGATCAACATACCAATCAATTGTTACAATTTCATCGGAAGAAACATCTTCTGCATCACCTGTATTACCATCTGAATTTTGCGCATCATTGTTTCCCTTGGATGTTTCGCCATCCTTTGAGGAACAAGCTGCAAATGAGGAAATGATCATCATCATTACCAATGCATAACATAATACCTTCTTAATTTTTCCCATTTTTTATCCTCCTTAATATTTATATAATATATGCTAAAAGGTTTTAGCATATAGGTACAAAAGAATGAGTTGGTGCTATCCCTTAACAGCCCCAACGATAATCCCCTTTGCCAGATGTTTCTGAAGCAACGGGTAAATAATAAAGATTGGAAGGCTACTTATGACGATTGCTGCATAACGTATGGTTGCAATACTGGTTGTTCTTAGTACTTGTGAGGGAACCTTTGTAGCAGCTTCACCCTGTGCCATGGAAGCCTCCTTGATTAACTTAACTAAAAACAACTGTAGTGTTTGGAGATTGGCATCCGATGTAAATACCATGGAGTCAAAAAAGGAATTCCAATGACCAACACCAATCCACATTGCAATTGTAGTAATAACCGGAATAGATAATGGCAAATATAGCTTATAGAATATTTGAAACTCTTTTGCTCCATCAATTAATCCGGCTTCGTGAATTTCCTCGGGAATCTCTTTGAAGAAATTTACAAAGATTATCATATTAAATACAGAGTATAACTGTGGAATAATATAAACCCAAAACGTATTAATAAGATTTAAGGATTTTAGTACCAAATAATAGGGGATTAATCCACCACCAAAAAACATGGTAACAATACTAGCCCAATAAAAGAAATTCTTGCAGGGCAAATCTTTTCTTGACATTCCATAAGCTACCGTTGCTGTGAATAAAGTCCCGGTTACGGTACCAATTAATGTCCTAGCCACCGTATTCATAAATCCTATGCCCAGACGTTTATCATGAAATACCATGGTAAAGTTATCAAGAGAAAATTTTCTTGGTAAGAGATATACGCCACCTCTCATATAATCGGTTCCCTCATTAAAAGCTCCTGCAACAACAAATACAAAAGGATAGAGGGATAACACTAAAATAAATATCATTAAGAGCATATTTAAGTAATCAAATACATTCCAACCGCTGAATTTTTTTGAGATTGCTCTCCACATAAAATCTCCTCCTTCCTTTAGAATAAGCCTCTGCCAAGAAACTTCTTAGAGAGTAAATGTCCTGAAGTCAGTAAAACCATGGATACAAAGGATTTAAATAAACCAACCGCTGTTGTAAAGGAATACCGTCTTTGTGATATACCGATTTTATAAATGTACGTGTCCAAAACTTCACTTCTAGATAGATTCAAAGGGTTCTGAAGTACATAGATCTGATCAAAGTTTGAGGATAGCAATCCACTGACTGCTAACAACAACATAACTACAATAGTACCTGTAATACAGGGAAGCGTAATGTAGAGATTCTTCTGGAACCGGTTAGCTCCATCCACCTGAGCAGCGTCATAAAGGGATTGATCAATTCCGGCTATTGCTGCAATATAGATGACTGCTCCCCAGCCCAGCCCTTTGATAAGGGAGCTAATTATAACAATCCACCAGAAAAATACAGGATCTGATGCAAAAGAAACCGGTGCATCAATGATTCGCAAAAGCATCAATATCTGGTTAATCACACCTCCTTCAGAGGAAATCATTCCTAAGATAATTCCTCCAAATACTACCCAGGAAATAAAATAAGGAAAATATGTAACGGTCTGTACCGACTTTTTAAACTTTGGAAGTTTAATCTCATTTAATAGTAATGCGAATAAGACTGGGGCAGGAAAAGTTAATACCAATTGCAGTAAATTCAGTCCTAAGGTATTAATCATAATATCCATGAATTCCTTATCCTTAAAAAATGCAATAAAATTTTCGAAGCCAACAAAATCTGAGGTTTTCAATGCCTTCTTAATGTTAAGAGCATAGTCCATATCTTTAAATCCAATAACTATGCCAAACATCGGGAGGTAATTGAAGATAATTAAAAACACTAAACCAAGAGAAGCCATCCATAGAACGGTATAATTAATCTTTTTACTTTTTCTTTTCATCACATCACCTAATTCATATTTTTGATTGAGTTTCGTATCATCAGTTCCGGTTTATAAAGAATACTCTCATTGTCCGCCATTGGGTCTGACAGAAGTTCTACTATCTTTCTAACTGCCGCTTCTCCCATTTCGTAGGAAGGCTGATGAATGGTTGTTAATGGTACTTCCATTATTCCTGAATAGAACAAATCATCAAATCCAATTACCGATACATCCTTAGGAATCTGTAGCCCCTGCTTGATCGCTGCTTTGTACACTCCATAAGCCATTAAATCATTAAACGCAAAGATTGCTGTTACATTCTGCTTGAACAAGTTTACAGCAAGACTCTCTCCATCCTCCACGTGGTAATTTCCCTCCTCTACATACTTGGAATGGAAGGGTATCTTATAGTCCTCTAAAGCCTTTTTGTATCCAAGAAAACGTAATCTAGAGTTTAGTATTTCAAGAGGGCCTGTGATGCAAGCAATTTTTTTATGACCATTCTCTATTAAATGCTTTGTTGCAAGATATCCACCCATCTCATGATCAATGGAGATACTGGTGTATTTCCCACCCATCTTAATTCTATCAAGTAAAACAAGCGGCTTTTGGCATTGTTCCATTAGCTGGTAACATTTCTTTAAATTCTCACCTGCACTAGCTGATGAGGGTACCATTATAATTCCGTCCACACCTCGGTCAAGTAAGATATCCATGTACTCCAGATCTTTATCTGAATTATCATTTGTATTACTTAAAATAATATTATAATTACTATTCGTAGCTTCATTTTCTGCCCCCTTAGCCAGTTCTCCAAAGAAGCTGTTACTAATATCCGGTACAATAAACCCGATTGTATTGGTCTTCTTTGTAATCAACCCTACTGCCAGTTTGTTTGGGCGATAATTCAATTCATTTGCAATCTGAATAATTTTCTTTTTAGTGGAAGCAGCAATCCTAAGTTCCTTACCATTTAAAACAAGTGATACCGTTGTAATGGATACCCCCGCTTTCTCTGCGATATCCCTTATTGTTGCTCGAACCAAAACTCATCCTCCCCTCCTATATGACTTGGCAAAACGTTTTAGCTTATAGTTATTATATATCATCAATAATGCACAAGGTCAATAGTTTTCGCTCTAATATACTGTGCATAGTTGCTAAAACATTTTAGCAATTGCGTAATTCAAATTGTGATAGTATAATGATTACAATCCATCAGAAAGGCGGTTCATAGACAACATGTTACATACCAATCTCTTAAATACCCAACTAATTGCATTACTAAGTAAACTCGGACACACACAGAAAATCTGTATCTGTGATGCCGGTTTGCCCATCCCAAAGGACATTCCTTACATTGATTTGGCTCTAACAAAAAATTTGCCGAGCATTATTGATGTATTAGATCTTATTCATCAAAATCTTGTGATTGAATCTGGATTAGCAGCGAATGAGTGCTGTGAGAAAAACTCTGAATTTTATAATTACCTTATGAAAGCTCCCTACCCGATGACTTTCCTCTCCCATGAGGAGTTTAAGGAAGCTTCCCTGGATTGCACCTCTTTTGTTCGAACAGGTGAGTGTACTCCCTATGCCAATATCATACTTACTGGTGGGGTAAATTTTTAGAATTGATAGAAAAAAGAATTGGAAAATTAGAAGACGCATTACAACATAACCAAAGGTTATACTGTAATGCGCCTAATGTTATCAACAGTCAATGCAATCTTATTTGAAGCCTATTTCATATATATTTTTTTAGAAGTAGACAATTCTCCATATGATTTTTCATCATAAACTGTTTTATATGCTCTTACTCTGAAGTAGTAGGTATTCCCCTTTTCTAAACCATTTTGAGTATATGTTGCAATATCACCCTCTTTGATATCTGCTATTTTTTTATAGGTTCCCTTAATTCCGGTTTTCATATAAACACTATACCCTTCTGCATCACTAATCCTTTTCCAAGTTATTGTTGCAGACGTGCTGGAAGCTTTCTTTACACTTGATATGACCGCCTTTATCGGAAGCCTAGTATCAACATCCTCTGCTTCCCATTCACATATATAGCCGTCATTATAATTGTTTATATTCTCTGAAGTTAACCAAGATTCATAACCAGAATAATTCATGTATAAATAATTACCGCTACCCTCATAGTTCCAATCCGTAAAATTCCATGTTTCATTCGTTACCCATTTCCAATCATTTGATACTCTATAACCCCCAAGCCAATAATACATATTTTTACTAACTAACTTTGATAAAAAAGCCTGCTCACTTGCAGAAGTAATAACTGCTAAATGACCACCTAAAGCCTCACAATATTCTTTTGCAGTTTCCCATGTTGTTTTTTCCTCATAGACATAATAGTAATTACCATTAAACTCTTTTGCTTTACTTGGGATATTACTTCCTGCATAAGTTTGTCGAACATCAGTAATGCTAAATAACAAGAGTAAGATACTAAAAATTATTACCATTCTTTTTCTCATAATTAATCTCCCTTCTTTATTTTTCATATCAATATGACTTTAGTATTAGCTTATTCAATATTTTCCACTTAAATGACAATAGAATGAATGCGATCATTGAAATATGACACTAGAAATGTGATGTTCACAAGAAAGAGAGTATAGAATGAACTGAGTACCTAATGATTGAGTTGGCCGTAAACAAATGTAGCTAATGGAAATTTTAGTAACGAAAAGGGGAAAGCCCTGAAAATAAGGCTTTCCCCTTTTTTATATAGTCGAGGCGACGGGATTCGAACCCACGGCCTCTGCGTCCCGAACGCAGCGCTCTACCAAACTGAGCCACGCCTCGATAAGATATTGTAGGTACTGTTCACTCAAGCACCGCATTAGTTATTATCTAATAAAAGTAGTAAAAAGTCAACCTCTAATTTAACTTTTTTGCAAATTCAGTTTACTTAATATTTAAATCAATGCACCTAAAAAGATAACTCCGAAAAAATGTCGAAATTATCTTAATAAGGTAGCACGATTATTTTATTACTTTATTTTAGGGTATCAATATGAATGTTTAGCCGATCAATTTTTACTCCCGTTAAATGAGCAAATACTTATATAGGTAAATAATCTGATGCTCATTTCTTTTCATACCTATTGTATCAAGGCTAACAACATTTCTTCGTACTATGTTGCAGTAATACTAAATCTTAAATATTTGTACTAGGTTACTTAGATTCTCGGCTATCTCAGCTTGTCGTTGCGCCATTTCGGATACCTGTTCAATTGACTGTTTTGATTTACTCATACTTCTTAGTATTTCTTCTGAACTGTTCGTTGTGTTTTGCATATTATTAGCGATACTGCGAATTACGCTACTTATTTCTTCGGTCGATGCATTCATTTCTTCGGCCATTGATGCTGTATCTTGAGAAAATTCATTTACAAATAAAGCATCCTTACCGTAATTTTCTCCTGTATCAACCAATAAGGTATAATCACTTCTAACTTGTTTGTCAATAAAGTCAAGCATTTCTTTTGAACTATTCTCTAAATCATGAAAGGCATCTTGAACCTCATTCACAACATCAGTTATTTCCTTTACATAATTACCAGATTGTTCGGCTAGCCTTCTAATTTCATCTGCAACAACTGAAAATCCTCTTCCATGTTCACCTGCCCTTGCTGATTCGATTGAAGCATTTAAAGATAATAAATTAGTTTGAGCAGCAATTGCTGAAATGGAGCTTGCAATTACTGAAATTTTATCAACAATTTTTCCTTTTTCAATTGCATTTATTACACTAACCTGCTTATCCTCATATATTTTATCCGCTAACTGTTTTGATGTGGTTCCTTGCTTTTTAATATTTTCTGCACGTTTTAATATATCAGCTGATTGAGTATGACCATCAGTAGCAATAGACGCTAATTGAGTAATCCCCGCCTCCGTCTGTTCTATAGTAGCAGATAATTCCTCCGTTACCGCATTAATATCAAGTACATCTCTAACAATGCTATCTGTATTATTATTAATACTATCAAAGTCACTTTTAACTTCTTCCATAGTCGCAAATAACTCTTCACTAGATGCAGAAACTTCTTGAGAGTGATCTATTACATTCTTTACAATATTTTTGAGGTTTTCTTGTGATGCTATTAATGCATTGATAAGTAAGCCAAATTCATCATTGCTTGCAGGAGCATCAATATGTAATGATAAATCACCGTTGCCAATTGCATCAGCAAAAAACACTCCCTTGTTTATCGCTTTATTTATGTAACTCGATATTACGGTTCCAAGTAATAACGCCACTACTAGTCCAATAAATGATATAATATACATAAAAATAGCTGATTTTCTTGCAATCTCTGAGTTTTCGTTACTGGTTAGATAAGCCTCTTTAATACTATCATCAATTAAATTATTTAGTTTTTCAAACATAGAATTTCTTAGTTGTCTAACGTCAGGCATTGCTTTTGTTGCTTCCTTATAGTTTCCCTTTTGAGCGCTATCTAACACTTCCTGTCCATGGACTTTATAACTTTTCATATTCATATTAAAGTCATCCCAAATTTTTTTCTCATCAGGACTCATAGCTGTACTACCATAAAATTCAATATAAGAACTAATATCTTTTTCCATATCAGATATCTCACCAATATTTTCTTTGGTAACTTCACTATCTTGAGTATAAACTATTACATCAAGATTATTTCCTATGATAAGCAATCTTTCCTTGAGTAAGTGTAGCGTATGAGTGCTTTGTAGATTATCGTGATACATATTTTCACCAGCAGCTGCTATCGCTTTAATAGCCAGCACACTAAAGATACCTACGGTTAATAATAAGAAAGAAATCGTAATAAATCCCATAAGTAATTTAATTTTTATTGATGCATTCTTTATAATTTTCTTCATCTTTCCCACTCCTATTTGCTTAATTAGTTTCATCATAAGTTTTGTTACAAATCATCCATAATCATCATCCCCAATATCCTTTTAATTTTTTAAGTAATTATCATATTATATCAATTTTTTGAAACTTATACCATGTTACTATTTACCATTTATGGTAACTATTGTATTTAAATTACATTGGCTAAGAAATTCTCTTCTATTTCATATGGCTCATTTTTCTTTTAAGAAACATTCTAAAACTCAATCTCCTAAATTCCCAAAAAAAAAGACCTATGACGGGGCGATAGAACACCCAATCTAGGTCTGATTTTCATATAAAACTAATAAGCTACAATGATTCCGCCTTCATTAGCATACATGGAGCTAACTCCTGCTGTATCTACGATAAAGTAATCTTTAAAAGGAGCTCGTTTTAATATTTCTTCTTTCACAAATTCGGCACGTTCTCTGTTATTACAATGAGATATACCCAGTATCTTCTCTTGGGGTCTCTTTACAGTTTCTTCAATAGATTTAGCCATCAAAGTTAGTGCCTTACCAATTCCTCTGGCTTGATCAATTTTATAAATGGTTCCTTCCGGAGTTGCACCCATAACCGGTTTAATATTCAATGCACTTGCAATAATAGCTTGCAAACCGGATAACCTTCCATTCTTACGAAGGGTATCAAGTGATTCAAGTACAAACATAGTCATTAATTCATCACGATAGGAATTTACTTTTTCTACCACTTGATTAAAGTTGCTCTTAGCCTCGATTAACTCTTTAATTTTCATTGCAATTAATGTCTGACCAATAGAAGCTGATCTTGAATCAATAATTTCTATATTTTTATCCGGATTTTCCTCCAGATATAATTTTTTAGCGAGTTCAGCACTATTATAGGATCCACTTAAGGCAGATGATAAAGTTATTACATAAACATCTTCATCTCCATCAAAATGCTTCATATAATCCTCTGGTGAAGGGCAGGCTGATTTGGGGCTATGTGGGCTGGCCTTTACCAGGCTCAGAAAATTACTTTGGTCGAAGGTTCGATCATCTACAATCGAAACATCATCAACAATAAGCGTTAAAGGTACCAGCGTAAAATGCGGATCCTCTTTTAATGAGTGAGGTAAATCCGTACAGCTGTCTCCAATTATTTTGTATGACATTTTTATATCCTCCTGTTATGTTATATATTAAATTACATTTTTTTCTATTAATATCCTATTTTTTACTAACGCTGTATTTAAAATTATGTCATCAAGTTCTAATGTCGTAATATATAGTTTTGATTACTATATAATAACACAACTAATACAATGAAATCAATAGTATTACCTTTTTTTTAATTTCATATATAAAACCAAAGAAAGTTATCTAGTCGAATTATTTCCATGTTTCTAAAAACTATTATATTTATTTCTTTAGAGCATAGAAAAAATAGAACTCAAAGTGAAACAGCTATGCCAATCATAATAAATAATGCATATTATTTAGCTATCTATTACCTATATTGCATGTTTCACTTTGAGTTCTATTTTATTAAATTATTGTAGATAAATCTCGGTAAATCTTATTTTGCCAGGAATAACATAATCTCATTGCTTCTCTGAATGAATTTTGTCATTGCTTCTGGTTCTAAAGGCTTATGGCTTAATAATGCCAAGTCATATAACTGCTCACAGATCATTGGTGTCTGCTCAGCATTTTCATTGGTTAAGATGTACTGAACCAACTTGTTGTTTGCATTTAATACTAAGGTTTCCCCTCCTCCGAAAGCATTCATATCCATACCGGACATGTTATACATACGCATCATATCTTGCATTCTGCGGCTTTCTTCTGACAAGGTCATGATGGAGGATACCTTTTCATTCTTAAATTTCTCAACCTTAACTTCAAGCTTTTCTTTGCCAAGGACTTTACTAAAGAGTGCTGTCATAGCTTCCGAATTATTCTTTAATATCTTCTTATCCTTCTTCTTTGTATCTTCTTTGAAGCTATCAGTGATATCAGCGTCAATTCTCTGGAACTTAATCTTTTGATCCTGATATTCCAGTTGTGTAATAAACGGCTGATCGATATTATGAGTAAGAATTAATGCATCCACACCAGCTTCTTTGAACATATTAATGTACTGGCTCTGTTGTTTTAAATCAGTAACATAGTAGATGATTGTCTTCTTATCTTCAGGAACTTCGTCGTCCTCAGCCTCTTTGCTATGATCATGACCACATTCACAGTTCTCATCATGTCCATCCTCATGTGAGCATTCGCAAGACTTTTTATCCTCTTTCTGATCCTTTGCATCAGCACTATCTTCTTCTGTACCTTTGCTTGCGGCAATATATTCCTCTAGGGTAATATATTTACCTTCCAGGTTCTTATAGATAATGACATCCTTCATCTTCTCACGGAATTTTTCATCTTTTAAGCAACCGAATTTAATAAATGGACTAAGATCATCCCAGAACTTCTCATAGCTTTCTTTCTCTACCTTGAACATTCCGGCAAGCTTATCTGCAACCTTCTTTGAAATGTATTCGGAAATCTTCTTCACAAATCCATCATTTTGTAACGCACTTCTGGATACATTAAGCGGAAGATCAGGGCAATCAATAATGCCCTTTAATAGCATTAAAAATTCCGGTATTACTTCTTTAATATTATCTGCGATAAATACTTGATTGTTATATAATTTGATTAATCCCTCTAAGGAATCATATTCGGTATTAATCTTAGGGAAGTATAAAATACCCTTTAGATTAAATGGGTAGTCCATATTTAAATGGATCCAGAATAAAGGCTCCTTATAATCATGAAAAACTTCACGATAAAATTCTTTATATTCTTCCTCAGTACACTCATTCGGATGCTTTGCCCATAGTGGATGAGGGTTATTAATTGGCGCTGGTTTCTTTTCCTTATTCTCTTCGCTACCTTCTTCTACTACTTGATCCTGATCAACGGTAGCATCAATAACCTCTTCCTTCTTTTCCTCCACAGGTGCATTCGCATTCTCAAAATAGATTTCAACCGGCATGAAGGAACAGTATTTTTTGATAATTTCTTTCACACGATATTCATTAGAGAATTCATAGCTCTCTTCATTGAGATAGAGTGTAATATCCGTACCACGTTCCGTTTTCGTTCCTTCACTCATCTCATACATTGTTCCACCGTCAGATTCCCAATGTACGGGTTGTGCATCTGGCTGCCAGGATAATGTATCAATAGTTACACGGTCTGCTACCATGAAGGCAGAATAAAAACCGAGTCCGAAATGTCCAATTATCTGATCTTCATTGGTTTTATCTTTATATTTTTCCATGAACTTCTGAGCTCCGGAAAAAGCAATTTGATTAATGTACTCTTTTACTTCTTCTACAGTCATTCCGATACCATTATCTGAGAAGCGAATGGTTTTCTCCTCAGGATTAACCGTAACCGTCAACTGAAAATGATTATCCTCGGGTAAAGTTGCTTCACCCATAATTTCAAGCTTTTTTAACTTAGTGATAGCATCGCTACCGTTCGATATTAATTCTCGAACGAAAATATCATGGTCAGAATATAACCACTTTTTAATAATAGGAAAAATGTTCTCTGAATGAATTGATAAATTACCACGTTCTGTGCTCATACTAACACTCCTTTTAAATTTGTATTTTTTATTTCGGTACCATTAAATTCTTGGGTAACCGGTATAATAAGTATCGGATAAGTTTAATTTTCCTCAAGAGATATCATAATACGGTACCCTTAAATTGTCAAGATAAAATTAGCACTCTTCCATCAAGAGTGCTAACAACAATTATCATTACCTTTCATTATCTATAAAATTATAATTCTTCCCTTATTCTTCTTCAAAAACTATGCCCTGCCCTTTTAGAAAAGCTATCACACGTTGATCCCATTCATGCTCTAATGATTTATCAAGAGTAAAGGTTTTGATTGCAGTACCGGTGATCAGGCGAAGTTCACCTTTCTCAAAGCGAACATTGAGAAAAAGTCCCCCCAGATCTTCTCGTTTAAATTTATCACCTAACCCTTGGATTAATTCCTCACATTGCTCCTTTGCTAATTGAAAAACAAGTTTTAATGATAAGGGTGTCTTATTTCCTTTGATCATTGAAAATGCGATCTGACGAATTTCCGCCCAGTAAATATATTTTACATCCCCACGCTCCTCTAATTCATCCTTTGAGAAGAAACTTTCATTTACCTGTCCTGTGATGGAAAATCCAGTAAAGGTTTGAAGCTCCATTTCTCTAAGTAAAAATTTATCAAATGTATTATTTGTCAAAAGTTTTGCCATAAAAGACTTTACTTCCGCAACCTTAAGTGAAATCATTTCATATTCTCCTGATCCTTTTTCTTCATGGTCATTCTACCAATTCTTTTTCTCATACATAAGATCCTCATTAAAGGCGATCTTTGTTTTATCTAAATTATAGCAGAAATATCTTTCTGTGGGTGCATATTTTTATAAAACCTTTTAAGACCTTTATTTCATTTCTCGCACATTAGTTTGCTAGAACCTTATGTCAGCTCAGCCACAAATCACACCGAAAAACATAGAATATATATTTTCAGTTTGAGAACAATAATAACAAATTCATCAGCCAGGAGGATTGTAACATGTATTTTGAATCTTCAAAAAAAACTTATTATCGTTTTCCTTCCGTCAATAGCATCCATAAGATGGACTCAAAGTATTATTTTCCGGATAAGTCTTATGCTTCTGGTGAAAATATTCGGATGGAAGCAGCCCCGTATCATCACTCATCCGATCATGAATCCAATTTCATCACTAAATCATAGTTTGAATGAAAAACAGAATCAGTAAATGAGCGGGATAAAAGATGTAGAAAAAATATTTTACATCTTTTCCCTTTTTACCATTATAAAAGGCTATAGGTATCATTGCAAAGGTAGCAAACATACTGATTACACTACGTAAACTACCTAATGCCATAAATGTCTTTAAATCACTAAGTAACAAGGTACATATGATAAAAAGAGATATTGATAATAGTAGTTTTCTTCCTCTGAACAGATAAAATACTAAAATCATAAGGATCCCAGAAATATCATAATCCGTTTTTAATATGATTGCGCACATACAAGTAACAATGATGGCTATGGCTTGCAGCAGATTGTTGATCATAATACCACTTTGAAACTTTAAATCAATGAAACTCATCAGATAAATTAATAGTAACCCCAAAAACAGTGTGAAAAATATATTTTGATTTAAATTAAAATTATTTATCAACAAATCTATTGCATTACGATCAAAACCATCCACAAATACATTCTTGATATCTGTTATTACATCTCTTCCAAAACGTACCTGATAAAATGCCAAATCAAAAGGTATCTCAGATAACAAAGCAAAAACACCAAGTCTAATCAAATATTTCTTAACATTTCTCGTATGATGAAACCCCTCCACAATGAGAAAAACAAAGATCGGAAAGGCTAGTCTCCCAATTCCTCGAAAGAGTAGGTACGCTTGCGGATGAAGCCTTGGTGAAATATAAATTGCACCAATATGATCAATTAACATCGTAATAATTGCAATTATTTTTAAATAATAGGAACTCATAGCCCAACCTTTCTTTATATATGCATTCTCTTATTTAACTCCGCTTTCATATTATCACCCTCAAACAAAATTAAGGCTGAAAGGCTGATCGCACTACAAGCAACGCAGATCACAGAAGGAATAAAAACGTTTAATATGCCCAGTAAAATAAAAATTAGTGGAATAAATCCAAAAATAATGTCCACAAACATATAGATAATTAAGTCTTTGGCACCGATTTTTATAATCTTAGCAGCGATTGCCATTACTATCATTGCACCGACACAACAACATGGAACTACATAATCAATTGACCATCCCATCCACCCTATGGATAAATCCCACAGAATGGATAATATTCCGATTAATGCCACCTGCCAGACGATGGCTTTAGGAATATTATTCTTTTTACGTATGATAATAAATAGGCTGGTCCACATACATATAATCGCAGCTGCTACTAGAATCGACCAACGTGATTCCTTGGTAAATATAAAATTAATAGCAAAACTCACCACAATAGCAGCTATAGATACTAAGATCATGCTACGAATTAGGATATTAAACTCTTGATATATGGTTGGAATGTGGGGAAATACTTCTTCCTCTTGTTTAAGATTCTCTTTTAAAATGCCTCCACATAAGGGACATATGGTATGATTCCCCCTAATCGTTACCTTACATTTATCGCAGCTTTGCATAGAACAAGCTCCTGTCTTAAAATTTTAGTTAATTATTAAATTCTATACCTCTTTAATATTAGATGCAATACTGATATCTACCCCCTCATTGGAGAGCATACGAAAGAAATTCTTCTGGATATCCGTTGCTGAAAACGGTGATGAAATACTTATCACCAATCGATCCGTAAAGGAACACATAGCAATCTGAGGTCTCCTCACGCTGGTAAAGCAGTTAAAAAGACGAATATAAGGCACCAGTTCTTCTGTCATAGATATTTTACCTACATTGGAGAGAGAAGCCGTAACCCCCTTATCTGCCAGATAATTGGCAAAGCGAAGAATATAATCCTTTAATACCAGAGGAATCACCCTCATAAAAGCATTATGTTCTAAGGCTGATAACCGGTTCATATGCTCTCGCAAATTCTCCTGGGTCAATTCTTTTTCAAAACTTTCCTTGATTGACTCTATAATATCCTCCATCCGGTCGGAACTTTTACCAAAATGATAGCAAATATTAATTGTTGTAAAAAAATTACGTGCCGTTACCGAAGGAAAATAGGTTCTTAAATTAACCGGTACGGATAAGATCACCGGATATTTTCTTCCCCTTGCAGGCATATCTTGATAAATTGCCTTCATAAATAAAGCTGTCAAATAAATCGTTAAGGTGGTATTTTATTGGTGCGCCAACGCAATCACTTGCTTGACTGACATCTCTCCCTCTATTACCTTAAGACGATTATCAATAGTTCTTCTTCCATTAATTCGGTAAGCCCGATTAATCTTTATTTTATCCAGCTTCTTATCACCGTTGTAATGCTTTGAAAAACTATCATCCATTTTCTCAGTGAAGGTAGCATCATAATCAAGATCTGGCATATGCTCCCTAAAATTTTCTTCGTACTTTTTTGTTAGATAGTAATAAACTAGAGTCTTTATAAATCCGAGTACACCGGTTCCATCTGACAAAGCGTGGTACATTTCTACGTTTATTCTTTTATTATAATAGGATACTTGGAATAATAGAGTTCTTCGGTTGGGGACATATAGCATACTACATGGAAGCTTATGTTCCTCAACCACTTCCGGCTTAAGATCCGTGCTCTCAAAGTAGTACCAAAACATTCCTCTTCTCAATATAACACTATACATGGGAAAAAGCAGCATAGTTTGATCAAGTGCCGATTGTAATATATCTCTATCCACATTTTCTTTCAATTCACAAACAAATCGAAAAACCCTAGCGTCCTTCTCATTTGTGTTAGGTGGAAATATCTTTGCCGCATTATCGAGCCTGTTCCACTCTACGGGCTTTCTTCTAGCCAATTTCATTCCTCCCTTTTCCGGTGTTCTTTACACATATAAGGACAGTATTTATCTATTTCTATATTCTAAAATGATTTTTCATTGTATCATCTATTCACTTAGGAAACGATTGATGGCTGTATAACTTCGCTTGACATGTACAAAATGCTTAGGTAAAGATATAAATCCATGCAAGGCATCTTTCATACGAATTATCTCAACCTCATTACCAAATTCCTTTAGTTTTCTTCCATAATGCTCTGCTTCGTCTCTTAGAGGATCATATTCTGCAGTAATAATTAAAGTTCTTGGCTGGTTGGACAAATCCTTTGCTAAGATAGGTGCAAGATATGGACTCTTTAAATCCTCTTCGGAGGATATATACAAATCCATATAATCCCTCATTCGTTTTGCAGTTAATAAATAGTCCGTCCCATAATCAATAACTGAGGCATAGGGCGAATTATCACTATGGTCACTTGAAGTAGAAGGATATAATAGTATCTGCTGCTTAGGAAGAAACTCTCCACGGTCTCTTGCCATTAAGGAGACCACAGCCGCAAGATTACCACCAGCACTATCACCAATCAAGGTTATATCCTTCTCTTTTACATCAAACAAATTAGCATCACCAAATATTTCCCTAGTTACGGCATAGCAATCCTCAGGAGCTGCCGGAAATTTATACTCCGGTGCCAGTCGATAATCGACTGAAATCACTATATGCCCTGTAAGTTTTGCCATAGTGGAGCAAACTGACGTATAACTATCGATATTACCGATCACCCAACCACCACCATGAAAGAAAATTAATATTTTCTGTTTGGCAACTTCCTCCGGAGGAAAAAATACCCGTACCGGTATTTCATGATCTATCAATGAAACCTTGTGATCCCACATTTCATAGAGTGGTTTGATATAGGGGTGTACTACATTTGTTAATTGTCGTTTCAATTTGTAGTTCTTCTTCAAATCTAAATCTGAATAAGATAAAGCCTTTAATGCTAATCGCATTGCCTTATTTATCGCCATTGTATCACTCCACTCCGTCTAAGAATATATTGTGAAAAAATAATAAATTCATGTATACCTAAGTAAATTTTCATCTATTTATAGAAAAGTTAATATATTAATTCTAACTAACATGGATTTAAAAGTCAACGCAGATATGGAGTAACCGATTTTCTTTCATAGTTAATGAAGTAAAGCCAACGATATTCGTTGGCTTTGGAGAAGTATAATGAAAATCTATGTAATATATCATAATTGTTAGGCGAAGCCAGTAACTACTTCAGCAGTCGTGGCTTCTATAATCGATATCTATATAATAT
>JAEWEO010000225.1 GCA_023389295.1 Bacillota bacterium
CGATAATACCCCCTAACTTCTCCTGACTTTCATCAAGATATTTCATATATTCCTTATCGTCCTTATACTGCGCGAACTTCTTTAATATCGTCATGGCATAATAGAACTGGAAAGCAACAAAAGATGATTCCCCTTTCTCTCCAAGTCTCAGGCAGTCATTCCAATCTGCATGCAATCCGGCAGGCATACCGTGTACTCCCAGATGATTCATGGTAAAATCTATCGCACGTTTCAGATGCTCATAAACAGTACCTTGACCCTGATTAGCAAACGGAATGATCTCATCCATAAAGGAAAGGTTTCCTGTTTCAGAAACATATTTATAAACAGTCGGGAACAGCCATAAAGCATCATCTGCTCGGTAAGCAGGATGTCCTGTTTCCTTTACATAGGAATCGTCCTCCGGTGTATCTTCCTGTCCCGGGTTGTGAGTAAATTTTACAAGAGGTAACCCACCACCGTGATCCACCTGTGCCGAAAGCATAAACCGAATTTTCTCCTCTGCCATTTCGGGGGCAAGATGGATAATTCCTTGAATGTCCTGAACCGTATCACGATATCCGTATCCGTTACGAAGTCCACAATAAAAGAAGGAGGCTGCACGAGACCATAGAAAGGTTATAAAGCAGTTATAAGCATTCCATGTGTTTATCATTGTATTAAATTCCTGACTCGGAGTTTTTACCCTAAAATGCGAAAGCTTCTCATGCCAGAAAGTAATCAGCTTCTCCAGCTCTTTCCCACATACCTCACCCGGATTCTGATATTGTTTTAATATACCCTCCGCTTCCCTATCAGGCTTCATTCCCAAGATAAATGCCAGATGCTTTGTTTCTCCAGGTGCTAGTGTAATTGTAGTAGAAATAGCACCACACCCATTTCCATTATAATTCAGTTCATCGCCTAGATTACCATTAATTACACCAATCGGGTTCCCATATCCATGATAAGGCCCTAAAAATTTCTCTTTATCCCCGCAGTAGGAGGAAACTTCTGCTCCGGCTAAGCCAAAAAAGCGGTCGATCGCTGTCTTGTTGTCAACCGTTTTCCCTTCCTCCAGCTTATCTAGATTGCTATGAATCGTGTGGCGAATTCGATTACCACAGAAAATAGTTCTGGTAATAAACTGTGAATATTGCAGGTTGACCTGATCCTGTTCATAGTTGTTATTATTCGTAAATTCCGCATACCCTGTAATACATAAATTGCGTGTCGTATCAGAGCAATTAGTCAATTTTAAATGCCAAATCTCATAGGACTTATGGAACGGAACATAATATAGTGCTTCGGAACAAATGTTGCTGTACTCAGCATCCATTCGTGTATATGCTGTCCCATGATGGCACTCACTCTTGTAGGATGTAAGCTCCTTACCGACAGGCTGCCAGGAGGCTGACCAGTAATCCTTGCTGTCATTATCCCGAATATAGAGATAGCGGCCCGGCTGGTCAAAATGATTAAATACATAACGTAATATTCGACCATCAGCGCCGGACTTGGCAAAACTATAGCCGCCGGCATTATTTGAAATAATAGCACCGTATTCAGGGGAACCAAGGTAATTCACCCACGGGGCCGGTGTATCCGGTCTGGTGATTACATATTCTCGTTTCTCATCGTCAAAATATCCATATTGCATATTAGTTCTTACATGATTAAATTATCAATCACACTTTCCTTTCTTTAATTGTAACAATCGGAAATCAGGTTGAGGCACAAGCATAAGTATAAATTGCCTGTGCCTCAATCTACATTAAACTATATTACGGTATCTTTTTTAAGCTAACATTGCTGATTTCAATGGTGGAAGCCGGTGTATCACCAATTTTACCCATTGAAATTACAAAATCAATTGCCGGATCAGTTTGATTCGTAACAACAATCGTTAGAGTTACTGTTTGTTCCTCATCGGCATTCAGGCTGATATCTGCACCGCCATACCAGTCATAAGATGCATTAAGGAATGCCAGCTTAATGGTACGAGCCTGGGTAGATTTAATTTTAAAGGTTACAGTATAGGAAGCTCCGTTTTCCAGTAAAAGACCACCTTGCTTTAATTGAACATTCCAATCTTCATTTCCGGGATTTGTTATGTCATAACTCACTTTCCCCTCTGAAAAAGTGACATTAGCTGCTCCTGGAGCAGTAATTGACCAAATGTTCCAGTGATCACCGGCAGCTGCAAAATCTCCATTTTGAATCAGTTCTGTGCCTTCATCTACCGGATTTAATGGCGGAGCCTCTACTTCTTCTAGTGTAATATTATCAATATATACCTGGTGCTGATTCGTAATACGAGTTCCTCCTACGCTTCCCATTGAAATACTTAAAATTGTAGATGGGTCTGTCGTGGCGGTCATTTGGAAGGTTGTTGAAAACGAATTATATGTATTCGTGAGGTTAATAATCCGGCTTCCAGAATAAGGCGTCCAATCATTATCCTGGGAACCGTCTTTCTGTAGTGCATACATAATGGCACGGTTTATTGATGATTTCGCATCTAGTGTAATCTTATACCATTTGCCGTTTTCCAGTTTGATGTTATTCTGTTTTAGTTGGATTTTCCAATCCTGATCTCCGGTATCCTTTATGTCGAAAGCAGCTGCATTATTTTCAGTAAGTCCATCGACAACATAAGTCACCTGACTGGAGATACTTCCGTCCGTAAACACCTCAAAGCCGGTAAAACCATTGGAGAAATCACCGTTAAGCAACAAACTGTCTTCCTGCACACGAATATTATCGATATGGGTCGTTCCTGCAACTCCAAGGAGAATTTTTAAAGTACCTTGGGTAAGCCCGCTATCTGTTGTGAAAGAATACTTATAGTTTGTTTTTGAGCTTGTTAATGCAGTATCGAATTGATTTCCTGCAATCGTTGTCCGTATCGTCTGATTGCTATCTCCGTATGCATCAAAGCTCAATTCATAGGTTTTTCCGCCTGAAATAGCTATCGGGTCCTGTTTAACAACTACCTGGTCAAGACCTGTAACACTACTTGGAACTGTTGCTTTGAGCTCATGAATATTATTGATACTGGTAACCTTTACCTGTGCACCATTACATTGGTTTTCAATATCCCAATATCTAAGTCGATTTGTTCCTTCCTGGAACTCACCATTGTATACATAGTTTCCATCCGGTAATACACTCTTAACCTCCGGTGGGATCACTGCCGGTCCGACTTTCACAAGTCTTACATTACTGATCGTTACCCTGGCTGTTGAACCTTGATTACCAAGATTGAATTCAACCCTGCCGTTAGTATCGCTACTGTTAAGCATATCGAACTCATAACTGTAACTCTGTTTCATAGTTGTTAAATTAATTGTTGTGTCAGCTAAATAACGAATGTACCCATTATCAGGAGCGGAAACATCAACAATCATAGTACGATCTGCTGCTGCAGATGCATCAAAGGTTAGCCTATAACGATATCCCTTTTCCATCGGTAAATTTGGTTGTACAACCTGAACACTATAGTTTAAGTTTCCGGCATTTGTTGTATCAATATGAAGCTCATTGCCTGAAATATCAGCCGTTGCAGCTCCTGTTCCGGCAAGCAAGAATCCCCAATCAATACCATCGGTTAAATTCTCGTTTACAGAGAAATCACCGTTATTAATATAGTTACCAGTTGCGTCGGGATTACGGAAGTCAATATTTGAAACAGGCTTCTGAACATTTTCATCGTAGCTGTCTTTTTGGTATACCTTTACATAATCAATCCTAAGTTCTGAATTCTCGTCAAATAGAGTTGTCTCATCAGGATTACCCGGCCAGTTTCCACCAACTGCTAAGTTAAGAATGATATAGAAAGGCTGATCAAACGGAGCGGGATAGGATACTTCTCCAAAACCTGTTCTCTTTGTAAACCAATCATTAACGGTATGATATAAAATACCATCTACATAGAAACGGATTTCACCCGGTTCCCATTCAGCGGAATATACATGATATTCACTTGAAAAATCACCATTTACTAAGGTATGGCTTCCCTGTTTGTGTGTATGTGGCTCACCAAAATGAAGGGTACCATAAGTCTTATTTGTCTGATTTCCGAGTACCTCAGCGATATCAATTTCACCGCATTTTGGCCATTGGCCATAAATATTTTCATTGGTAGGCATCATCCAGATTGCCGGCAGGAAGCCCTGCCCCTTTGGCATCTTTGCTCTTATTTCAAAGCGACCATATTTAAAGTCATGCTTTCCTTGGGTATTTACTCTACCTGATGTATAAGTTGTTCCACTTTCACCTTCAGTTTTAATTGCTTTTATAACAAGTTGTCCATTTTCAACATAGGTATTGTCTGTAGAGTTCGTATATCGTTGTAGTTCGTTATTTACCCAACCGGGCTCGTGTATTTCATAATTCCAATCAGCAGTATTCAAAGAACTTCCGTTAAATTCATCCTGCCAAACAAGCTTATACGGATTACTCGGAACCGGAGTAACGCTTGGTATAGAAATGATCGATGTAGTTGATACTGGTGTAGCCTTTATTGTAACAGTCGCTTTTATATCAGTTCCATCGGTTGATGCTGCTGTTATCGTTACAGTACCTTCTTTCTTTAATGAAACCTTACCACTTTCATCTACTGTTGCTAAACTGCTATCCGAACTACTATAGGCAAGTTTTTTATTTGTAGCATCACTTGGTAATACGGTTGCTAACAGCTGGTAATCGGAACCAACTTCTTTTGTAATATTTGATTCCGCTAATGTTATTGATGTTACGGGAGTGATAACTGTAATCATAATAGAATCTGATTTACCGCTTCCATCCTTTGCCTTTACTGTTATCGTAGCGTCACCGGAGCTTATAGCAGTGATTATCCCTTTGCTGCTAATAGTCGCCACATTTGGATTTGAACTACTAAAACTTAATGCTTTATTACTTGCATTTGCTGGTGTAACCTTTGTTTTTATGGTAACTGTTTTACCTTTTGCTAAGACAAGATTCTGATCAGCCGGTTCAGTGATTGTCACTTTACTAACCCGAACCTTAGAATTTACTGTAAGAACTGCTTTTTTTCCACTTCCATCTTTGGCCTTAACAGTAATTTTTACTGTTCCCTTACTCACCGCTTTTAGCATACCACTTGAGTTTACGGTTACAATCTTACTGTCTGCGCTTTCATAAGATACTTTCTTGTTTGATGCATTTGACGGTGTAACTTTTACTTTTAACTGATACGTCTGACCCACGAACAAGTCTAGTGTCTTACCAATATCTTGTGTAAATACTACGCTTTTCACACTAACCTTAGTTTTGGCTTCCGTCATTCGATAACCAAATACCGGTAGTAATGCTATGACCAGCAAGAATACGATGGCCAAGCTTCCCTTCTTACCTATTTTCTTCATACTATACCCCTTTCTGAAACCAATACTATCAACTACCAGTAAAACTTTACCATTAAAACTCATAAATAAATATCAAATTATTCTGTTTTTTATCAAATTTTTCTGATATAATTGGATTATTATTTCATATTATTTTTATGGGGGTTATCATGAACGAAAGATTAACAGACTCTCAATTGCTTCATTCTCTTTTCTTACAAAGAGAAGATCATCATAATCATCTGCCCTATGAAAAAGAACTTCGTTTTTATGAAGCAGTAAAGAACGGAGATACTGAATTATTAAAGCAAATTATGATTCCCTTAGATAACCGTCAGCTTGGTGTTCTTTCCAAAAATCCGCTTCGAAACATTCAATATCATCTTACGATTACAATTGCCTTTATCACGAGATTTTGTATCGAAGGAGGCATGGATGTAGAGACTGCCTATACTTTAAGCGATATATATATACGAAAGCTTGATAGTTGTACGAGTATTAAGGATGTTTCTCTCTTACATCGTGAAGTCGTATTCGATTATGCAGCACGAATGAAAAAAATTCAAACAAGACGCAGTATTTCAATTGCAGTTTCTCAATGCATCGACTACGTTTATAGCCATTTACATGATTCCATCACGATTGAAGAATTAGCACAACATACCGGAAAAAATGTTACATATTTATGTGGTTTATTTAAGAAAGAAATGAATACAACGATTGGTAACTTTATTGTCAGCAAAAGGATGGAAGCCGCTGAAAATATGTTAAAATATTCTGATTACACGGCAACCGAGATCAGCAACTATTTGGCATTTAATTCTCACAGTCATTTCATTCATGTTTTTAAAAAGCATACGGGCCTAACTCCAAAGGAATATCGGAAGCGGAATTATCGAAGTAACTGGAAATAAAAATGCAACTAATTTAACCAATTTTCATAACGTAAAAAAAGAGGATATTTTCTAAATTTATTTAGAGAATATCCTCTTTGTAGTAGTCTGATTCTATTTATTTAATCAAGCTGACCGAGAAATAGAATGAATTGCAGTGTCACAGATTCTCTTTAATTTTCTCTAAAAACGTTGTTTTTGTGTAGTTTGTGAGAAATTGATTTGGTATAACATACCCTGTTTCTAATTAACATGCTTTAAAAATACCTTATCCTTAAACCCGCCGCGCTCCTCGGCCTTCTTTGCTCTCATATTTTCAAGTTCCTCTAAGGAATAGCCTCTTGCAATGCAAATTGACTGTAGTACTTCAAGAACATCTGCCATTTCTTCTAGGCTTTTATCAGCCTGATATTCAGTCACTTCTTCATTTAATTTCGTTTCAAGTGCGGCTATGTATTCCTCATCTGAAAGTATGTGTGTTACACATTCCTTTCCATCGGCTTCTATTATTGCTGGAATTTTATCTCTAACCAATTTATTATGTACCTTCATTTGTCCCCCCCTATGCTATGTTCCAGGTTTCATAACCCTGTCGCTTTGCAGAGTCATATACCGGGCGCATATTTTTCTCCAATATCAAATGAAATTCGTCACTTGAGTTACCTTTACGATAGAGCTCCTGATTAGCCCATATAGAATGCAGATTATCTTGTAGCCTTCTTCTTATTCTCAGATATCAGCTGAATAATAGCCTCAAGCCAATAAAACTTATAGCAAAATGATGGATCTTTCATCATTCGCAAAAATCCTTCAATGTCAAGATTGTTATTATATTTTTTATCAATGATTAGTTCAGCCAATATCTCACCTTCTTCCTAACACATGCATATTATTTAGTTTGCTTTTTTTCTGGTTTTTCTAGGATCTTCAGGCTTCTTTGCATCTTCCGGAATCAACCATGTTTTTCCTTTTATCATAGTTCCTTGCAACCTTCCTTCTTTGCAATAAATGCCTACTCTTCTCTGTGAAATTCCCCATTTTTCTGCAAATTCTGCTGTTGTTAAATACTCCATGCTATATCTCCACTCCGTTCCGGTCGGTGCAAAGCCGATGTCCCCCGGACATCGTGCACCCTCCATAAATCAACAACACTTATAAAGTATATTCTTTTATCCGAACATTTACAATTAGTTCACAGCAAAACTTATTTTATGAATCAATCAATTTCAATTTCATTAGTCTGGCTCTTATAGCTCCAGTAGTTCTACCGTGAATCTCTGACAAATCACGTGTGCTGAATTGGCCGCTTTCAAATTCATTGGTAAGTTTTCGATCTTCTTCTTCTGTCCATGGCATATATGCTCCGGCATGTATCTCCCTCTTTTGGGCAAGCCATAAGCTTTCTGTTTTGTCTTCACCTTCAGGTTCTTCTTCGATATTTTCTTCGCCAATAAAGTGTTCTATAAGCATACGC
>JAEWEO010000279.1 GCA_023389295.1 Bacillota bacterium
GCCTATACCTATCGTAAATTTATCCCCTGCTTCTTTCCTGATAATCTACCAGATTTAGTTATACTATCTTCTAAAATTCCATGTTTAATCTTAAAGCAACTACGTTCTATACTAGAAACCCTAATTCCACCTACAGCCATCTGCTCTAGCAACACCTTTATTGAAGTACTAACTACCATGGAATTACATAAACGTCCCATCCTTTTTCCGCTAGAAGCAAGTTTGTCTTATTTCAAGCAACTTACCAATTCAGAAAAAAGAAACCAATTAAGCGAATCCAATAAACCACTTTTTGATGAACAATCCTTTTTTCTTATTATGTTACATGAAGATCCCAATCAACAACGAATGGATCACGAGAAAATTTTATTTAAAACATTTTCTCACGCATTGACTTTTCATAATAAATGTATGTTGTATATAGAAAAGCACTACGCCCTAATTATTTATTACGAAACTAAAAAAAACACAAAAGAACTTCTTTCCTTGCGACAGCATATGCTATACACATTTCAAAAGGACAATGATTTCAATCCGTTTCTTTTACATTTTGGTATGATTCACTCTGGTTTAAACGGACTCTATACAAGTTATTTTGAAGCCTATGAAACTTATTTTTCTGATCGTCTTCGCACTCCATGTATTACCTTTGAAGAAATCTCTCAACCCAATACTTGGGTTAGTAAACCACCTAGACTTGTGGAAATAGAGCGTTCCATTCGAGCTGATATGTCGTTTTGCAAAGGAAAAAACACCTTATATTATACCAAATTATGGTTTAATGAATGCAAAAATCAAAACTATAGTTTGCTGAATATAAAGTGCGATATCATACTGTTATATTCAAGTATTAAAAATATAATCTTTGATATGTACGTGCTACGGCCGCAACGAATTAAAATGGGATTGGAGGTATATGAAATATTAAATATATCTTCTATTGAGGAAATGCAAGAATGGTTTAATGTCTGGTTAACTTATACCCTCAATAACTTTGAACTTGTTCACAATACTTCTGCCTTTCAGATTTCAGAGGTACTTGATTTTATAAAAACTCATATAACAGAAGATCTTTCCTTAGAGAGAGTATCTAGTTACTTTTTTCTTAGTCCTCCCTATTTTAGCACCCTATTTAAGAAAGAGGTTGGTCAAACATTCATATCATACATAACAGCGCAAAAAATGGATTATGCTTTGACACTTCTAAAAGAAGACCACAAAATATATGAAGTAGCACATTTATTAGGCTTTGAAGATGTGAAACATTTTCGAAATGTATATAAAAAATATCACGGTCACACACCTTCCTGTGAGAAAAATCCCCCAGCAAAATAGTGGTTCGCTCATATAGCATCACCCGAAACACAAAAGAGGTATCGTAGGGATAAATAAGGTTCTACCCTCATTTTCTCCTTACGATACCTCTTGTTATTATAAACCTTGATCGTTAATATTTTTAATAGTACTCATGATATGCTCATGAGCTAAAGCCTCTGCAAGAGCACCATCTCTATTTTTGATAGCTTCCAGAATCGCTGCATGTTCTTGACTGGACTTTGAAGCTCTAATCGGCTCCGCTAAGGTAATTTTACGAACCCGCTCTACATAGTGGTGAAAATCGGATAAGACATGATTTAATATCTTGCTTCCGGAGGCTTTATAAATCATCTCGTGAAATTTATTATCTAATTCCACCATCTGATCGTAGTGGCTTCGTCTAGCATGAAAGTCGGACAAATATAATACTTCCTCCAAGGCCTCGATTTGCGCCTGTGTAATATTTTCACATGCCAGTTTTGCACACAAGCCCTCAAGATAGGAACGTATCATATAAATATCATGTATGTCTTTTGAGGTAATACCCGTAACATAAGCACCTTTGTTTGGAATCATCGTAACCAAGCCTTCTAACTCCAGTTGTCGTAGCGCTTCTCTAACCGGGGTACGGCTGACTCCGAATTCGAGGCCAATCGTTGCTTCCTTAAGTTCCTCATTTTCATGATATAGACCTGCTAAAATATCTTCTCTTAGCTTATTAAATACCCGTCCTCTTAAGGAATATTTGTCCGTAACCTCTTTGTGAAGATTAAAATCTTCCAAGGAATTCCCTCCTATTTTAAGAATTCATCTTTTCTTACATATTTTCAATTGTATTCATTAAATAATCTGCAAATTGTGCACCGGTTGCTCCGGTATCTCTACCGGTTGTAACTACCTTTTTCTCAGTTACCGTACAGATGTCTAGAGCGCGATAAAGTTTATCCGCCTCACCATTATAACCTATGTGAGCAAGTAACATAGCTCCGGCACGAATCATACTACAAGGGTCTGCATAAATATCTCTTCCCTCATCCACCATACGAGGTGCTGATCCATGGATTGCTTCAAACATTGCATATTTTTTACCAATATTGGCACTACCTGCAGTTCCAACTCCACCTTGGAATTCCGCAGCTTCATCCGTGATAATATCACCATAGAGGTTAGGAAGAACCACTACCTGGAAGTCTTTTCTTCTCTTCTCATCCACTAGCTTCGCTGTCATGATATCAATATACCAGTCATCCGCTGTGATATTCGGATATTCCTTTGCAATTTCTTTGAATATATCAAGGAATTTACCATCGGTTGTCTTAATGATATTAGCTTTTGTAACCGCAGTTACTCTTGTCTTATTGTTTGCTTTTGCAAATTCAAATGCAGCTCTAATAATTCTTTCGCTACCCTCAGTTGTCGTAATCGTGAAATCCACTCCTAAATCTTCCGTTACATGAACACCCTTACTTCCAACTGCATAAGCACCTTCTGTATTTTCACGATAGAAGGTCCAATCAATGCCCTGCTCAGGAATACGAACCGGTCTTACGTTAGCAAATAGGTCTAATTCCTTTCTCATAGCAACATTAGCACTTTCTACATTTGGCCAAGGATCACCTTTTCTAGGTGTTGTGGTAGGTCCTTTTAAAATTACATGACATTTCTTAATTTCCTCTAAAACAGCCGGTGGAATGGCTGCATTCTCAGCAGCTCTTCGCTCGATCGTTAATCCATCAATTGTGCGAAACTCAATCTTACCTGCTTTTATATCCTCCTGCAACAAATATTCCAATACTCTTTGCGCCTGTGCAGTAATTGCTGGTCCGATTCCATCACCACCGCAGACACCAACAATAATTTTGTCCAGCGCTTTGTAATCTATAAAATCACCTTGAGCCTTCATATCTTCTACACGTTGTAGCTGCTGTACCAGTAACTCTCCAAATTTCTCTTTTGCTGCTTCAATTCTTTCTGCTGATATCATAGTTCTACCTGTACCTTTCAATTTATTATTGACCTTGCCTAAAGATAATGAAAACCTTCTAAAGGATCGATCTGATAAGAAGTTGAAAAAATTCAACTAAACTCGTTAATTTAAAACAATTGAACCATTCATTGCGCCAAAATATATTGTAAGATGAAAGACAACGCTTGTCAATTCCAAAGTACTAGTTCCTAAGATCAATTCCTAGTTCTTCCTTAGCTAAATCAATAATTTGAAGCAGTTCCTCATCCGTTATGACCGTTACTCGGCCACTCTCGTACTCTTTATCAACCCATTCTTTAATCTTATGTACTATAGGATGCATTTTATCGACTGTGTCCTTTCCTTTAAGCCTAAAGAAAGTATTGATCCAATGTGCAATTCCGGCAAGTCCTGAAGTATTAGATACAGCCACAAGTACCGGGCGATTTAAGAATTTCTCTGTATCAAAAATATTATAGATTTCTTCATTCTTTAATAATCCATCTGCATGGATTCCTGCTCGTGTAACATTGAAATTCTTACCAACAAAAGGTGTTCTTGAAGGAACCCGGTATCCGATTTCCTTCTCATAGTATTCCGCAAGTTCAGTAATCACCGTTGTATCCATACCATCCAAGGTACCCTTAAGCTGTGCATATTCAAATACCATTGCTTCAAGTGGAGTATTGCCCGTTCTTTCACCGATTCCAAATAAGGAACAATTCACGCCGCTGGCACCATATAACCAAGCCGTAGTTGAATTGGTAACCGCCTTATAAAAATCATTGTGTCCGTGCCATTCCAACCACTTAGAAGGAACGTTGGCATGGGTCATAATGCCATAAATAATACCTTGTACTGATCTTGGAATAACTGCACCGGAAAAATTGACGCCATAGCCCATAGTATCACAAGCTCTTATTTTAACAGGCAGCTGATATTCTTTGCTCAATTTCATTAACTCACTACAAAACGGAATAACAAAGCCATGAATATCGGAACGAGTGATGTCCTCCAAATGACATCTGGCAGCAATTCCCGTTTCCAGACATTCTCTTACCACACTAAGATAATGATTCATTGCCTCTCTTCTGGTCATTTTCATTTTATAGAAGATATGATAATCTGAACAACTTACTAAAATACCTGTTTCCTTCATCCCAATCTCTTTTACTAATTCAAAATCCTTTTTACTTGCTCTAATCCATGAGGTGATTTCAGGAAACTCATAGCCACGTTCCATACATTTATATACAGCATCCCGATCCTTCTTACTATATAAGAAGAATTCACTCTGGCGAATCAGACCCTTCGGTCCTCCCAGACGATGAAAATAATCATACATCGTTACAATTTGCTCGGTCGTATAAGGAGCTCTGGATTGTTGTCCGTCTCGAAAAGTGGTATCTGTGATAAAGATTTCATCCGGCAGATTATGAGGTACGATACGATCATTAAAAGCTATCTTTGGTATTTCATCATAAGGAAATAGATTACGGAAAGTATTGGGTTGACTAACCTCTACCAAATTATAGATCGGCTCTTCCAACTGTAGTAAATTGTTATGCGAATTTATAAACACTTTTCTCTCATCCATCGTTACATTCTCCATATTCATGAAATAAATTTGTTTTATTGTATACAATTATACTTGTATTGTCAACTAAAAATTCAACTCAATTTCTTGTTCATTCTCCTACAAATTCAGGTAAAATCTAGTCTTTTCCTATTATTAGCTTACTTTTTACGAAATAATAAAATGATCTACAAACGTTTAAATAAACATTATATTGGTATAATTATTCTACTTACCAAAGTCAGGGACAAAAAAGAGCCTCCCCTAAGAAAGCCCTCTCCTTTGTATTTATCTCTTTAAAAATATTCGTAAAACTATTTCATATACGACTGGAACTAGTACTGCCGGAAGCAGATTCCCGCATTTGATTTTCTTTCCAAAGATCATATTAATACCGATACCAAAGATTAATATAGAACCGATAAAAGAGAGATTGGAGATTAGCTGTTCACTCAAATATGGCTCGATGTATTGCGCAGATAAGGTAATCCCACCTTGATAAAGCCCAAGAGGTATTACAGAGAAAAACACTCCTATTCCTAAAGTAGATGCAAAAAAGATTGCTGCTATACCATCAATAAAGGATTTTGCATAAAGCATGGAAGCATCTCCAGATAAACCATCCTGTAAGGATCCAATGATTGCCATCGCTCCAATACAAAATAACAGGGAACTACTTACAAAGCCTTCTACAAAATTTAGTCCTTTTTCCCCTTTTACTTTGATTGCTTTCTTTAGAAAATTCCCAAGTTGCTCTAATTTTGATTCAATATCAATCCATTCTCCAAAAAAAGCACCGATTGCAAGTGAAACTATCATAATCATCATATTTGAGGTTTCTAAATTACCATCTTCAATTACAAATAATCCCTGAAGTGCTCCGCTAATTCCAACAAACATTACCGCCAAACCAAGGGCATTCATAATAGTATCTTGAAACCTTTGTTTTAATCCCCCTTTGATGATCAATCCAATGGCTGCTCCAACCAAAATGGCAGCAATATTTGCTATTGTACCCAATCCCACCACTACTTCCACCTATCCTCTTCTGTATTATTCAAGTCCTGCATTATATCAGCTCTGCATTATACTCGCTCTGTATTATACCAGTCCTGTTTTATACCATCCCTGTTTTATATCATCCCTGTTTTATACCAGTCCTGTTTTATACCAGTCCTGTACTCTGCTCCACTTCCCTTAAGGCTAAGATCGTTCGATTGAATAAGTCCTCCATCTCCCAGCCAAGCATTTTAGCTCCGTTTTCGATTACCTCTCTAGAACAACCGGCAGCAAATTTCGGAGTCTTAAACTTCTTTTTGACGGAACTAACTTCCAAGTCCATGGTACTCTTTGAAGGTCTCATAATGGCTACAGCCCCGATTAATCCTGTTAATTCATCTACTGCATAGAGTACTTTTTCCATCTCATGCTCCGGTTTAATATCAACCGTTATTCCATATCCATGACTTGCAGTCGCATGGTTAATTCTCTCATCTATTCCACGCTCTCTCATAATCTCCTGACTTTTTATACAATGCTCTTCAGGATACATACCAAAGTCCAAATCATGCAATAAGCCAACAACTCCCCAGAACTCTTCTTCCTCCGAATATCCAAGTTCCTTAGCAAAATACTTCATTACGCCTTCCACAATTTGCGCATGTTTTAGATGGAATTCATCCTTATTAAACTCCGTTAATAACTCCCAAGCTTCTTCTCTTGTCAGTACCTTACCCATGATTCTTCTTCCTTTCTATTCCTTAGTCTAATTGTATTACTAAGTCTCTACTTTTTGTCTAGAATTTTTTGTCTGGACTTTTTGTCTGGACTTTTTGTCTGGACTATTTTTCTTAGCCTAGTCCTATTCCTTGACCTACACTAAAGTTATTCTTCAGAATATTCCTTGGCTTTTCCATATTCTATTCTTAGTCCTTTTTACTGGGTTATTTCTTGCCTCTTTTACAAGCTTTTTAGATTATTCATTATATTGTTTAAATATACATCAACAAGTTATAGAATACAAGTCAAAAAAGTTAAAAAAATTATCACAAGCCCAAGACCTGTGATAACTTATTGTTCAATAATTGCTATCTATCCGTTATTAATATTTTAATTATACCGCCTTTATCTAACTCCACTAATATCCTTGATGACTTCTCCAGCAAGTATTAAGCCAGCAGTGGCCGGTACAAAGGAATTGCTTCCGGGGATTTGACGTTTCATGGTGCATTTACTGGTTGCTCCCGGGGGACAGATACAATTGGTTTTACAGCTTAATGACATATCCTCTAAAGGCTTTTTGGGAAGTTCCTGTGAATAAACTACCTTTAATTTCTTAACGCCACGCAACTTTAATTCTCTACGCATAACCTTAGCCAAAGGACAGACGGATGTTTTATAGATATCTGCCACTTCAAACCTAGTGGGGTCCATCTTATTACCGGCACCCATACAGCTAATGATGGGAACATTCTTTTCCTTTGCTCTCATAACCATCTCAATTTTAGCAGATACGGTATCGATCGCATCAACAATATAATCGTACTGGGAGAAATCAAACTGATCGGCAGTTTCTGCAGAGTAAAAACATTGATGTGTTGTTACTTCTGCCTTCGGATTAATCTCCAGTACTCGTTCCTTCATAACCTCTACTTTAAACTTACCTACGGTTTTTCTTGTCGCAATCAACTGACGATTGAGATTGGTCAAACATACCTTATCATCATCAATCAGATCTAAGTGTCCAATTCCCCCTCTTGCCAGAGCTTCTACGGTATAACCACCGACACCGCCGATACCAAACACTGCAACTCTAGCGTTCTTAAGCTTTTCCATACCCTCATTTCCAAACATCAACTCTGTTCTGGAAAATTGATTTAACATACCGTTCCTCCTCTCTGGTCATAATCATCTAGGAAATTATAACTTTTCTCCTTATCATGGTATCCAATGATGGTACTTAAATTAACATCATGCACACTACGGAATATATTCATGTCAATACTAGAATTCGTCTGACGGAATTTCTTAATTAATGCTTTCATTTCTTGGCGTTTCGAACCACCGCCTCCATTGTCACATAAGGTACAATTCTCTGTAAAGCGGCATGCACACTGAATAAACTGCAGATCATTGTATTGCTTCCAGGCAAGAATATCCGCTTCCTTTACCAAATACATAGGGCGGATTAACTCCATTCCGGGATGATTGGTACTATGGAGCTTTGGCATCATGGTTTGAATTTGTCCACCATATAGCATTCCCATAAGAATGGTCTCAATCACGTCGTCAAAATGATGCCCAAGGGCGATCTTATTGCAGCCCAAAGCCTGTGCATTCTTGTAGAGATATCCTCTTCTCATTCTTGCACAGAGGTAGCAAGGGGACTCATCTACTTCTGCCACAATATCAAATATTTGGGTTTCAAACATGGTAATCGGAATATTTAATAGTTTAGCATTATTTATAATGGTCTGTTTGTTAATTTCGTTATAGCCGGGATTCATCACAAGAAATACCAGATCAAATTTGATCTTGCCATGTCTTTGCACCTCTTGCATCAGCTTTGCAAGAAGCATAGAATCCTTTCCTCCTGAGATACATACTGCAATTTTATCTCCTTCTGAAATTAATTGATATTGATTCACACCGTTAATAAATTTTTTCCATAAGGGTTTTCTGTATTTTGTAATAATACTGCGTTCTATTTCTTCATAACGTTCCATTTCTTCTACCACTTTCTATTCATTTGTCAAACGGTTTATTCACCGATTAGGTTTTTATAACAACGGTCAAAGGCCTGTAAAAAGTAGTCTAATTCCTCCTGTGTTGTCAGATGACTCATACTAATTCGCCAGGAACACATGGCATTTTTCTTATCCTTAGAGACCGCATAAACAGGTCTTGAGGGGGAACCTGGAACGGAGCAGGCTGATTTGATGGAGATGCAAATTCCTTCCTTCTCAAGTGCCTCTTGAAAAACTCCCGCTTTCACACCTTGCACACTAAGGTTTAAAATGTGGGGTACGGAGTGGTTCGTGCTATTAATTCTAACATTTTTGTATGGAAGTAGTCGCTCCTTTAGATAGCGATTATACTCCGTTACCTTCTGCATACGTTCTTCTTGATGCTTAATGGTAAGTTCCAGCGCTATATCTATGGAGGCTGCTAATGAAAGAGCCGGCGTTCCACTACGGTATATGGTCGTACTACTTCCACCATGGATCAATGGATTTAAGATTACATGCTCCTTCTTTATTAGAACACCACATCCATTTAACCCAAAGAATTTGTGAGGTGTGAAGGTTAGACAGTCGGCACTTATGCCAGTCATTTCTATCTTACCAAAAGCCTGGGTTGCATCTGTATGGAAATAGCAATTTGGATATGCTTCTAAAATCTTAGCTATTTCTTCCATGGGCTGTATCACTCCCAGTTCACTATCAACGCAACAAATAGATACCAACACTGTATCCTTGCGTAGCAGCTCCTTCAGATGCTGCAGATCCACCTGTCCCTCGTTCGTTATGTCTACCAAATCAATCTCATAACCTAAGTTCTGTAAATAGGTTAAGGCTCCACTCACGGATGGATGCTCAAGACAAGTAGAGATAATGTGCTTTCCATTATGCTTATAAGCCTGCACGATTCCTTTGATTGCAAGATTATTCGCCTCACTAGCACCGGAGGTATAGATAACCTCAGAGGGCTTAACCCCAAGCATATTGGCAATATGTTCTGTTATTTTGTCTATTTCCTGCTTTGCGTCCCTACCCAATTGATGCGAAGAATTCGGATTGGCGATATAGCGCTTACTTACTTCGACAAAACGGTTTAAAACCTCATCATCCACCGGTGTATTGGCTGCATAATCTAAATATATCATCGTACTACCTCTAACTCTATTTAATCTAACTTCTATGCTATCAAACATTAACCGTATCTTTAAAAAAGAACGGCAATAGTAATATCATAATTCCTTAATCCTACTATGTCAATGGAATTTATCTATATAACTACATCACTTTGGAAGAAATTCTGTTATCACTTGTCATGAATAAAAAACTGCCCCAACCCACTACAAGGTTGAGACAGCACTAATTTCATTATTGAATTTCTTCAAATCCGTCTTTGCCAACGCCACAAAGAGGACATACCCAATCTTCCGGGATATCTTCCCACTTAGTTCCAGGTGCAATTCCACTATCAGGATCGCCGAGTGCTTCATCATAAATATAGCCGCAAGCTGTACATTCAAACTTCTTCATATAACAACCTCCATTTTTTAGTAATTTATACATGTCCGTACAATAATATGTATACCACAAAACACATAAAATGGCAAGCCAAATCACCCTTTTATTTTTTAGAAACATTCCATAAAATATGTAAATTTAACCCTGACAATACAACAAATGTATGTTATAATAAAACCATAGTAAGGAGAAACTAATAAGAAATTAGACAATATTATTCTGCTTACTCTATCCAAATCAGAACATTAAGATGTGATTTTGGTAACTATGTTGAAAGAAACAATATAGGTAACAAATTACCCTTATAGGTAATTACTATCAAGTAAAAACTACATAAAAAATCAAACGAGAAAGGAAGTTAAAAATGTTAAATCAAGAAGTTGCTAAATTATTAAACGAGCAAATTAATAAGGAATTCTATTCCGCTTATCTTTATATGGATATGGCTAATTACTATTCCGATCAAAGCTTAAATGGTTTTGAAAACTGGTTCTTTGTTCAGATGCAGGAGGAAAGAGATCACGCTTTGTTATTCCGTCAGTATCTCCTAAATAACGGTGAACTGGTAAAACTTGCAGAAATTCAAGCTCCTGATAAAACCTATCAAAGCTTCCGTGATCCGCTGGTAATGGCATACGAACACGAGCAGTATGTTACAGCTTCCATTAATACCATCTATGATGCAGCCTATAAAGTAAAGGATTTTCGCACCATGCAGTTCTTAGATTGGTTCATCAAGGAACAGGGCGAAGAGGAAAAAAATGCAGATGACAATATCAAAAAATATGATTTATTTGCTTCCGATCCGAAAGGCTTATATATGTTGGATAATGAGTTGAAGGCTAGAGTTTATGCTGCCCCAAGTTTAGTGTTAGACTAGTGAAATTGCATCTCGCAATATTGAAATTATTTTAGTGATTTACCTTATTTCAATATACTAGCAAGGTAATTCCTATCATCAGTAGGAGGCTAATCATTTGTTGATTAGCCTCCTACTTTACATTCTCCCGTATTTTAAATTATAAATACATGAACTTATCTATGTTATGCTTCGATTTCTCTTCTCATTGCTTCTTGATGCCTTCTTACCTGCTCTATGCTATTAACTGAAAATGCGTCTCTTAAATGTTCGCCACCTTCATACTCAGTACTTAAATAACCCGTATAACCAGCTTTTTTATATGCCTCTATCACTTCTGGAATTGCTACTGAGGTCTCCACGTAATCTTCTGAAATATTGTAGCATTTTGCATGAGTATGAAAGATGTAATCAATATTATCGATAATGTCCTTTGGATCTGACCAGGAATAGTTAAAGGAGTTATTTGCATAAAACATGTCTGCCGGCCCACCATTTGCCTTCTCTATCTTTTCAAACATTTCTTGCATTCCATTTGCCATGCGGTATTCCATATTTGCTTTTCCAAGGTTCAAATCGTATTTAATTTTTACAAATCCTTTCGCAATTCGTTCTGAATAACATTCATCTACAATCTTAATACATTCTTCTAAAGCACCCCTTCGTCTAGCTTTGTCGGCCACTACATCAGGGATGTTCTTGCAGAATATTCCAAGATCCGGAATAAAACCAAAATACTTTGTTCCTGTTCTTCTAATCATCTCCATATATCCATCAGCCCATCCTGAGTTCAAGGAGAATGGCGCATGAACTTCAAGTCCAATCTTAACATCCATTTTTTCAGCATAGTCGAGACTTCCTTCAATTACATCCATCGGTGTAGATACAAGTGTTCTTAAATTCTTAAAACCTAATAGAGAGGCTAGTCGGATATCACGTTTCATCATATTTATCTGCTCTCCAAGGGAAAGTGTACGATTATCATATATTTTATTTTCTAAAAAGGCATCGTAACACACAGGAATTAGATTGTATTTTTTCATCCATTCAAACCATTGTGCTCGAAATTGTTCATCTTCGATTGGAAGCGGAAATCTACGAATCATTTGCTCAGCTAAAAGTTCTACTCCGGTAGCACCTGTTTTGGATACCTCCTCAAGACATCCTTCTAAATCTAACTGTTTATTATAATATTCATCCTGATAACTATACAGGGAAACACTTCTTTTTATATCACTCATTCTTATTCCTCCTAATCAATTTCAAAATCGGTTTCGCATACTGCTTCTATTTGGAATGGCATATAAGACGGTGCTATTACCTGCTTTGCATTAATATGATGGGTTCCTTTTGTAAGTCCTCCATCTTTCATAACAGTAACTGTTGCGTAATCTCCAAACTCCCATCGGTAATTGGGATCAACTACCGTTCTTATCTCTTCCATGGTAAATGTTTCTCCATTTACTGTTAAACGTATATCCTCTCTCGCAACCTTAGATCCATCTACGTCAATCTCAATATCCCGAATAATTGATAACGTAATTCCACGATAGTACTGTGCTTTAAATCGAAACTGATATCCTACAACTACTCCATCTACTTCTATATTTTTAAATCCTCTTGCATCATATATCTGCCTTCCAGACATGTATTGCTCCTCCCTTTTTTCCCATTGTTGTTGTAACCGTATTCCTCTATACATTATAATTTTTTTGTAATTTAAAAACATTCTAATTAATAACCTAATTAACTGTATGATTTGAACATCTTAAATTCCATAAAAAAAGGAGAGCAAAAAGAACACTATCTTTTTTGCTCTCTATCTTTTTATAAGTCTACGCATTATATCAATTATGATAAATAATCCACTACCACAAAACTTCTTAGAATGGCAGCTATTATTTAGTCTCTAGGATATACTGATTTAAAATACTCTCTAACATTTCCTGTCTACCGGAGGTATTCGGAGTTGTTCCATTCTTTAATGCATACTCTTCTAATTCTTTAAAGCCTACTTTACCCTCCATAATATCCTTACCAATTCCTGATTTGTAGCTAGCATAACGGTCAGCCTTAAAGTTCTCAAATACACCATCCTCAAGAAGCTTAGCAGCTACTTTTAAGCCTTTTGCAAAAGCGTCCATACCTGCAATATATGCATAGAATAAATCATCATCCTGGAAGGAAGCACGACGAACCTTGGAGTCAAAGTTAAGACCACCCTTAGTAAAGCCACCGTCTAAGAGGATTTCATACATTGCTAAAGTAGTATCATAAATATTAGTAGGGAATTGATCGGTATCCCATCCAAGTAACGGGTCACCGGTATTAGCGTCAACGCTACCAAGTACGCCGTTAATTCTACTCATATTTAATTCATGCTGGAAGGTATGCTGAGCTAAGGTTGCATGATTTGCTTCAATGTTCATCTTAAAATGTTTATCTAAATTATACTTTCTAAGGAATGAAAGTACGGTTGCTGCATCAAAGTCATATTGATGTTTTGTAGGTTCCTTCGGCTTAGGCTCGATTAAGAACTGACCATCAAAGCCAATTTCCTTCGCATAATCTACTGCCATCTGAAGAAGTCTAGCAAGGTTATCTAATTCTAAACCGGTATCAGTATTTAATAAGGTCTCATAACCTTCACGTCCACCCCAGAATACATAGTTCTCGCCGCCCAATTCTTTGGTGATCTCCATTGCCTTCTTGATCTGAGCAGCTGTATATGCAAATACGGTTGCGTTGCAGGAGGTAGAAGCTCCGTGAACGAATCTGTCATCACCAAATGCATTGGTAGTACCCCATAAACATTTAATTCCGGTACGAGCCATTTCTTCTTTGATAACAACAACGATTTCATCTAATCTCTTATTTGTCTCTTCCAGAGTAGCTGCACGAGGAGCTATATCCTGGTCATGGAAGCAGAAGAAGGGAATCTGCATCTTATCCATAAACTCAAATGCTGCGCGTACTCTTTCTTTTGCTTTCTCCATTGCATCCTCGGTATTATCCCAATCACGATGCATGGTTGCTCCACCGAAGGGATCATTCCCCATATAAGTAAGTGTATGCCAATAAGACATTGCAAAACGCAGTTGTTCTTTCATTGTCTTACCCATTACCACTTCATCCGGATTGTAATACTTGAAAGAAAGCGGATTTTTACTTTGGGGTCCTTCATAATGAATTTTACCAACGTTAAAATAAGCCATTTGTAAATCCTCCTTTAATATGTTTTAAAATGCATAAGGGTTTTATATTTACCCTTTTTATAAGTAAAAAACAAAGATCAATTTCCAATTCCTATTATAAATGCTTTGTAAAAATAATTCAATATTAATTTGTAAATTAATTAAACTAATTTAGATGAAATAATGTAATAATATTAATATTATGCTATTGACAATACTGTGTGTTACACACTATAATATCAATAGGAGGTGACTATGATGTCAGAAAAGGATGAAATACTATCCGGATTATTATTAGAATTAAGAAGGGGAACCACTGTGTTAAGTGTACTTTGCCAGCTTTCCACCTCAAAATATGGTTATTCTCTAGTACAACAATTTAGTGACAATAACGTACCAATTGAAGCAAATACATTATACCCCCTACTACGTCGCTTGGAAAAACAAGGTTTACTGGAAAGTGAGTGGGAAACATCTACTACAAAACCTAGAAAGTATTATAAAACAACACCCCTTGGCAATGAAGTATACGAAAGTTTAAAAGAAGCGTGGCTGAATATGGTAGAAACCATGAACAAATTGATGATGGAGGATAATAAGGAAGATGGAGAAACAGTATAATTATATTGATGATATGACAAACCGTTATATCTATCAGGTAACAAAACATTTACCTGCGAAGAGCCGCAAAGATATCAAAGAAGAACTTGTAGCTTTGATTAATGAAATGCTCGAGGAAAGATCAAATAATCATCCCCCTGCAAAAGAAGATATTATTTTGGTTTTAACAGAGCTTGGCAGCCCCTATGATTTGGCAATGAAGTACAGCGACAAATCTCTATGTCTTATTGGACCCTTGATTTATCCCGCTTATCTCATGGTTCTAAAAATTGTACTGTGTGCCACCTTATTTGGATTGTCCGTTACAGCTATCATTGGATTACTGACCGAGTCTAATGTAATATGGTATGAATATCTTGGAAGTACTTTATTAAACATTCTTCTTGGATTAACACAAGCCTTTTCCTGGGTGACCATTATCTTTGCTATCAATGAAAGGAGAGGTATTAATCCTAAGGATTTAATTCCTGCTTGGGAATTATCTTCCCTTCCACCAGTACCGGATAGAGAAATTACCATTCCCCTCTGGGAACCCATTTTTGGGATTACGTTTAGCATATTGGTAATGGTCTTATTAATTACCGCCCCTCAACTTATAGGAGTATATTATTTTACGGACACAGTGCATGTGGTAAGTATCTTTAATTTAGAGGTTCTACAAAAAGCGCTTCCATTACTTTTAATCTGTTTTGGACTTGGAATCATAATCAATATCTGGGAGATTGTAGAGAAAAAGATATCCCTTCGATATGCTGTTATTTCCTCTATCATTAAAACTGCTTCCGTTGCTATACTAATCATTATTTTTACCAAGTTTCCAATTTGGAATCAAAATTTTGTAAAAGAATCGAATGAAAATTTTATAGTTTTTGAAAATTTTGATCTTACTGTTATATGGCACCTATTCACCTCAAGCTTTGTTATATTAATTATTACCATTTATTTAATTGATATCATAGTTACATTATATAAAGGGATCAAATTCAACCGATAAATCCGATACTCAAGAGAAAAGCTGCCGTTTAAGAAAATTCGCATAAACAGGTTAAACATCAAACTGTTTGCGTTTTTCTTCTAAAGAGCAGCTTTTCTTTTCTCTATATAATTATCTTTTTTGATTTATATATATCTCTTTTTTATTATTCTATCTAAATCTCCAGAAGTTTTGGAATATTTAATAACCCCCAGCCTTGTTTTTCCCAGTGCAGTCCCAAATCTACCGCACTATTACGCAGCTGTAATTTTACTTCCCGGTTGGTTAAATCAGGGTGAGCCGATAGCAATAAGGCAATGGCTCCAGAAACAACAGGCGTTGCCATGGATGTTCCACTTTTAATGGTATACATCATTGGTGACTCACTTGCTGACAGTCGCATTTCTCCGTTTCTATTTCGTGTTGAATAACGACTAATATTACAAGAGATAATATTGGAACCAGGTGCTACAATATCGGGCTTCTTGATGCAAAAGGGCGTTGGACCTCTTCCTGAATAATCCTTAGTACGACCACTACCAAACACCTCTACTGCAACATTATCATCGGAAGAACCAACGGTGATAACCTTACGACTAATACCCGGTGTTGAGATTGACATGGGCCCCGGTCCATTATTTCCTGCTGCCACCACAACAACAATACCATTATCCCATACTGCGTTAACGCCCTGCACCAGGAGAGAGTTTTCATCCAAGCTATCCTTTGAGGAGGTACCAACGGATATATTTACAATCCGGATATTGTATTTCTTCTTATTATCCATAACCCATTGGAGACCAGCCAGCACATCAGAGATGTTACCATCTCCCCGATGATCAAGGACCTTCACTCCGATGAAATTACATTCCGGTGCCACACCTTTGTACTTTCCCTTAGAGCAATATCCATTTCCTCCAATAATTCCAGCCACATGGGTCCCATGACCATTGTCATCGTAAGCCTCTGTTCTATGGTTAATAAAATCAGTAAATGCAACAATACGGTTCGTACCATAGTTAAAATCCTTGTGAGGTGCTATACCGGTATCAACAATTGCTACTCCAATTCCTTTCCCATAGATTCCTCTCTCATGGGCAAACCTACTTTCTATAATACCACTCACCCGGTTCATTTGTGCTGTTATATGGGTATCCAACTCTAGGCTTAGGAGTCCTTCCATTTCACGAATCACGTCTAGATGACCTTCTTCCACTTCTAAAACATATGCCCCTATCATGGGAAGTCTATATTTGATATACCCAATTTGCTCGAAATATTGTTGTCTCTTCTCATATTCTTCACAGTGAACAATAACTTGGATCTTACGCTTTCTAGGCATACAAAAGCTCCACTGTCTTTTATATTATCCTATTCTGACAGCTTTACCATTATACACTAATCTTATAATATTACAGTAAGTATCCTTTTAAACTGTTCTTCTCCATATACCGCATGAGAAACGTGGTTGGACATAACAATCCATGCCATCTCGATGTTCTTCATCTTGTATTGATTTTTTCTTTATTATACCATCTTCACCCGTTGTTAATGTAGCCATAGCTACATATATCTCTCATATTTCCAATAGTACAAGCTGCAAATGTATGTCCCTGCATTTTTTCGTCGATTAATTTACAAATTTTTCTTTATATTTTTATAAAAAGAGGAAATCAGTCAAGCTAAACCACATATGATACATTGTAATTAATATTAGGAGGAACATCAATGAGCGATTTACAAGCAACCCATTGCGACACAGGAAGAGGTAACGATTGTAGTTGGATTTTGATCCTCATACTTTTATTATGCTGCTGTGGCAACGGTAGCAACGGATTTTTAGGCGGTATTGGTGGAGGCGGTTGTGGTGGTAACGACGGTGGATGCGGATCCATTCTCATTATCATTTTACTTCTCTGCTGCTGTGGCGGCAATGGCTTCTGCTAAAAGCTGACCTACCTAGCATGAACAAACTATAAAAGAAAGGCTGCAACTGCAGCCTTTCTTTTATAGTTTCTATTGTGAAACCTTTAATTACCGGTACGTTTATCTTGGCTTTTATATTTTTTTTGCCTCTTCATTCTTTCATAACATTCTCTGTCTATTTCATAAACAGTATTATCTTCAATAATCAGGTCCCTATCTGTCTTTCCATTTTGGACTGTTATTGGCACATCCTTCATTCCTCTATTTGTTCTATAGTAATTATTATCAATTGGATCTCCGGAGGGGCTTCCGGTGGTATAGATTTGCTTGCCCATCTCATGCCTCATAATTAAGTTTTCATTTTAATATATGTTATTTTTTTATTATTGACCTTAAAATAGATTGAAACTAAGTTTCTTTTCCTTTATACTAATGATTAAACTTTTACAGGTAACAATTGCTAATTAACAGTTTAAATTGAATTGGAGTGAAACAATGTCTGGATCTATATATGGAACAAGTTTTAAAATTACTACCTGGGGTGAATCACACGGAAAAGGCATCGGTGTTGTTGTAGATGGATGTCCTGCGGGATTAATGTTAGATGAACATTATCTACAACAATATCTGAATCGGAGAAAACCAGGACAAACAAAATACTCCACACCAAGAAAGGAAGAGGATAAGGTTTCCATTCTTTCCGGCGTGTTTGAAGGGTTAACTACCGGGACTCCCATTTCTTTAATTGTATATAATGAGAACCAAAAATCCGGTGATTACTCCGGCATCGCCTCCTACTACCGCCCAGGACATGCTGATTATACCTTCGATCAAAAATATGGTTTCAGAGATTATCGAGGTGGTGGACGTTCCTCCGGTAGAGAAACCATCGGAAGAGTTGCTGCAGGCGCTATTGCTTCTGCTATCTTAAGGGAGTTAGGCGTAAAAGTACGCGCCTATACCAAATCAATTGGACATATTTTAATTGATTATAATAAAGCTGACATCAATCATTTGGCGGAAAGTCCACTTGCCATGCCTGACTTAGAGGCTTCCCAAGAAGCGGAGGACTATCTTCTTTCTCAAATGGAAAAACACAATTCCGTCGGTGGTGTCATCGAATGCATTGTATCAGGTTTACCGGCAGGTGTTGGAGAACCGGTTTTTGATAAATTAGATGCCTGCCTTGCTAAAGCTGTCATGTCTATTGGTGCGGTGAAAGGTGTTGAGATTGGTGACGGTTTTCAAACAGCAGCATCAACCGGTGCTGATAATAATGATTCCTTTTGTTATAATGAAAATCAAACATTAACTAAGGTAACAAATCATGCTGGTGGAATCTTAGGCGGTATTAGTGATGGTTCTGAACTCATACTTCGTGCGGCGATAAAGCCGACACCCTCCATCTTCCGTCCACAAAAAACCGTAAATAAGGACAAAGAGAACATAGAAATTCAAATTAGCGGTCGTCATGATCCCATCATTGTACCACGTGCAGTAGTTGTCGTTGAGTCCATGGTCGCCATCACATTAGTTGACCAGTTGTTTCTTGGAATGACTTCACGCATGGATAGAATTAAGAATTTCTATGATAAGAATTCTTAATGATTGTAGGATTGGAAAGGGATATAAATTATGAACATAGGAGCAAAGATTAAAGAATTACGCATACAAAAGAGTCTTACGCAAGAGGAACTGGCAGATAGAGCTGAGCTATCGAAAGGATTTATCTCACAGTTGGAGCGAGATCTAACCTCTCCTTCCATTGCTACCTTAGTAGATATACTTCAGTGCCTTGGTACCAATTTGGAGGGATTCTTTAGTGGAACAACTGCCGAACAAGTAGTATTCAAAAAATCGGATTATTTTGAAAAATATGATGCAGAATTAAAGAATGAAGTGAAATGGATTATTCCGAATGCACAGAAAAATATGATGGAACCCATCTTGCTTACTTTAGATGCAGGTGGATCCACTTATCCGGATAATCCTCATGAGGGAGAAGAATTTGGCTATATCTTAAATGGTAGCATCACCTTGCACATCGGAAACCGTAATTATAAATTAAAAAAAGGAGAATCCTTTTACTTTACCGCAAATAAACAGCATTATATTACTGCTTCAGAAAAAACAGGTGCTACATTACTCTGGGTATCCACACCGCCAAGTTTTTAATTCTTCTCAACTAATTAGCCACATGGTGAAAGTAAGATAGACAAAGTATCATTGACAAAGTATCATTGACAAAAAAGAACAAGGTCTAACACCCTTGTTCTTTTTTTATGCCTATTTTATTTTATAAATTATTACTTTTATATTTGTATTTTTATTAATCTAGAACAATATTACGTTCTTCACCCTGTTGAAATGCAACGATATTTTTATATACTTCTTCTGTTACTCTTTGTCTTGCCTCTACTGTTGCCCAGGCAATATGAGGAGTGATAATTAGTTTTGTACTATCCTGTATCTCTATCAATGGATTCGTAGGTGACATAGGCTCTGCTGATAACACATCAAGTCCTGCTCCAGCTATCCAATCTTCCTTTAAAGCTTTCGCTAGTGCATCCTCATTCACAATGGGACCTCTTCCAAGGTTTAATAATACAGCTTCTTTTTTCATTTTATGAAGTTCATTTTCACCTATCAAATTGCGTGTTGTAACATTTAATGGTGCATGAATGGATACAATATCGGATTCCTTTAGTAAAGTATCCAAGTCCACCTGTTCATAAGATGGATTTTGATTTTTCCCTGTGGTTGAATAATAGATTACTCTACACCCAAAAAGCTTTGCTACCTCGGCAACTCCTCTGCCTATTTCTCCAAGTCCAATAATTCCCCACGTCTTTTGGGATAATTCATGGAATTTAACGATGAAATGACTGAAGACATCAGATTTGATATAATTACCTTCTTTTACAAACTTATCATAATAGCTTAATTTCTCATAAATATAAAAGAACAATGCAAAAGTATGTTGAACAACAGACTTAGTGGAATACCCCTTGACATTAGCAACCTTAATATTACGGCGGTTGGTATATTCAAAATCTACAATATTAGTACCCGTACCAGTAATACAGATTAGTTTTAAATTCTTCGCGTCGTCTAAAACGGAGGCCTTCATTGGAATCTTATTTACAACAATAATATCGGCATCCTTGATTCTCTTTGCATTGTCAGGTGAAGAGCATGGATATTTCACCACCTCACCAAGAGAATCAAAAGGAGTTAAATCAACATCTGATCCCAAAGTATCTGTTTCCATAAAAACTATTTTCATAACTATATCCCTTTCTCCTATTCTATCGTTTCGATCGGCATCAACAAAATGTATTAGATGGATCATTAAATTAAGAAAAGAAGGTGACACCTTAGCGCCACCCTCATGCTTATCTTACTCTTTCGGGAAAACCAATTTTTTTCTGTACCTTACGTAAGGTCTTATTCGCATAGTAGTTTGCTTTTTCTGCATTTGTTTTAATAACTTGGTCAATATAATCTTTATTCTTTTGTAGTTCATTAAATCGGTCCTGAATAGGAGTTAATACATCTGCAACCGCTTCTCCAACTGCCAACTTAAAATCTCCATAACCGGACAAAGCAAATTCTGATTCAATCTCAGCAATGGATTTACCTGTCGCAAGTCCGTAGATTTCCATCAGATTTTTAATTCCCGGCTTTTCATCTGCGTATCTAATCTGATTGTCAGAGTCCGTTACTGCGCGTTTAAATTTACGGATAATGGTGTCCTTATCATCCATGAGATAAACACTTGCATTAGGGTTCTCATCGGATTTTGACATCTTCTTTTCCGGCTCCTGAAGACTCATAATTCTAGCACCCTGCTTAGCAATATAAGGCTCCGGTATTGTAAACACATCACCGTAAATTGAATTAAAACGGGTTGCTATGTCACGTGTTATTTCAAGATGTTGTTTTTGATCCGAGCCTATCGGTACAACATCTGATTGAAATAAAAGTATATCTGCTGCCATTAAAACCGGATAGGTGAATAGGCCTGCGTTTATATTATCCGCATGCTTTGCTGATTTATCTTTATACTGCGTCATACGATTTAATTCACCCATATAGGTAAAGCAATTTAATATCCAACTAAGTTCTGCATGTCCTGGTACATGGGATTGATAATAGATACAATTATTTTCAGGATTAAGTCCTGCTGCTATATACAACGTAAGAAGAGCTCTGGCTCTCTTGCGAAGTTCTGCCGGATCTTGGCGTACTGTAATAGAATGCATATCAACAACACAATAAAAACATTCATATTCCTTCTCTAATTCCACCCAATTTTTTAACGCTCCCATATAATTACCCAAAGTAAGGGTTCCGGTAGCCTGCATTCCACTAAATATTGATTTCTTTCCATCTAACATAACCGTTCACATCCTTCTTTTGTCAAGACACAAATAGGCGCCTTGCATCGTAAAACTATATAGTTCAATATATAAAAAATGCAGATTAATGTCAACGTAAATTTGCTGCTTTCCATCCGCTTTGTTTCAACCTTCTAATTAGGCTAATTTTTTTACCAATTCCGTCAAAGAATCAATTACATCCATGTAATCTTTTACTTCTCCAAATCCATAACGAGCAAATATAAAGGGCACTCCTGCTTCTTTTGCAGCATTTGCATCTCCCTGGGTATCCCCTACATAGACCGGATTCTTAAGAGAATTGCGTTCCATTACTAATTTGATATTGTCAGCTTTAAGCTTACCTGATCTTCCAGGATATTCATAATCGATAAAATATTTTTCTAAATGAGGATAGGCTTTAAAAAAACATTGAAGATATCCCTCCTGGCAGTTACTTACAATCAGTAACTGATATTGTTTGGATAGTTCTTCCAACACATCCTCCAGTCCATCATAAAGTGTTGCACCATGCTTTGCTAAATATTCACACTCATAGGCGGTACAAGTATCCATTACCTTTAATGCATGCTCTGCCTCTACACTTTGAAATAATTTTATTGCAATCTCATCAAGAGGTAGTCCAAACAATCCTTGCAAACGTTCTGCAGTCACTTCATCTCTAACCTCAGGATGTTTTTCTTTGATTGCCTGTCGAAAAGCTATCGCAACTTCCTTAGTTGAATTCCAAAGGGTACCATCCATATCAAATATAATACTATCAATCATTCTACTTTTTCCTTATGTTATTATTTTTGTATTTAGAACACTTAAAACCTCATCTAATATAATGCCCTTTCTCTAAGGTAATGTCAACCTCTTTCCCCATTGGGGGAGCAGAAAAACTGTAGGAAAAAAATTTATCATTTCAATGGAACAGATTTATGATATAATAACAGTTACTGAAGTAAAAAACCGCTAAAATAAAATCCAAGTTGGTTTATGAATAAATAACCGGTAAAATAGTATACCGGAAGAAGGAAAGAAAGGATGTATAATAATATGAAACAAATCGCTAGCTTCACCATAGATCACATGAAGTTACTATGTGGCGCATATGTCTCCAGAAAAGATAAAATAGGAAACGAGGTAATTACTACCTTTGATCTTCGAATGACTCGTCCAAATTTCGAACCCGTAATGATGACAGGAGAAGTTCATACCATAGAACATCTTGGAGCAACTTTTTTAAGAAATCATAGTGAGTATTCTCAAAAAATAGTTTACTTTGGCCCCATGGGTTGCCGCACCGGCTTTTATCTGATTTTGGGTGGCGATTATAGCTCTGAGGATATTGTTCCCCTATTAATTGAAATGTACGAATTTATTCGTGACTTTGAGGGTGAGATTCCTGGGGCTAGCGCTGTAAACTGTGGTAATTACTCTGACATGAATCTGGAAATGGCAAAATACTATGCAAACCGTTATCTGGAGGAGGTATTATATCTCATTGATGATGAGCATTTGAATTATCCTGAATAATATGGAATTTGCAAAGGTCTTTGTAAGCTAAGAGTTGGGACAAACCAATACAATTAGCTTTCAAAGACCTTTTAAGTTGCCCCTAACTCTATTATTTGGTTCCACAAAAAACTGCTTACGCCTTATCCTGCTCCTGAGTTCATTTTTATCCTCTGTATGAATATAATGTAATGAGTATGAATAATGGGAGAAGCTATGGCAGACCATGACTTATTACACACAGCCGAGTTAGTAAAAGCCGCTTTGCCTTATATCGATTCGAATTTAAAGGTATTGGCTGAACTATTTGTTAAAACCTTCGACTTAATGGGTAGTCTTAAAACATTGAAAAGCAACAACGGCTTGGCTGCCTGTGGCTTTGAAATCAGTAAAATCGATTTAGAAGGCTTATTAACCGGGATCAGACCCGTTTGTAATAAACGTGAACTTGAATTTGTAGATCGTATTCTTAATATCTTTCACATGAAAAAGATGTTTGAGATGTATAACAACATGATGGAAACGATGAAGACGATGCAAGAATTCGGTGGATTTTCTTTTGGCGGTTCCGATACAGATAATGATACGGAAAATGTTACCGGCAATTTTAGTGGTTCAAACTTTGAATCTATTTTTGAAAGCTTTAAAAATATGATGGGATCTGATGGTTCCTTTTCTAACAACTCTGATTCCAATGTTAGCGAAGAATTTAATCCCAATCAAAATACGCAAAGCTCACCTTTTGAGAATTCAAACTCCAATCCTTTTGAGAATTTCTCACAGTTTGAAGACTCCTATCCTTTTGATAATTCAAGCCCTCACCCCTTTGAAGCCGACCACACCACCTCGCAGGATACAACAGATTTTGAAAAATCATCAAAAGAAGAACCCCCTGGTGGTGGAAAAGGCAGATCAAACGACATGATGTTTGAAATGTTAAAAGCTATGGTTCCCCCGGAGCAAAAGAGTACCTTCGAAAACTTAAGCATGCTTTTGAACAGTATGTCATATGATAATAATAGTAAAAATGATAGTAAGGAGTGATAAAAATGTCTGATAATTCTTGGACCAATCATCCAAAGCTAAAAAACATAGACCCCCGCAAATTGACAATTTTGCTGGAACTTATGAAGGAATCAGAAGGAAAACCCATGGATAAACTAGTACCTTTATTAATGAATACAAATAAAAAGCTACAACAGCAAGATATGACCTTCACCAAGGATGAAAGTGATCTGATGATTGAAATTCTTACGAAGAATATGACCCCAAAGGAAAAGCAGCAGTTCGAAATGATTAAAAAATTTATGGCTACTAAAAAATAATTCACTAAAAAATAAAAATTTGCTTGCTATTTACATGATTTTGCTTGGCATGAATGGTAGGGAGTTCAATAACCACGTTACTTGATGGTTATTGAACTCCCTCTTAAATCACTTGCTTCTATTTCTGAAATAGCCTATTTCAAAATAACTATGGAGTAGGCTGGCATATCTAATATATTTTCTGACAAAGTCACTTCACTACCATCCACCGTCAAATAACCACTGATAGCCTTCTGTTCAAGTCCGGCGGCTTTTAAATCAACCGTAGTAGCTTCTCTACCTAGATTGTAGATAATTGCTATTTCTCTACCCTCATATTCATTCAAGAAGCCACATACCTCCTTCGTCATTATTTCTTCGATTATGCTCTGTTCTCCACGTGCAATCTCCGGGTTCTCATTACGGATGCGAAGGGCCCTCTTATAGTAATTTACGATGGATAAGGGATCTTCCAACTGCTCCTCTAAAGAAGGGAACTTCTGCTCAACTTCATCAGCTTTCTCTGGAGCCTTCGTCATACCGGTAAGATCTGTCGCGGACCAGTTCATTGGTAATCTCTTATTTTCATCCTTATCTCCCATGCTATTCATACCAATTTCTTCACCATAATATACAAAAGGACTACCCTTTTGGGTCAATAATATCCCGGCTGCCATTTTCATCTGATTGGCATCATTTGCATATTGGGCTGATATTCGGGTATTATCATGATTACTTAAAAATGGTGAATCAATATAATTAGGATTATTTTCGCCATACATCTGATGCAAATCCATAATGGATTTTGCTAAGGATTTTGCACTAGCGGTCCCTAGTCTTCTTACTGAAGAGGCAATGACGCCATTATATTGTGCTAGAGGATAATTAAAAATACTGGTAATCCCACTTTTATAGTAGGAGCTTATCATGGAACTGGTATCCCAACACTCTCCTACTACAAATGCCTCATCGTCAATACTAGCAACATAATCAGAAAACCATGTTAGAACCTCAACGTTTTTACCAGTATCACCGGTATAATATTCTTTTACTGCATCAAGACGAAAGCCATCGACACCCATATCCATCCAATATTTTGTAATATCTTCTATTTCTTTGCGAAGTGCCGGATTCTCTAGCGCTAGATCTGGCATCTGATCCCAGAACACACCTTCATAATACCAATCCGTACCGCCTACCTTGTGGTAAGAATTATTTCCATTTGTCTCTTTTACAAAATGATAATATCCTACAAAAGGGCACTCAGTTAAATCAGGCTCTTCCCCTTCCTCCAAGGTTTGCAGATATTTAACAGCTTCTGTAAACCACGGATGCTTAGCCGAAGTGTGGTTAAAAACAAAGTCAATAATCAATCTGATATTTCTTTTGTGACATTCCTCTAGTAACTCTTGAAAATCCTCCAATGTTCCATATTGCGGATCTATGGAATAATAATCTGTCACATCATACTTATGATATGTGGTGGAAGGCATGATTGGCATGAGCCATATTCCATTGAAACCCATCTCATGAATATAATCCAATTTTGAGATGATCCCCTTCAGATCACCAATTCCATCTCCATCACTATCATAGAAGGAATAAACAAATATTTCATAGTAATTTCGGTAATTATCTTCGAGGATATTTAAATCCTGCTCATATGGATATTTAACCGTAATGGCCTCTGCCTCAGGAGCCGCTGTAGCAGTTATCTCATCTGTTGCTATCTCTTCTATTGTATCCAGATTATCTCCTTGAGAAACTGATTCCTTTTGTTCACAGCCGATGAAAAGAAATGCTACTAATGTGATCAAATATATTAATCTTACCATCCTTACTTTCATTAACCAATTCTCCCGCTCTATGAAGTTAATATCATTACTTTTTCTCTTTAAAGTACCTCTTTACTTTTATCTTTTTGATTTACTTTTTTTCTTATATCTCTTATCTGAAATTTTATATCTCTCATTTTCATCCCTTTGCTTTAACTTCTAGGCTTAACCTCTTAGGTTCTATCCCTTAACTGCTCCGGATACACCCTCCACATAGAATTTCTGTGTGAAGAGAAATAGGATAGCAATCGGAATTGAGATAATCACACAGCCCGCGAAGAAGGTTGTATAATAGTACTCTAAAAACTCCTTCTGTAGCATTGTCCATAAACCAATTGCAACAGTATAATACGCTCTGTCCTGACCCAGGATAACCTTAGCAAAGATATAATCCACCCAAGGAGCTATAAATGTAAGCATTAAAGTATAAACAATAATCGGTTTTGACAACGGAATTGTTATCTTTCGAAATACATCCCATTTAGTCGCACCATCAATATAAGCCGCTTCATCAATTGTTTTAGGAATGGTGTCAAAAAATCCTTTCGCAATATAGAAGTTCAAACTTGCCCCTGCTGAATACACTAGGACTAACGCCACCAGTTTTAGCTGTCCAGCCTCTAAAAAGCCCAATCCCTTTAAGATATAATATACTGCAATCATGGACATGAAGCTAGGGAACATACCAAGGATTAATGCAATATTTAGAAGCTTCTTACGCATCTTAAACCGTAATCTGGACATTACATAGGAAACACATAGAACAAAAAATGCGGATAAGATGCAGCTGGCAATTGCTACCCATAGGGTATTAACAAACCATTTTGAAAACACCAGACTTCCATTTTGTGAAAACAGGTTAACATAGTTATCCAAAGTAAATGCTTTGGGGATAATATAACTCTTATAGGTACCTGACTCTTGACGAAACGAGGTTAATATTACAAAAATGATTGGGAGTATCCAGATAAAACCAACAACCGAAAGACCAAAATGAACTAACGTATTGGTTATAAATTTTCTGGTACTGCCGGCAGATTTCTTATTCTTCATTATTGAAACGCCTCCTCATCCTTGTATGATCCTGTGTGTCGATAGGTTAATAGTGACAATGTAGCTAATATAACAAATATAATAATGCCGATTACTGCGCCAATATTATAATCTTTATTCGTAATTGTAAGTTTGTATAGCCAGGTAACGAGTAAATCCGTCTTGCCTGCATAATAATAATCAATTGCTTCCGGACCACCACCGGTAAGCAGGAAGATAACATTGAAGTTATTAATATTCCCTACAAATGAAGTTATTAAATACGGGGTCGTAATGAAAAGCATGTAAGGCAAGGTAATCTTAAAGAAAGTAACAATTGCGTTAGCACCATCCACCTTTGCAGCGTCATATAAATCCTTTGGTATATTATTAAGGATACCCGTAGTACTAAGCATAGTAAAGGGTACACCAATCCAAACATTTACCAAAAGAATTGTGGCCTTGGCGTAGGTTGGATTAGTAAGAAACGGGATTGTTTCTCCAGCTCCGATCATACCCAGTTGTTTTAATAAAACATTCATCGGTCCACTGGCATTAAAGATAGTACTCATTGTAAGTAAGGATACAAACTGCGGTACAGCAATGGATAATACAAAGATAAATCTCCAAAACCCTTTAAATCTTGTCCCTTCACGGTTAATAATAATCGCTAAAAGCATTCCAAGTATGTAACAGGAGAAGGTTGAGATGACAGCCCAAATAAAGGTCCATTGTAGCACCGGCCAGAAGGTATTCGATAATACCCCACCAGTTTTAAACATAGCTATAAAGTTATCAAGTCCAACCCAGTCAAATAAATTACCAGGGGGTTGATGATTTTTATCATAGCTAGTAAAAGCGATTAAAATATTAAATACAAGTGGTATTACAGTAAAACAGATAACCCCTACAATCGGCAAAAACAGTAAGGTATTATGAAGTTTTTCTTGCTTTAAAGAATTTAAATCATCAACAAATTTTGGAATTGGCTTCCCTAACTCTTTTTTAAGTTGAGTTTCGTAAGCACTCTTAACGGAAGAAGTTAGGATTAATAGAAATAATAATGTTGCAAAAATTGTTACGACTCCATAGAGTAGGCAAAGCATGGAGTTATCCCCAACTACATATTCATAGATCTGTTTTGACTCATTAAATACTTCTTCCTGCTGTTTCGTACCAAGTGTAATTAGGTCTTGTAATGCACCTACTCCAAAGCTTAGCATATAAAATAGGTAAGCTATTTCAAGAGCAAGATATAAAAGCCCACGAATGATTTGTTTATGAAGGATATTGCCTAAACCAAAGACAATTGCAGACAATTTGGTAATTGCATTACCCGATTCAAATGCATGCCGAAAACCAATGTCAGTTGACACAATTGGTTTGTTGGATTTTTTATGCTTTTTGTCAGCCATAATCTTCCTCCTCGAATTTTTAATGATAGAAACGGAATGTTCGATACACCTTGAACATTCCGCTTCTATTATATTAACATAGGACAGTCGCTGTAAGCGAGCGCCATTGTTTTATTTTATCAATGAAAATATATTACTCAACAGCTAAAGAAGCTACAAAGGTATCTAGTTTTTGCTGTGCATTTTCTTTATTTAAGTCTTTGCTTCTAATCTCAGTTGCAATAGCACCTGCATTAGACCAGTATTTAGAGCTAAATTCAGCAGAGGTAGGCTGCATAACAGATGCTACATTAGCTTCCTCTACAAGTACCTTAGCAACTTCGTCAGCTTGAACTGCATCGGAAGCACCTGCGTTTAAGTTTGTAGGAACTTGACCAGTCTCTTCAAAACGTTGTAACTGCATCTCTTCACTACCTAAATATGCTGCAAATGCAACTGCTACTTCAGGGAAAGCTGCCTGAGCATTTACACCAATTGCTTTAGAACCATAGAAGCCCTTTAGTTGATAGTCATTACCATCGGGATTAAAGGTTGGAATAATCGCAAGACCCAAATCATCACCTAAAGCATCTTTATATAATTGATAGTTCCAGGAACCGTCGAACCATGCACCAATCTTGTGTTCTGCTGCTAACTCGGATACGGAAACCTCATCATTAAAAGCACATTTTGGATTGTTAATTAAATCGATTAAATAATTAGTTACTGCTAAACCTGTTGCATTATTCCAATTAGCACCTGCTGCAAAATCGGTCGCACTCTCACCATAGATTGTAAGACCTGCACCATAGTACCAAGAACCTAATTTCCAGCCACCTGCTGAGTCAAAGCAGAAATTATATACACCATCTGGAGTTTCTTTTGCCATAATGCTCTCTACAGACTTTACATCATCTTCTGTTAAAAGACTCTTATCATAGTACATAAAGAAAGTATTGTGAGTAAACGGAATTGCATAGATAGACTCATCAACTGTTACTGTATTAACAACAGCTTCTGCCATTGTATTTTTAACCATATCAGCTGTAGAACCGCCAAGCTTTGCTATAGCGCCTGCGTTAACAAGCTCCTGCAACTGATCATTTGCAAAGAAATATACATCACCTGCAGCTGCAACGTCTTTTAGGATTTCATCCTTTGCTGTATCTTCACCTTGAGTTTCAACGGTAAATTTAATATTCCATTCCGGATGTAATGCCTGGAAGGATTTGCACATAGCATCTACCGTTCCAGTTTGTATTTGGTTCTCAGGTGCCCAAACCTTTAATGTAACATCTTTAACTTCTGCCGGCGCTTGTGTCGGCTCTGTCTTATCCTCTGTCTTTGGAGTATCAGTTACTTCTGTTCCGGTATTACCCTTTGATGTTTCATCTTTTTTCCCACATGCTGCGAAACTACTGATTATCATCACACTAATCATAAGTAACGCCATAAGTTTTGATAATTTTTTCATAATCTCTCTACCTCTTTCCTTTTTTATTTTTCTGTACTGCATCATATTTTCTGTGCCAAGTTAAAGTTTCGGAAAATCCTTCCTAACCTTCTAAACTTAGCTCCACAAAATCTTGGCACATATGCCATTTATCTCTAAGAGGGTTATTTCTCTTAGTTGAATCAATTTGTCAGGCAGCAGCTCAGATTCTACTGCCGACAAAAGAATTCCGTATTAATTCCAAACCTCATTCACATAGTCCTTTATGGTTCTATCACTTGAGAATTTGCCCGCATTTGCGGTATTCATAAAGCACTTTCTACGGAAGGCATAGATATCAGAATAATCCTTATTTACCTGAAGTTTTGCTTCACAGTAAGGGATAAAATCAAGCAACAGGAAATAATGATCGGGCTGATGCCAATGTGCACCGTGAAGGATAGCATTGTAAAGTTCTAAAAACATTCCGGTATTGCCATCCTCAAAGGTTCCATCGATTAAAGTATCTAATACTTTCTTAATCCTAGGATTCTGTTCATATAATTCCTTTGGATGATAAGAGGACTTAATTTTTGAAATCTCCTCTACTCTAGCTCCAAAAATATAATTATTTTCTTCACCGGCCTGCTCTACAATTTCAACATTAGCACCATCGTATGTACCAAGGGTAACTGCACCGTTTAACATGAACTTCATATTCCCCGTACCGGAGGCCTCTGTACCCGCAGTTGAAATCTGTTCCGAGACATCCGCTGCAGGGGTAAGTTTCTCTGCATAGGATACATTGTAATTTTGAATAAATACTACTTGTAACTTATCCCTAACCTCTTCGTCCTGTTCAATCAGCTTTGCAATCTCATTAATATACTTAATAATACCCTTTGCTCTAAAATATCCCGGTGCTGCTTTCGCTCCGAAAATAAATACCGTTGGATTGAATTCTTTAATTCTTCCTTCTTTTAATCCAAAGTAAATATCTAAGATGGAGAAGGCATTCAGTAGCTGACGCTTGTACTCGTGAAGCCTTTTAACCTGAATATCAAAGATAAATTCCGGATTAATACGAATTCCTTCCTGTTTATAGATATAGTCGGATAGCTGTCTCTTCTTAATACGTTTGATATCACTATATTGCTTGATGACATTTTTATCTGCAGCATACTTTTCAAGGTCTTTCAAACGATCTAAGTCAGTCACCCAGGAGCTTCCTATTTTATCGGTAATAAATCCGGCAAGTTCCATATTAGCAAGGGCCAACCATCTGCGCTGCGTAATACCATTTGTCTTATTATTAAAGCGCTCTGGGTATAGTTCATACCATTCTTTTAGAGCATCGTGTTTTAGTATTTCCGTATGTAATTTGGCTACACCATTGGTGGAATGACTTGCAAAGATAGCAAGTCTTGCCATATGTATGGTATCGTTATCAATAATGTTATATATTTTTTGTTCTTCTTCTGTCACCTTACCTTGGGCTTTTAATTCTTTCACAAGAGCTTTTTGTATCATAACAATATATTTGTAAACCTGAGGAATTACAGATTTAAATAATGTTGCATTCCATTTTTCTAGTGCTTCTGCCATAACCGTATGGTTGGTATATGCAAAGGTCTCTTTCGTAATACGAAGTGCTCTGGTAAAGGTCATTTTTTCATTTTCCATCAATAGACGAATTAATTCCGGAATTGCTACCACGGGATGAGTATCATTTAATTGAATTGCATACTCTGAGGAAAAGTGTGAAAAATCATCTCCAAATTTCTTCTTGTATTTTGAAATGATATCAGACAATGTAGCCGCCGAAAAGAAATATTCCTGCTTTAGTCTTAATTTCTTACCTTCGTCCGTATTATCATTTGGATAAAGCAAACTACTGATTGCCTCAGCTTCATTCTTGTTCTTATTGGCCTTATCATACTTCTGTTCGTTAAACAGCTCAAAGTTAAAGCTTTCAATGGGCTCAGCCTGCCATAAACGAAGCGTATTTACCTTCTTATCACCATAGCCGATCACCGGAGTATCATAGGGAACTGCATATACTGATTGCTTCCGATAATCAATGCGAACCTTTTCGTCTTCTCTTCGAATGGACCAAGGATCACCAAAGCGCTGCCAATCATCTGGAATTTCTTTTTGGAATCCTTCTTCAAAATATTGTTTGAACAGACCATATTTATAACGGATACCATAACCATTGAGTGTGACTCCTAATGTTGCTCCAGAATCTAAGAAACAGGCTGCCAGACGTCCTAAACCACCATTACCAAGTGCTGCATCTTCAATATCCTCAAGTACTCGAATATCTAGATTGTTTTCACTCATGAGTTCACTAAATTGGTGAAATAATCCCATGTTATAGAGATTACTATATACCAAGCGACCTACTAAAAACTCCGCGGATAGATAGCAAATCTTTTTACCAGAAGCATTCAATCCCCAATCCTTAGAAAGACTTTTCATTGCCGCTTTGGAAACCGCATGATAAAGTTCCGTTGTACTGGCGTCCTTAATGGTCTTGCCATAATCTAGATCCAATATCGTAATAACCTTTGACTTAAAACTATTATCCATTTCTTCCTCCTATTTCTACAGAAAAATACTGTTATATCGATTATGCTTTTGATGTTCTATCAAATACAAAAGCATATTCTAATAGTATTTCTTCTTTCAGTTCATTATACTGGCTCTTTTTCATTCTCCATTGCCAGTTACCGCCAATGGTTGACGGAAAATTCATTCTGGCTGAGTTATCTAGTTGTAATATGTCCTGCATTTGTATCATTACAACATCAGCTATACTTGAATATAATGTTCGTATAATAGCGTAAGGAAGTTCTGATTTTGTACTAACATCAAAGTAACGGTATGCAAAGTTCAGTTCCTCTTCCTTCATCCCTTCTATGTATCCCACCAGGGTCTCATTATCATGGGTTCCGGTATATGCTACTAAATTAGTCGTTTTATAATTGTGAGGTAAATACTCATGATCCGGCGGACCTACTAAACCAAACTCAAGAATTTTCATGCCCGGATAACCGGTCTTTAAGATCAAGTCTCTCACATTCTCCGTTATAACGCCCAAATCCTCAGCGATAATTTTAGCATCACTAATGGACTCATTGATTACATTGGTTAATTTCTCACCGGGTCCTATTCTCCACTCCCCTTCTTTTGCGGTTGGGCACTCAGTGGGAATGGAATAATAGTTTACGATACCGATGAAATGATCAATTCGTATCACATCATAAAGTTTTGCTGAAAACTTCATGCGTTCTCTCCACCAATTGAATTCTTCTTTCTCCATAACATCCCAACGGTATAAGGGGTTACCCCAGCGTTGACCATCCTCTGAGAAAGCATCCGGCGGTACTCCTGCTACATTAATAGGATTCTTTCTCTCGTCCAGTTCAAACAAATTTCCATGAACCCATACATCGGAGCTATCTGCTGATACATAAAGAGGAATATCTCCTATGATCTGGATTCCTTGTTTATTTACATAAGCTTTCAATTTATCCCACTGTTGTCTAAATTTATATTGACAAAATTCCCAGAACCTTATCTCATCTTCAAGTAAAATTGTATACCGTTTAACTGCACCTGGTTCTCTTAATTTGATATCCTCATCCCATAGTAACCATTCATGATTATTAAAATGCCCCTTGATTGCCATATAAAAGCTATAATCTTTTAGCCAATAAGAGTTCTCTTTACAAAACTCTTGATATTCTTTGGTTTGAAGATGTTCACTACGTTGGAATGCCTTCTTTAGAACCTGAAATCGTAGCTCATAAATTCTTGCATAATCTATGCAATCTTCTCTTTGTTCCCACTCTAATCCATTTATCTCACCTGGTAGAAGTAACTCTTCTTCTACTAGATAATCCAGATCGATAAAATAAGGATTTCCTGCAAACGCTGAGAATGATTGATAGGGACTGTCACCAAAGCTGGTTGGTCCCACCGGAAGCACTTGCCAATATTTGCATCCAATCCTTTTCAGGAAATCAGCAAAATGGTAACTCTCTTCTCCTAAGGTACCAATACCATAAGGTGATGGTAGAGAACTGATAGGCATTAGGATTCCTACTCCTCTGCTAAGCTCTTGCTTTTTTATAGTTGTCATTTAGTTATCCATCTCCGTGACTTTTTTGTGTAAATACTGTAACTTCTTCTATTTCCATAGGGTTATATTCCTTTGAATTTTTTACATTTTTCCCTTTGTTTCGGAAATTTTCGAAACTATATACATAGAATAACATTCCAATGAAGCTTTGTCAATATATATTATAGTAATTTTACATATTTTTTTATGTTTAATTTTTGATTTATTGTCCATATTAACAAATAACCATAAAAAACTCATTAACATCACTTTGGATTAAGTTGAGTATATCATGCTAAAATAGGCTTATTTTAAGGATTTTAGCCAAATTTTCGAAAATTATTAAGTTCCTCCTAAATATATAACAATAAAATTCTTTTTTGAATTACTCTATCTGGTTAATTTATATAAAACTGATAACATATTTTTGACAACCTATAAGATTTCAGTAAAATTCGAAAACACATATTGAAAATGCTTCTACAAGGGTTTATACTTTGAAGTGTTCTAGGATAATGAAAAGATGTAGGGGGAAGTCATCCATGGCAACGATTAAAGATATTGCAAATAAATTAGGTATAGCTGTCAGTACCGTATCTAAGGGGTTGAACGGTGCAAGTGATATTAGCGCCGAGATGCGGCAGCTTGTACTGGATACCGCCGTTGAGATGGGTTACACCTCAAAAAGGATGAAATCGACCGGTACAAGAAAAGTATGTATCTTTATCGAAAATATGGACTATGAAAATATTGAACAATTCGGCTACGAGATCGTCGTAGGCTTTAAACTCTCAGCTGCCAGAAGGCACTGGGATGTAACTGTAGTACCCACTAACTTAGGTATGCAGACTGCAGAGAAATTTGATACCTATATGTTAAAGAATGGCTATAGCGGAGCATTTCTTCTTGGCTTTACACTTCATGATGATTGGGTACGGCAATTGAGTAAAACAACGGTTCCAACCGTTTTATTGGATAATTATATTGAACGCAACACCCATGTCGGATATGTTGGTACTGATAACTATGAAGGAATTGATCTGGCTGTTTCCCATCTATACCAATTAGGACATAAGCGAATTGCTTTTCTTAACGGATCCAAAAACTCCATGGTATCAGAGCAACGCCATCAAGCATTTGTTAGTAGCATGACAAAACACGGTTTAATTCCTGATGATAATTTAATTGAATATGGTTATTATGTACCGGATTGTGCCAAGGATCATGTACCCGGATTTATCGAGCATGGTGCAACAGCGATTATGTGTGCCAGCGATCTTATTGCAACGGGTGTTATTGTGGAGTTGCAAAAACGAGGCCTTCGGGTACCTGAAGATATAAGCGTTATCGGCTTTGATGATCTTCCCATCGCAGCGCAGCTTTCTCCCTCCTTAACAACCATCCGGCAGGATCGAACTGATTTAGGAAAAAGTGCATTCTTATTATTGGATGGATTAATACATAATGTCACCATCAGCAAATTATTGTTACGTGCTAAATTCATTCAGCGTAATAGTACAGGCCCATGTAAAATGAAGTAATCATCTTATGAACGATAGTACAGATGAATTATCTCTAATAATGAAACATTTATATTGCTCATACATCAATTCATAAGCTAAAAAGCTGAAACATTATCAAATAATGTTCAGCTTTTTTTAGGATATTATGATTATTAGAGGCGCTTTATACCTACGAAATAAGTGAATCGAAAATGATTGACATCCTAAATATTATAATATAATGTATGTTAATGATACATATTGTCATAATTTACAAAAGAGCAATTAGAAAGGAAAATATATGAAAGGCTTATTAAATAAGTTTAAAACCTTGAGAGCTAAAATTATAATTATATTGATTATATTTAGTTTAGTTCCGGTTATAGCAACAGGTATTAGTGCGTATCAAATTTCAAAAGGAATTCTGTATAAGAAACTTGAAACCACCAGTATGCAAACGATTACCGAGGTAGGTCGTGGTATTGATAATTATTTTACTGCCATGTCAAGCCTAATCACTATCTTAACGAAAAATTCCGATATCATACAAGCAGATAGTGAAGAATATTTATCCCGTGCCAAAGAACTAATAGCTAATATTAATAATACAGATGAAAATATCATTAATGTTTACATAGGTACGGAACAGGGACTTTTTTATACCTATCCTCAGGTCGAGATACCAAAAGACTTTGATCATAGGACCAGAGACTGGTATCAAACAGCACTTAATAACCCAAATCAGGTAATTATAACCGACCCTTATATCGATACTGCTACCGGTGAAATGGTTATTGCTTTAGCCGGAGCAATTCTTAAGGATGATAAACCCATTGGTGTTGCAGCGATGGATGTTGATCTTGCCTCCTTATCAAACTCTCTCTCCGACATTAAAATCGGAGATTCGGGATATATCTATATTATTGATAAGAATGGTATTCTCATATCCCACCCCGATCATTCCATAATCGGAACGGATACCGTAACAACACTCTCTCATTGGGGTACCTTGCAAAAAGAGGACCAAGGCTTTACCACTTATGAATACAAGGATGAAAATCTATTTGCCTCCTATGGAACAAGCGAAATTACAGGTTGGAAAGTAATCGCCGCCATGAATTATTCTGAATTAAGTGACGATACCGCCTCCATTAATCAGGCTCTTCAAATTGTGGTACTTATAACTATAATTACAGCAATCATCATCTCTATCTTCTTTAGTATACCGATTGCCAAGAATATTAAAAAGCTATTAGTTTCATTTTCCAAATTATCACAGGGTGACTTAACTACAAAAGTCACTATTAAATCCTGGGATGAATTCCAGCTAATTGGGGAACATTTCAACGATATGGCGGGTAATATATCCAAATTAATAAGAAATGTTAGCGATGCCTCTATTACGGTACTTGATACCTCCATTACCCTATCCAATATGGCTGAAGAAACCAGCTCATCCGTTGGTGAAGTATCTCGTGCTGTAGAAGAAGTAGCAAAAGGAGCGATGGAACAGGCTCAGAATTCGGCGGATGGTGCTAGTGGTGTATCCGAGCTTTCAAATGAATTAGACTCCATAGAATTATCTACGGATTTAATGGATCGTTTGTCACAAGATGCCAGAAATCTTACAGCGCAAGGTTTGGACCGCGTTGATTCTCTGACACAGAAATCAGATATAACCAAGAAATCTACAGCCACCGTTTCTGAATTGGTATTTGAAACCAGCGAAAGCATAAAACAGATCGATGCAATTTCTGATACTATTGACTTAATCACGGAACAAACCAACCTTCTTGCATTAAATGCCTCCATTGAAGCTGCAAGAGCAGGCGAAAGCGGAAAAGGATTTGCAGTTGTTGCAAACGAGATAAGAAAGTTGGCAGAACAATCCAAATTCTCAACGGTAAAGATTAAGACCATCGTAGAGGATATTAGTAAGAAAACCACGCTCTCCGTTGAGGCAATGGAAATTACGAACCAAAATGTACAGGACCAGGTTTCACTTGTTATAGAGACGCAAAAAGTATTCCATGATATTATGGAAGCTGTTAAGAACTTATCCGATCGAGTATCAAACATTAAAAATAACATTCATGAAATGGGTTTGAAGAAGGACAGTATCGTTGGACAGATTGAAAATATTTCAGCAATCTCACAAGAATCAGCCTCAGCGACAGAAGAGGTAACTGCTTCTACGGAGCAAATCAATATCACTATGGACAACATTACAAAGCACGCTACAGAATTGCAAATGCTATCAGAGCAATTACAAGAGAGAATAAATTCGTTTAAATTCTAACCTCTCAAGAAGATATTCATCGAATCTACTATTCCATAATGTCAATCTAGTAGACATTTATAAAGTATGTATTTAAAAATAAAGGGTAATGGCATTATTTTGCCATTACCCTTTATTTTTGATACTCTTATATTTTCTTTACTCTTATATTTTGATACTCTTATATTTTGATACTCTTATATTTTTTTACTCTTATATTTTTTTACTCTTATATTTTCTATACTTCTTTTTTAAATATTCTTCTTTTTTATTACTTTTCCATTAATTCTTTTGCTGCTTTGAGGTCGCGATATAAGCTTCTGTACTCTTTGATATATAAAAGAAATGATAGCAAAAGAAATGCACCGCAGATTAGCATTAAGATATTCGTAGCATTCCTATTTAAGTTAGGTATCGAAACAAGAACGAACATAACTACATAAAATACGGTAGTGGATACTTTACCAAACCATTTCGCACCATTTAACTTAGTACCCTTCTTCAACATAACTAGGCCTGCAATTAATAAAAACAATTGCATAATAACAAAAAGAATTGAAAGTAAAAACATCCATTCTATTTTTACAACTAATACAAAGATGAGGGCCGCCTGGGTTAATTTATCTGCCAGCGGATCTATGATTTTACCAAGCTCCGTAATCATATTGAATTTGCGAGCAATAAAGCCATCTAGAAAATCAGTTAATCCGGATAGAAGTACTACTGCAGCTGCGCGAAGATATTCTTTTGGATAAGAAGCTTTCATATAAAGTACTACAAATACAGGTATTAATAAAAACCTTATATAACATAGAATATTTGGTATGGCCCACAGATCCTTTTTCGAAAATTTTGCTATTAACTTCATCGTTATCCTCCCTATCTTCGTCGACCTGTCTAATACATATAGATAGACATTATATTATATTAAAACAATTCAAAATTTTGAATATTATCTAATGGAATCTAGCAATTTACATTTTAACATAATAAGTATCGGTATGGTAGATTATTTTACTATTTCTAGATTATGATAACAGAAATACATGATAATTCAAGTATTTACTATATTTTCTAATTAGAACGAACATTTTCTTTCTTAACGGATCTATTCGTCCTTAATCGTAGATACAGTAAAACCAAGAATTTTTATACTCTTAGTTTAACACCAATATGAAAAGACCTAAGGAAATCCTCCTTACAAAGATTTCTCTTAGGTCTAAAACTTCTTTTTATAATTATGACATTATTAATTCCTTTTAGTTTACTTTACTACGATATTGACAATCTTACCGGGAACATAGATTTCTTTTATGATCTGTCCGGTCATCTTATCTGCTACTGCTTCTTTGGCTGTAGATAGGATTGAATCCTTTGCTGCATCTGCTGCAACCTTAATCGTTGTCTTAGTCTTACCGTTAATTTGAACAGCGATTTCGATTTCACTATCCTTCATCTTCTCTTCATCATACTCCGGCCAGGTATTTTTAAATACAGACTCTGCGTTACCAAGCTGTGCCCAAAGCTCCTCACTAACATGAGGGATAAACGGTGCTAATAGGATTACCGCTGTTTCTAAGGTTTCCTTATCAAGTCCGCCTGCTCTCTTAGCAATATCCAACATCTTATTGTTGTATTCCATGAATCCACTAACCACGGTATTTAAGCTGAAGGTCTCAAGACGAGTTGTAATATCATAAATCATACGATGACGAAGCTTCACCATCTCCTCAGTTGCTTCCACCTTACTATCCTTGTTATCCATAACCAGGTTATAGAAACGGTTAATAAAGCGGTATACACCATCGATCCCCCTATCATCCCATTCAGAATCTAGTTCCGGTGGCCCTACGAACAATTCATACATTCTAAGGGAATCACAACCATAATCGTTCACCAGATCATCAGGTGAAACAACATTACCCTTTGATTTACTCATCTTAGCCCCGTTCTTTCCAATCATACCCTGATTGAAGAGCTTAGTAAAAGGTTCATCAAAATCTACTACTCCGATATCAAAAAGGAATTTTGTATAAAATCTGGAATATAGCAAGTGTAATACTGCATGTTCTACACCACCAATGTACATATCAACCGGAAGTAATTCATGTGCTTTTTCCTTTGATACTAATTCTTTATCGTTTTTACTATCAACATAACGAAGGAAATACCAAGAGGAACCTGCCCACTGAGGCATCGTATTGGTTTCTCTCTTCGCAGGGGCACCACAGGTTGGACAGGTGGTATTCACCCATTCATGAATATCCGCTAACGGTGATTCACCCGTACCGGTGGGTTGATATTTCTCTACTTCTGGTAACAATAGCGGAAGCTGCTCCTCCGGTACCGGAACGGCACCACAATGTTCACAATGAACAATCGGAATAGGCTCTCCCCAATAACGTTGTCTTGAGAATACCCAGTCACGTAGCTTATAGTTAACGGTCTTCTTACCAATACCTAATGCATCTAGCTGATCCGGAACTTCCTTCTTTGCCTTCTCAGAATTCATACCATTCCATTCACCGGAATTAATCATTATTCCGGCTTCCGTATAAGCCTCGGTCAAATTAGGATTCTCTTTACCGTCCGGTGATATAACCTGAACAATCGGAATACCAAACTTCGTCGCAAATTCAAAGTCTCTATCGTCATGAGCAGGAACACACATGATCGCTCCGGTACCATAATCTGCAAGTACGTAGTCTGATAACCAGATTGGAATTAATTTCTTTGTAATCGGATTAACAGCATAACTTCCGGTAAATACACCAGTCTTTTCTTTATCCTGCAAACGATCAACGGAGGATCTCATGGAGGATTTGAAAATATAATCTTCTACTGCCGCTCTCGTCTCATCAGTAGCAAGTTCCTTTGCCATTGCATGCTCTGGAGCTAATACCATAAAGGTTGCACCATACAGAGTATCGGGTCTTGTGGTATATACGCGAATTGATTTATCCGTACCATCTACAGTAAAATCAACCTCTGCACCGTAGCTCTTACCAATCCAGTCGGATTGCATCTTCTTAACCTTCTCCGGCCAGTCAAGCTTATTCAAATCTTCTAAGAGACGCTCCGCATATTCTGTTATCTTTAACATCCATTGTTTCAAGTTTTTCTTGGTAACAGTTGAGCCGCAACGCTCACATTCACCATTTACTACCTCTTCATTGGCAAGACCGGTCTTACAGGAAGGACACCAGTTGATTGGCATCTCCTTCTCATATGCTAAGCCTGCTTTGAACATTTTAACAAAGATCCATTGGGTCCACTTATAAAAATTCGGGTCGGTGGTATTAACCTCCATATCCCAGTCATAGATAGCAGCAATTTCATTAATCTGTTTCTTAATATTTGCTACATTTTCCGCTGTTGATTTGCTAGGATGTACTCCCATCTTAATCGCATAATTTTCTGCAGGAAGACCAAAGGCATCCCAACCCATGGGATGAATAATATAATATCCCTTTAAGATCTTATAACGACTCCAAACATCGCTGATTACATAGCCTCTCCAATGTCCGACATGAAGACCGCTACCGGATGGGTACGGGAACATATCCAAACAATAGTATTTGGGCTTTGTACCGTCATTTATATTTACGGGCTTCTCTTCCCAATGCTTTCTCCACTTTTTCTCGACTTCCTTATGATTATAAGGTGTTGCCATAATTTCTCCTCCTATCAATGATGATTCATCATATTTTTTATTTATTTCCATAATTGGTATTCCCATACTGCCTACTGTGGTAAAAAATCGCTAAAAAAAACTTCCGCCTCAACAAAGAGACGAAAGGTGACTTCCGTGGTACCACTCTATTTCATCAGCATCTACAGCCATAGCTGCTATGCCGACGCACTTGATATCGATAACGGGAATACCGCTCTTACCTACTAATCGTTCAGCAAGAGAGCTCAAAGGCGAGTTGGGAGTTCGTTGCTGCTGCCTTCCACCAACCGACAGCTCTCTGTAAGCACTAAAGCTCTTAATACTCCTTATCCATGCTTTTCATGTTTTAATCTTTAATACTATTTAATATATACATATCCACGGATTTTGTCAAGATTTTTCTTAAGTAGACAAATCTTTCGGGCGTATTATACCTATTGTTTTCTTTGAAAGACAACAATCTAATCCTTCTCGTTTTATAAAACGTATGAATTGAATTTTTTGTGAATATGATGTAAAAAATAATGTTTTTAAGGAGTTTGCATGAATTTTCTTACTAATCTCATTTATGATTATGGATTAATCGCCATGTTTATCATTATAATGCTGGAATATGCTTGCTTTCCTGTGTCCAGTGAAATCGTTTTACCCTTTTGCGGAGCGGTTGCCTCAATCAACCATACAAATTATTTTGTCATACTATCTCTTAGTATTATTGCCGGTTTAATTGGGACCGGAATTTGCTTTTGCATCGGATGGTATGGCGGTGGAGCAATCCTTCATGCTATCACAACCAAATTTCCAAAAGCAAAAAAGGGGATTGATGCTGCCAATGAAAAATTTGCTATTCACGGCGCATCTGCTGTATGTATCGGTAGGGTTATTCCATTAATTCGTACTTACATCGCTCTCATTGCCGGTGCTTCCAAATTAAATCCAGTTACATATTTTACAGCCTCTGCCTTAGGAATCACAGTCTGGAATACCTTACTCATCGGTCTTGGTTACATTTTGCGAGAGAATTATAAGCAAGTTGGTGAATACTATGCCCGGTATAAGCACAATTTAATTCCTATTGTGATTATTTGTGTCGTGTTTATTGCAGGTAATTTTATTTTTAAAAAAGTAAAAAAGAGTCGAACAAACAACAAAGCAGATGTTACTGGCTAATATATCATATTCCCAAGCCTAAGTCATATAATTAAAAGAAGATTTGCCACGAGGAGTGACACAATGAACTGGCACAGCTTATCCATAGAAGAAACAATAAAAAATTTAAATGTATCCATTGATCAAGGATTAACCACCAAAGAAGTTAAGACACGCCAGCTAACATACGGAAAAAACCTCTTAACCACAAAAAAGGGTAAGAGCCTTCTAATGAAGTTTTTTGCGCAATTTGCTGACTTCATGATAATCATACTGATATTTGCCGCCATCGTATCCTTTATCGTTTCCTATATAGAAGGCGCACCGGATTATGTTGATCCTATTATCATCTTACTCATCATCTGCTTGAATGCCACCTTAGGAGTCTTGCAGGAATCAAAAGCGGAAAAGGCTTTAGAGGCTCTAAAAAAAATGTCAGCTCCTACTGCCCATGTGCTTAGAGACGGTAAGGTAAGTATTGTAGATTCTCAAGAACTTGTCCCCGGAGATATCATTCTACTGGAAACTGGGTGCTATGTACCCGCTGATGCAAGGCTTATCACTTCGGTAAATCTTAAGGTTGAGGAAGCCTCTCTTACGGGTGAATCACATCCTGTGGATAAAGTTGCCGAAACCAAGTTAAAAACAGAGGCCCATATAGGTGACCGGATTAATATGGTAATGTCAACCAGCACCGTTACCTATGGCCGAGGTCTTGCAGTCGTAACAGAGACGGGAATGAATACACAAGTGGGTCATATTGCAAATCTCATCATGGAGGACGAAACTCCAATGACTCCCTTACAAAAGCGTTTAGCAAGTACCGGTAAAGTCCTTGGTATCGCTGCCATCTTGATCTGCGTTGCTATATTTATTATGGGTCTGATTAAGCGAATTCCTATCTTTGATATGTTTATGACCTCCGTAAGCTTAGCTGTTGCTGCAATACCCGAGGGTCTTCCGGCAATTGTTACAATTATGCTTTCCCTAGGTGTTCAGCGCATGGCAAAAAAGAATGCCGTAATTCGTAAACTACCGGCGGTTGAAACACTTGGTAGTGCTACCGTGATTTGCTCCGACAAGACAGGTACACTAACACAAAATGTTATGACTGTGACTCAGATTTGCTCCATCAACGGTCAGGAAAAAATGGATAGTGAGTTTGGATCTTTCTTGCTCTCCCATGCTGCTTTGTGTAATGATGCCATACTTGAAATAGAGAAGAATAATGTAACCGTAAACGGTGAACCTACGGAGAAGGCCCTAGTTTTAGCCGCTTACCACTTTGGTTCTAACAAATTAGAACTAGACAAAGCTTATCACAGAGTTTATGAAATACCTTTTGATTCTGCTAGAAAGCTCATGACAACCGTACACAGTTCCGATGATAATACTAATCGTAGTATCACAAAGGGTGCCTTTGATTTTATGATCAATCGATGTACTCAATATTATAGAAACGGCAAACAATATCCTTTTACCAGTAAGGAAAAAAGCAGGTTAAATGTTCTAAATAATGAAATGACACAGAAAGCTCTGCGTGTAATCGCAGTAGCTTATAAAAACCTTCCTAGATCAGGAAATAAGTTATCACCCTCCGAACTAGAAAATGATCTTACCTTTGTTGGTCTCATCGGAATGATCGATCCTCCAAGAGAAGAAGTCAAAGAAGCTGTCTATCTTTGCCGACAGGCCGGCATTAAACCAGTTATGATTACCGGTGATCACATTCTGACTGCTAAAGCAATTGCAAAAGAGTTGGGTATCTTAACGGATAGGGATGAGGCAATTACGGGAGAAACTCTCTCTCGTATGAGTAACGAGGATCTTGCTGCAAAAATTACCAAGTATAGTGTATTTGCTCGTGTATCTCCAGAACATAAGGTACGAATCGTAAAGGCCTTCCAAAGTCAGGGTGAGGTCGTTGCCATGACGGGGGACGGCGTAAACGATGCACCGGCTTTAAAAGCTGCTGATATCGGCTGTGCTATGGGAATAACCGGAACTGATGTTGCAAAAAATGCAGCTGATATGATTTTAACTGATGATAATTTTGCAACCATAGTATCCGCCGTGAAAGAAGGTCGCGGTATCTATGATAACATTAAGAAAGCCGTGCATTTCTTACTCTCCAGTAATATCGGTGAGATATTAACCATTTTTGTTGCAATTTTACTTGGTCTTCCTACCCCCCTAGTAGCAGTTCAGCTTCTTTGGGTTAACCTAGTAACAGACTCCCTTCCTGCTATATCCCTTGGAGTAGAGCCGGCAGCAAAAGACATTATGCTCAAAAAACCTGTATCCCCAAGCAAAGGTATGTTTGCCGATGGTCTTGCTATCAAGATTATTATAGAAGGTTGTATGATTGGTTGTTTGGCACTACTAGCTTTCATTATCGGATATCATTATTATGACATCCCAACTTTTGAAGCCCTTATGCATAAGGGTGCCCAAAATTCCTCGAACTTCATACCTTGGGTTGGCAGGACTATGGCCTTTGCGGTACTAAGCTTATCACAGCTGTTCCACTCTTTTAATATGCGAAGCGAACATTCCCTCTCTGAGATTGGACTCTTTGGAAATAGAAAACTCGTTCTTTCTTTTTGCATCTGTGCTTTTTTACAAATTGCAGTTATAACGATTCCTATCCTATCCAGAGTATTTGAGGTAGTTCCGTTGAACTTAAGGCAATGGGCAATTACACTGTGTCTCTCCTTTGCACCAATTATCTTTGTTGAACTACAGAAGAAGGTAAACTCCTTTGGTAGTAAAGAAATATAAAAAGATACATAATTTTTTAAATTTTTATTTCTACCGGACCATAGTTCTACTTGTATTTTGTTCCAAATCGTTATATAGTAAAAGGGACAAATATCATTGCGAGGTGCTCTTGTGTATACACAATATGAAATAGCAAGCGTTCCGGTTAGCCACTATGACGATTCGATGTTAGAAACTTCCTCCATGTATGATAACATGCCTTATCAGTGGAACCCTGATATCAATATAGACAGGACATTAAAAATGGTGACCGGAAACATTATTAAAGCCTACCGATGCAAAATAGATAAGCCTTACGAGGTGAGACACGAAGGAAAATGTTAACCTAGTAATAAGCTGTACCGCAGGGTGCAGCTTTTTTCGCGACAGTATACTTCCCACCTTACATAACAGTTATTTTCTTAATTGAACGCACTTTTACACTTAAAATTCCTACTGATTTCGAATACAAAAAAGATATTTCACAAAAATTTCAAATATTTATCTTACAATATTGTAATAGACATGTTATAATTTTGCACAAACTAATTATCTGATACAGAAAACACAGAGGTGATTTCATTGAATATGATCAAATTAATCAATAATGCCACAAATTGTTACCTAGTACCCTCCAATGACGGATGGCTATTAGTAGATACCGGATTACCCGATACATTCTCTAAATTATTGCAGTTGCTAAGTCAAAATGACCTTTCCGTATATGAGATTAATTATCTTTTCATTACACATTTTCATCCAGATCACGCCGGACTTACCCAAAATCTTCGTGATTTAGGAACTAATTTAATTGTGCATGAAAATCAGGTTCCCTATATGAAGGAACTAAATCTCTTTTACAAGAAAAATCCTAAGGCTAATTTTAAGGATATCGTCTTAAATAATGCGATTGTAGTATCGGACCATGATTCCGGTGATTTCTTAAGTTCTATCGGAGTTGAAGGTGAGTTAATTGCTACGCCGGGACATAGTGATGATAGTGTGAGTCTTATTTTAAATAATAACTGTGCGTTCACAGGAGATCTTCCTGCTTATGATATAAAGGACGCTTATTATGATCTAGTTATAGAAGATAGCTGGAATATGATCAAAAACTACCATGTGAATATGATTTATCCCGGTCATGGAGAACCTTATCTTCTGGACTTAGTGGAAGAATACTAAAGAGAGAATATTTACTTAAGTATTAATAGGATTAGTGCTATAACAGAGGGAGCATCTCCAGTTACTGTGAGATGCTCCCTTTTGGTTGTGCTCTTAATATTTTAGTTTTTGACTATCTTAAAACCTTAAATGCATCCATTCCAAGGTATCTTGCAGAAGCACCAAGCTCCTGTTCGATACGTAGAAGCTGATTATACTTTGCAACACGATCTGTTCTTGAAGGTGCACCGGTCTTAATCTGACCTGCATTTGTTGCAACTGCAATATCTGCTAAGGTTACGTCTTCTGTTTCACCAGAACGGTGGGAAACTACTGCAGTCCAACGATTATTCTTAGCCATCTCGATCGCGTCGAGGGTTTCTGTCAAGGAACCGATCTGATTGAATTTTATAAGTACAGAATTGGATACACCTTGATTAATACCGTCTTTAACACGGCTTGTATTGGTTACAAACAGGTCGTCACCTACTAATTGAATTTTGTCACCAAGACGCTCGGTTAAGAGTTTCCAACCCTTCCAGTCTTCTTCTGACAAGCCATCCTCAAGCGAGATAACAGGATAACGTTTGCATACATCATCCCAGAAGTCTACCATTTCTTCAACCGTCTTATATTCACCGGATTTCCAGAATAAATAGTCTCCTTCTCTTCCGGCCTTCTTTGCTTCATCATACATTTCCGTTGCTGCAGCATCTATTGCTATATAGAAATCTTTCCCCGGTACATATCCGGCTGCTTCGATTGCTTTTACAATATAATCAAGCGCTTGTGTATCGCTAGAAAACTTTGGTGCAAAACCACCTTCATCTCCAACTGCTGTTACATATCCATCATTCTTTAACAATTTCTTTAAAGTGTGGAAAACTGTTGCACTATGCTCCAACGCTTCTGAGAAACTCTTAGCACCTACAGGCATAATCATAAACTCTTGAATATTAAGGCTGGAATCCGCATGCTTTCCACCATTGATGATATTCATCATAGGAACCGGAAGAGTCTTTGCATTTACACCACCTAGGTAACGATATAACGGTAATTTTAAGGACGCTGCTGCTGCTTTCGCGGTAGCTAGAGATACACTAAGGATTGCATTTGCACCTAACTTTCCTTTGTTTTCCGTACCATCGAGTGCCAACATCTTAGCATCGATTTCTGTCTGATCGGTTGCAATCATTCCCTTTAGCTCATAAGCGATTAATGTATTAACATTCTCTACTGCCTTTCTAACACCAGTACCAAGATATCTGCTCTTATCTCCGTCACGAAGCTCTACTGCTTCAAATGCCCCTGTGGAGGCACCGGAGGGTACCGCTGCTCTTCCTACGCTTCCGTCTGCCAGAGTAACCTCAGCTTCTACTGTCGGATTGCCTCTGGAATCAAGAATTTCTCTTCCGATTATTTTTTCAATCATCAAATTATTCATAATGTTTATCCATCCTTTCAAACATGATATATTATTTTTTGGCATATAATCATTTCTATTCTTTACATAAAGCTGGAAAATATTCTTAATCTCCTGCTGATAATACTTTCCTTGTTTTAAGTATAATTGCCAAGGTATAAAATTCCGTGATTCAAATCACAAAAATGTTATAATGTGGTATCACATTTCTATTCTAACGAAAGTTTGCTATCCAAGCAAGTGATAAATTGTTGGTGTTAATTCATACCCCCATTCTCTTTAGGCAATCATCTTCATCTTCTCTTGCCGCAATATGAGCTTCTAATAAATCTATCTGGTAATAATCCGCAATCCTTATAAGCTGTCCAAAGATATCCGCCAGCTCCTTTTCTTAACATTTTTTGCTAAGAGTAATTATACCAAATAATTGAATTCAATTCAAATTTTTATGAACAGCTGTCATTAATTGGATTGCTATATCCTTTAAAAATTGATATACTAATTTGGAAAAGTTAGAAAAACATACTATGGGAGTCGAGCGAATCGGCAGAAAGGAGAACTATGAGCAAAACATTTGAAAAACTCCAGCCATTACTTGATAAGTCAATGGCTTTACAAACCGCAAGAAGCATGTTTGAATGGGACGACCAGACAACTGCTCCTTTTGAAGCGGCAGAATACACATCAAAGGTAGTCGGAATTCTTTCAGACGAGTTCATGAAGAGCATGATTAATGATGATGTCAGAAAGCTCTTAAAAAAACTTCAGGAAGAAAAGGAACAGGAGCAATTAACTGATACTGAGAAAGCTATCGTAAAAGAGTTAGCTAAAACATATGAGCAATTAGAAAGCATACCACCGGAGGAATACCGTGCCTTTAATGAGCTGACTTCCGTATCCGGTCGCAAATGGTCGAAAGCGAAAAAGGATAATCGTTATGAAGACTTTGCTCCATATCTGAAAAAGATTATCGAGTACAAAAAGAAATTTGCAAGCTATCGTGCAAAGGAGGGCAAGCAACCTTACGAGGTATTACTCAGCGATTACGACGAATGCTTTATGATTCCGGAATTGGATACCTTCTTTCATCAGGTTAAAGAAGAAATTATTCCTTTGTTAAAGGAAGTTTCTAAAAAATCTGATACTATAGATAAGAGTTATAACTATTTAAAATATGATACAGATAAGCAGAGACAATTTTGCAAATATCTAGCTGGCTATGTTGGATTTGACTTTAATCGTGGTGTAATTGCAGAAAGTGCACATCCCTTCACCCTGCAGCTGCATAATCATGATGTTCGTATCACCAATCGTTTTATAGAGGATAATTTGGAGAGTGCTATGTTCTCTATCATCCATGAAAGTGGCCATGCTATCTATGAAATGAACATTGACGACTCCATAACTCAGACCTTAGTTGGTGGTGGTGCTTCCATGGGTATGCATGAATCCCAATCTCGATTCTATGAGAATCTTCTAGGAAGAAGTACGGAGTTCTGGGAGCCGCTCTATGATAAATTAGTTGCTACCTATCCTGAAAATCTATCCAATATAACTTTGGAGCATTTCATCAAAGGTATTAACAAGGCAGAACCGAATTTAATTCGTACGGAAGCCGACGAACTCTCCTACTGTCTTCATATTATCATCCGTTATGAAATTGAAAAAATGATCTTTAGCGAAGAAATTGATGTGGACCAGCTTCCAAAGGTTTGGAATGAGAAATACGAAGAATACATGGGAATTACTCCTTCTACTGATACGGAAGGAATTCTACAGGATACTCATTGGTCCTGGGGTGAATTTGGTTACTTCCCTTCCTATGCTATAGGAACCGCGGTTGCTTCCCAGATTTTTGCCTGCATGAAAGAAAATATGCCAATTGATCAATATCTCAAAGAGGGTAATTTAACTCCGATACGTGAATTCTTAAGAGATAATATTCATAAATACGGTGCAGTCAAGAATACAAATGAGATACTGGAAGCTGTATGCGGTGAAAAATTCAGAGCTGATTACTATGTAAATTATCTAAAGGAAAAGTATACCAAATTATATAATTTATAATAAAAATATTAGGGCATCGAAGAATTTCTTTTCTTTCGATGTCCTTTATGCTTCCTGGGTTTGTACAAATCACATATTGTATATTTATACTACTACTTGTTCTATTTACTATATATATGTATGTGATCTGTATATTATTTATATCATTTTGCATATTTATAATTTTATACTTGCATCTTTCAATAAAAGAAGGTAATATATAAAATAAATTATATTCATGGAACAACTTTCCCAAGAAAATCAGATAGAAATGAGGTAAATTCAATGAAACTTTGGGGCGGACGCTTTACGAAGGAGACGAATCTTTTAGTACATAATTTTAATGCATCGATCTCCTTTGACCAGAAATTATATAAACAGGATATTGAAGGAAGTATTGCACATGTTACTATGTTGGCAAAACAGAATATCATCTCTGAGAATGAAAAGCACCAGATTATCGACGGATTGCTTGGAATTATGGAGGAAATCTCTAATGGAAGCTTAGAAATAAATGCAGAACATGAGGATATTCATAGCTTTGTAGAAGCTCACCTGATTGACCGAATTGGAGAAACCGGGAAAAAGCTTCATACCGGTAGAAGCCGTAACGATCAGGTAGCACTTGATATGAAGTTGTATACAAGGGATGAAATTATGGAGATTGATGGTCTAATAAAAGATTTGATGTCAGAGCTTCATTCCATCATGAAAGCAAATACGGGTACTATTATGCCTGGCTTTACTCACCTACAAAAGGCACAACCGGTAAGCCTTGCCCATCATCTTGGTGCTTATTTTGAAATGTTAAAAAGAGATCGCTCCAGATTAGCCGATATCATGAAGCGAATGAATTTATCACCCCTTGGCTCCGGAGCTCTTGCCGGAACTACCTATCCTTTGGATCGTTACTACACTTCGTCTTTACTTGATTTTGACGGACCAACATTAAATAGTATGGATAGTGTGTCTGACCGGGATTATCTGATTGAACTTCTTAGTGCATTATCCACTATTATGATGCATTTGAGCCGTTTTAGCGAAGAAATCATCCTCTGGAATAGCAATGAATATCGA
>JAEWEO010000107.1 GCA_023389295.1 Bacillota bacterium
TCTATTAACCTGGTACAACATCCTGGCCTTACTTCTTGTAGGCCTTGGCATCTATATTGTGAATAAAAAAGCACCTTCCTCATATGAATTACAAGAAAAGAGTAGGATATAGTTGGATGCTACATTAATTATTTTGGTCTTGCATATATTCTTTACTTCAACTATCATATTATGATGAATAATAACAGGACAGGACGGAGAGAACTTTGACTGAAGGAAAAATTTCTAAAAAAATACTACTATTTGCTATGCCCATCTTTTTGGGAAATTTATTTCAACAACTTTATAATATTGTAGATTCCCTAGTTGTCGGAAATGTGCTTGGAGAGCATGCTCTCGCTGCTGTAAGCTCCTCCGGCAGCTTGATTTTTTTAATTGTTGGCTTTATCAGTGGCATCTTCGTGGGAGCAGGTGTAATTATTGCCCGTTATTTCGGAGCAAATGACAAGGAAGAACTATCCGTTGCCGTGCACACCACCATTGCTTTTGCACTAATAGCAGGAATTATTGTAACCGTATTCGGTATGGTGTTTTCACCTTGGATGTTAAAGAAGATGGGAACGCCCGAGGACGTACTTCCGAGTTCTATTACATATTTTCGATTATATTTTGCCGGTGGCATTGGTATTGTTATGTATAATGCATGCATGGGTATTTTTCAGGCTGTTGGCGACAGTAAACACCCACTTCAATATCTAATTATCGCGGCCATAATCAATGTAGTTTTGGATATTTTATTTGTTGCTGTGCTGGATTTTGGTATCGGTGGTGCAGCTATTGCAACTGTAATATCCCAATTTGTTAGTGCTATTCTTGGCTTTACTAAGCTTCTTCGAGTTGATGGAGTCCACCGAGTTGATGTAAGACAAATACGTATTCATCCTAAAATGCTTTCAAGTCTTTTAAAAATGGGTATCCCTACCGGTGTTCAAAACTCGGTCATTGGCTTTGCAAATGTCATTGTTCAGTCCAACATTAATCAATTTGGTGCTGTTGCTATGGCTGGATGTGGTAGTTACTCAAAGCTAGAAGGCTTTGCATTTTTACCAATAACAAGCTTTAGTGTTGCTTTAACAACCTTCATCGGACAGAATCTTGGAGCGAAGCAATATGAACGAGTCAAAAAAGGTGCTCGTTTCGGGATCTTAGCCGGGGTATTGTTAGCAGAAGCCGTTGGAGTTCTATTATGGGTATTGGCACCCGTATTAGTTCGCTTCTTTAACGATCAGCCTGACGTCATTTCTTACGGCGTAATGCAGACAAGAACGGAAGCATTGTTTTATTGCCTTCTAGCCCTTTCTCACTGCCTAGCGGGAATCTTAAGGGGTGCCGGTAAATCTACTGTACCCATGGTTGTCATGCTTGTGTGTTGGTGTGCCATCCGCATTACCTATATAACCATAATGGTACGTATAATACCGGATATTCGGGTCATCTTTTGGGCATACCCATTAACCTGGTCTCTTAGCTCCATTGCATTTCTTATTTATTATAAAAAAGCTGACTGGCTTCATAGTTTTACTAAAAATACATGAAAACATAGTTGAGAGGAGTATTTTGATGAACTATGAATTGAAAGAAAATGTGATCCCATGCCTAGACGACTTAATAGCTTTATACGAAGATGTTGGGTGGAGTAATTATACTAATAATACTGATATGCTTCAAAAAGCATATGAAAATTCTCTATTAATTCTGACTGCTTGGTGTGATGATAAATTGCTTGGTGCAGTACGAGTTGTTGGTGATGGTTCTTCAATAATTTATGTACAAGACATCGTTGTTTTTAGAGCCAATCAGCATATGGGTATTGGTTCAAAACTTATTACAGATGTGATGAACAAGTATAAGGATGTATATCAAAAAGTTCTTCTAACTGATAATGAACCTAAAACAAAAGCCTTTTATGAAAAGATGGGATTTACATCCTGTGATAAGTATGGATGTATTTCATATGTAAAGTTTAGTAATTAAATTTGTTAGCTGTATCATTAAATAAAAATTGAACATATATCAGTTTCAAAACATAGCTTCAAAACATAAATTCAGACATAAATATGCTCCTCCTTAAACTTACTAAGGGGAGCATATTTTATGTGTTTTTATTATTTTAAAACATCTCTTTATCAAAATATATTCATTTTCCTACTAACTCTAACATAAGTCTAACACTCTATTTACTAATTTAGCTTTATCATAAATCTTATTGGTTGGTCAATTCCCTTACTAAGGTAACTGCAGATCCTGCATCGCTAGAATAACCGTCTGCACCAATCTCCTCCTTGTAGCTTTCTGTAACAACGGCTCCACCAATGATAATTTTAGCCTTCACTCCTTGTTCTCTAGCTAATTGTACAACATTCTTCATCTCCACCATGGTTGTGGTCATAAGGGCTGACAAAGCGATGATGTCCGCGTTTTCTTCTTTAGCTGTACGTAGAATAACTTCAGTAGGAACATCTTTACCAAGGTCAATGACACGGAAACCATAATTCTTAAGCATTAAGGTAACTAGATTTTTACCAATATCATGAATATCACCCGCAACTGTAGCTATTACTACGGTGCATGAGACCTTAGAGGATTCCTCTTTTTGAAGTAGGGGTTCCAGATAATCAATGGCTGTCTTCATTGCTTCTGCACCTGCAATTAATTGTGGTAGGAAATACCTTTGGCTATCATAGAGCCGCCCCACCTCATTAATTGCCGGAATTAAAACCTGTTCTATTAACGTATCCGGGGAAATACTATCATCTAATTCCTTCTTTACAAGCGCTACAATATCCCTTTTATTACCCTTTACTACCGCTTGATAAATGCGTCTTTGTTGCTCTGATAGTCCTAGTTCTTTATCCTTCGTCTCTTTTGCTTCTTTATTAGCACCAATTTCTATAGACTCTTTCTGTGGTGCTGCTGCAACTAAGGTCGGCCTTGTGGTAGCTCTTGCAATATAGCGTTCTGCACTCCCTTCCACTCCAAGCAGTAAATCAGCAGCTGCTGCCGTATTCATCAATAAATCCTGGGAAGGGTTAGCAATTGCCATAGTCAGTCCAGCCATAGCCGCAAAAGATAAAAAGGTACTATTAATATACTGGCGTTCGGGTAATCCAAAGGAGATATTCGATAAACCAATAATGGTCGCTACCCCAAGTTCCTCTTTACAATATCTTATGGTTTGAAGAGCCTCCGTCGCAGCATTTTGATTGGCTCCAACGGTATTAACCAGCCCATCAACGATAATATCCTCCTTTGATAAACCACATTCATAAGCCCTATCTATAATGGTATGAATGATTTGCTTCTTCTCTTCCATATCTTTTGGTAATCCTCTGTCGGATAAGGGTAGTAAAATAAACATAGCTCCATATTTCTTTGCAATCGGAATGAGCTTTTCAAACTTTTCGCGTTCCAGAGAAATGGAATTAATAAGGGCCCTTCCGGGATATCTTCTAAGCGCTGCTTCTATAACAGACACATTGCTAGAATCGATGGATAGAGGAATCTTAGCGGCGGATAATACCTCTTCCGTAACCTGCAGCATAAGATCCTTCTCATCAATGCCATTCATTCCCATATTAACATCCAAGATGTCAGCTCCCTGTTCTACCTGTTCTTCTGCCATCTCCCTAACAAGGGTTAGCTTGCCTTCTCTAAGCTCTGCCTGTAGATCCTTTTTTCCCGTAGGGTTGATACGCTCTCCTACAATCATCAAACGATTGTCTAAGGAAATCTCTACTGTCATCTGCTCCGTTGTGAGAGCTCTTACATGTTGTGTTTTCCAAGGCATTGATGTACAGTCTTTGATGGCATCTACCATGAGTTGTATATGTTTTGGTGTCGTTCCACAACATCCTCCTACAATATTAACTCCAGCCTCCACAAGTTTTTTCATTTCAATTGCAAATTCTTCAGCCTCCATGGGAAAAACGGTTTCATTATTCTCAAGCCTTGGAATGCCTGCATTTGGCTTAGCAATGAGTGGAACATGGGCATATTTCTTCATTTCCTTAACGATATCTTGCATCTTATCCGGTCCGGAGGAACAATTTAATCCGATGGCATCTACCCCCATGCTCTGTAATACAATTACAGCTGTCTTAGGATCTGTTCCAAATAAAGTCCTTCCATTTTCAAAAGTTAACGCTATCATAACCGGAAGATCGCAGGATTCTTTCACAGCCAGTAGTGCTGCTCTACATTCTTGAAGACTCATCATGGTTTCAACAACAATCAAATCGATTCCCGCCTGCAATTGATATTTTAACTGTTCTTTATAGAGATCAACCAATTCTTCAAAGCTTAGTCGCCCCAAGGGTTGTACCTGTTCTCCTGTCATAGTCAAATCCCCAGCGACATAAACTTTTCTTGAATTACCGGTCTTATTACGGTATTCCTCTATTGCTGCTTTTGATAAGGCTACCAAACCTTGGTTAATCTCTCCTATCTGATCTGCCAAACCATATTCTGCAAGTTTAATACGATTTGCCGTAAAAGTTGGAGCAAATAAAATATCAGTTCCTGCCTCCAGAAATTCTCTTTGAAGTCCAATGAGTACCGAGGGATTATCAAGTATCCATTTCTCAGGACATACACCAACCGGCATTCCTCTCATTTGAAGATTCCTTCCTGTTGATCCATCAAGAATTACCGTTCTTGATTGTACCAGTTCTAAAAATTCTTTCCTCGTCATCTTTTTCCTCCTGTTTTAATGGTTCAATATTTTCTCTAGCATAGCAACTCTGTTAAAAGGTAGCATAAAGTAAAATCCATCGCAAATCGGTTCCAGTTGCTCCATCATCTCTAATGCAATGGCAATTCCGACCTCCTGTGCCTCTTCTTTGGACATGTCGGGTTGATACCTTGCTACTATCTCATCCGGTACATGAATACCGCTGATTTCATTCTTAATAAAGCAAGCATTACGATAACTTACCAATGGCATAATGCCGCATAATATTTTCGTATCCAACCTGTCCTTAATCATTTTAATTCGCTCCACCTCTTCTTTGCAATAGATGGGCTGGGTTAGAAAATATGTAGCACCTGCTTCAATTTTTCTTCGCATTCGTTCGATCACCTTGTCTAAACTTCCTCGACCTTGGTTCAGTGCTCCGCCATAATAGAAAGGATCGTCCGTAAAATGTTCTACATTCATTTCCTTCACATATTCCATCAGCTGCATGGAGTTATAATCAAAGACTCCTGTTGTCTTCGTACGGTTTTCTCCCGGCACCGGATCTCCTGTAACGATTAGAAGATTACGGATATCATGAATATAGGAGCCTAAAAGTACCGACCGCATCGATATCATGTTACGATCCCGACAACAGACATGAGGCATAACGGTTAATCCCGTCTCCTCTGCAATTTTAATACTCATTAGAACAGAATCGACACGGCTTCGTCCCATGGGAGAATCTGCAAAGGTAATTACATCTGCCCCACAGCCCTTTAATCGATGTGCACATTCCATTACCTGATCAATATTGGCATCAAAGGGTGGGTCTAATTCTACAGCAATTACTTTTTTGCCGCTTTGAAGCATTTGATAGAACTCATTATTCTTACTAGGCTGCACCTGTCTCGGGCTCTGAGTGTTTTGGTTTCTCTTAGGGAGAGTAGGTTCCTTAGCTATGGCTATATCTAATTCCTTAATATAGTTCGGTGTCGTTCCACAACATCCACCAATGATATCTATTCCTAATTGTGCAATTAATTTAATGTTATCCGTAAAATATTCCGTGTTATCCATAAAAATCATTCGGTTCTGCATTTGCTCCGGATATCCGGCGTTAGGAGCACAATAGATAAACTTATTGGACGGGAATGATAATTTCTTCATAATCTGATACATATGACCGGAACCCACGCCGCAATTTAGACCACATCCATCAATTCCGTCTATTTTACTAACCTGATCAAATAATCTCGCTGCACTAATTCCTGCCCCCGTATACCCATTTCTATTCACTGAGAAGGTAGTTAGTACGAACATATCCTCTTTTTTCGATTTGATATAAGCTACGATAGGTTCTATATCTGTAAGACTGGAAAAGGTCTCAAAATGAATTCCATCCAGACCCTCCTCCAAAAATATATCACACATAGCCTGATATTGGGCACGAATGTCCTCACTAGTTGTATCACCATCCTCATGTATTGGTCCAATATCTCCAAATATCCAAATGGGCTCTGCCATTTTTTCTGACCTTGCCGCCGCAACTGCTTTTTTTGCTATCTGGCAGGCTGCTTTGATTAACTCTCTTTGCTTCATTTCATCTATATTAAGTACTGCTCTATTCGCTGCAAACGTATTGGTCCGAAGTATTCTTGCACCAGCTGTTATATAATCACGGTGAATTTGCTCAATTAACTCCGGTGAAGTAAAATTCGCATATTCGGATATTGCTCCTGTTTGATATACTAATTCCGAATAATAGGTTCCCATGGAACCATCCGGGATTAGTCTGTGATTTTTTAAGTATTCCTTAATATCCATAATTTCCTCTTTTCCTGCGTATGTTTTCTATACATATAAAGTCTGTGCCAAGCGTTTTTACATTTTGTAACCCAGACACAAACTTTATGAGTGAAGATTTGCAAAACTTCACTCTTTCCTCAGTATGTACCCTGAATTTTTACCTATTATATATCATTCACACCCAAAACCACAAGCTATTTTCATTTACTCTGAGTACTTTCCTCATAAATAATCTTGTGATATAATTGGACATTATGAATCTATGAAATGGAGTTATATAATGTCCAATAAAACTTTACCCCAATTATTAACCTTACTACTTCCGATTACGATCCTGCTATTATTTCTCTTGCGAGCGCCGATAATTGCACTTGCTTATGATATTTTTCCGGATTGTGTTATATACTCCATCTTTCATCTTTATTGTCCCTCCTGTGGTAACACCCGTAGTGTAACCGCCTTATTGCATGGAGATATCCTAACTTCTCTAAGATTTAATATTGTTCCAATCCTTCTGCTAATCCTTTCATTATTAGCTTATGTAGAATTAGCGACTTACAGCTTTGGTAAGCAAGTTAAACTTCTTCCCCGTAGTTTAGCCTTTTATCTTATCTTAATTTTTCTTCTTTTGCTGTATTTTGTCCTGCGCAACTTTTCTCCCTACTTAACACCTTAAGGGTATCTTTGTAGGAATAATTTTATCACTTGTTTTGAAAATCTATACAAAAAAGACTTTTGCCCATGAAGTTGCCATAAGCAAAAGTCTATTTTTAATTCTTATTTTAGTTGATTATATCATTCTAAGGGTTTTTAATATAGGTAGTTAAATTCATCACTATACAAATTCCAGAAGCTTTGATCAGTTAACAATAGGGAGAAACTGATGATTGCCACAATACCGGACACGATTCCTATTGCAGAAAGTATAATACCTATAATAGCCATAGTTCTGGCATTCTTATCAAAAGAATCCTTGTGATTTTTAAGATAGATAATACCTAAGACAACACCTACAATTCCAACGATTAATGAAATAATACCCAAACAACAAGAGAAAACTAAACCGACAATACCACACACTAAGGATGCAACTGCCATCCCATTATCTCTTTTTTGCGGTTGTTGATACTGCTGATAATTCTGGTAAGTTTGCTG
>JAEWEO010000178.1 GCA_023389295.1 Bacillota bacterium
AGATCAGATAAACAATAACACCGATATTTATCGTTTTGCGTTTCTTAAATTTTACAACTTTATTCTGATTGCCCAAGTTTATGCCTCCTGATTTGTTTCATCACAAATGAAATGACTTATCAATTCATCTTGTTTGTATTATACTTACTTTTGCGTAATTTTTAAACCCCTTTTTTATTTTTCCTAAAAACATTAAATTTTCTACAAATATCTCTTTTTATTTTTGGCTACTCCGTTATATGAATAAAAACGAAAAAAATGGTTAATCTATATAAAGAGAACAATCTCTTTATATTAGGTAGGACTTAACCGGGATATTAAGAGCTATTCATTATTCATATGATATGAAGGAGGTTTGTTATGAAAACGTTGGACTATATAGCACTCGTTTTAGTAGTGATAGGTGCAATAAACTGGGGCCTAATCGGATTTTTCAGTTTTGACCTTGTGAGAGCTATCTTTGGTGATATGACCCTTGTATCCAGAATAGTTTATGCACTTGTAGGTGTTTCAGGTCTATATGCATTAAGCTTCTTCGGAAGATTAAGAAATGAATAAGTGTCACAAAAATAGGAGCGACGTTTTAACGATCGCTCCTTTATCTTTTTAAAAATATCTCCTTTACAAAGATACTATAACATTCTTCTTAACATTTTCTGGCAGTTGATCTTCATTCATAGAAAGACTAATAATGAAATCAACATGAAATTCTCTTGATATTTTCTCAAGTTTTGAGAAAACTCTTTCTAAATTATCGTTATTCACATAAGCAATTTTGAGGAAACTATCTAGATATACCGCTTGTAAATCGTGATTGCCCGATATGATACCACAGATAAAACCGATAAACTCACTATCATTCTCAATGAAATAATCCCGTACGTTTACTAATCTGATTTTGTTACTTAATTCGTACATGTGCTTGTTGCTTTTGTCAAGATAAACAATGCTTCCTTTTGCAGCTCTCACTTCGGTGTTAACCTTGTCGATAAGGATCTTCGTCTTGCCCTTACCCTTTTCACCTGAAATTATCTGTATCATTGTAATCTCCTCCTTATGGTGGACGCAACATAAGATGTGCGGTGCCAGATATTAAATTGTACTTTATGCATTAAAAACCATAATTTATACTATAATTATAGTACAACTATCACTGAAAAACAACTACAAAATTCCAATCTTAATCAAGTTAATAGAAATATAATAATTCCTTTAGAATGTTAGAGATAATAGATGTAAAATCTCAGAATCTAATTTTTGAGTGTCGGACGCATTTAAAATAATGGATATAAATTCCTCATTTTTGTCATTCTCACTAAGTAATACCTGACAATATCCGGACTTCTTTGTGGTTCCGGATAAACCACCGACGATAGAAGTTTTTGATGATAATTCCTCATTGTCTCTGTCTCTCCACTTGGAGTTAGTGCTTTCTAAAGTCATTTCTTGTAGATTTCCACTCTGATCTTTATACTCAATCGTATAAGAAGTTGTATTTATCAATGTTTTAAACATATCCGTTTTCAACAACTCGTTACAAATTAAGTAGATATCATATGCAGTCGTATATTGGTTATCATTATGAAGGCCATGAGAATTAATAAAATTTGAATGAACTGCACCTACTCTACGTGCTTCCTGATTCATCATCGCTACAAAACCTTCTTCACTTCCTCCAACGTGTTCTGCAATAGCAATTGCGGCATCGTTACCGGAGCTTATAAGTAGGCTATAAAGCAATGATTCTAAGGAAAGAATATCTCCTTCCTTATAGCCGCAGACTTTTGCACCGATATCTGCTATTTTAGTTGCATTGCTACTAACTGTCACAGTATCGGAAAGTTCTCCATACTGGAGGACAACCAATGCTGTGAGTAATTTTGTTAAACCAGCAGGATACATCTTATCAAAGATATGATCAGCGTATACTACCTCTTGATTAGTTACATTAATTAATAAAATAGCGCCAGAAGTAAGCTGCTCATCTCCACCCATGTTCTCTTTTTCAGAAACAACTGCAATATTTTCTGCAAAGAAAGTACCTTGCGTTACCTGATTATCGATGGAAGGGTTCATAGCAGCTATGTTATTTTCAAAAGTCAAAAAAGTATCGGATGTTTTTTGACAGCCTGCGAAAGAAATTATGGCTAGTGATAATAAACATATAAAATATTTTTTCATAAGTAAACCATCTCCCGCTTTATTTACAGTCGCACTTATTTCTTAAAGAGCTCTCTCCAATCTAAATCTCCACGATCAAGCGCTTTAATTAAGAGCTCAGCCGTTGCAAGATTTGTTGCTAATGGGATATTGTGTTTATCACAAAGCTGAAATATATTATTTACATCCGGTTCATGAGATTTTGGAGATAAAGGATCACGTAAAAAAATCACTAAATCCATCTGGTTATGCTCTATCTGAGAACCTAATTGCTGTTCTCCTCCAAGATGACCTGCTAAATACTTATGGACGGTAAGATTGGTAACTTCTTCAATCAAACGTCCTGTTGTACCTGTAGCATATATTGCATTTTTACTTAAAATACCACGATAAGCAATACAAAAATTTTGCATGAGCTTCTTTTTTGCATCATGTGCAATCATACCAATATTCATATTGTCT
>JAEWEO010000183.1 GCA_023389295.1 Bacillota bacterium
ACAAATTGCACATAATATGTATCTGAGCCCGGTGTATATTTCAAAGATATTTAAAGAAGAAACCGGAGAATCTCCAATCAACTATCTGATTAAAATCCGTTTGGAGAAGGCGAAAGATATTCTATTAAATTCCGAAGGTGGCAGTATCAAGAGCATTGCTAACCAAGTAGGTTATGATGATGTTTATCATTTTAGTAAACTATTTAAGAAGTACTATGGTATCTCACCCTTATACTATAAAAAACAAGCTATGAGGAATAACGCAGCGAATGAGTAAGGAAGAAGGTTGTTAAATGAATACTTTTGATGCTATATTTTCAAGGAAGTCCACTCACCACTTCAAGCATGAAAAGCTTGAATGGGATGTAATTGACGACATATTAAATTATGCAAATAAGTTACCTTCATTATTTGAAGGTATTGCTATTGAGTTTAAATTAGTTAGCAATATTGAAGAGAAACAAGGCTTTAATAGTCCATTTAATGTGAAAGCCCCTTATTACCTGTGCATTTCTTCTGAAGAAAAGGAGGACTATCTACTAAACGCGGGATATTTGATGCAGCAGATGGATCTATATTTAGCTTCAAAGGGATTAGGAGCATGCTATTCCATCGTTAGTCCGGGCAAAACTTTAAAGGCTTCCATGAAATTTAAGTTTGTCATTGCCTTAGCCTTTGGCAGTACCTCCTCTCCTATTTACCGTGAAAGTTCAGAAGCAAAACGTTTTCCGGAAAGCGAATTGGTGGTATACAAAGAAGAAGTTTCAAATGATATAAAGGAGATACTGAGTGCGGCAAGGTTGGCACCTTCTTTCTATAACATTCAGCCCTGGAGATTTGTAGTATATAAAAACCGTATCCATGTATTTGCGAAGAAGAATTTATTTGTTGCTAAGCTCTTAGATTACAATAAAATGATTGATATGGGTATCATGTTAGCCAATCTACTGTTAACCGCGGAAGAATTATGGTTGGATGTATCCCTTACAAAATCAGATTCTCTTAAGAATAAACCCTACCATAAAAATGAGTATGTTTGTACCATTGTAATTGGTTAAATTATGTATATAATTAAAAAAATAAAAAAAATTGCAAAAAGTCATTGACAAACAATCTAAACTATAGTATATTATGTCATGTGCTTAGGAAATACAACAAAGCAAAGCACACAACATAATATGCGCGAGTGGCTCAGTGGTGGAGTATCGCCTTGCCAAGGCGAGGGTCGCGGGTTCGAATCCCGTCTCGCGCTTACGAAATCCCTTGATTTTCAAGGGATTTTTTGTTGCACGGATATGTGCACCGTATGTGCACTACTTTTTCTTGTCCTTTTTCTTGTCTTTATTAAGAGCTCTATTCATGATATCCAGATTTTCTTGTTCTGTATTTGGGTTGAATATATATTTAAGGGTGGTTCTTTCATCTACTTGTCCAAGAATATCCCGTATCATATCCAATGGCAATCCTTCGTTACTCAATCGGCTTGCAGTAGTCCTTCTTGTGCAATGAGGACTCTTGTATGTAACTCCTGCATCTCTGCAATACTTACTAAGCCAATAGGTTACTGCTCGTGCAGTTAGTCGCTCACCATTTCTTTCAAAGATAAATTCACCATTGGGATTAAGCACTTTTGCTTTTCTTATGATTTCCCTTGCTACGTCAGTAAGAAGAATAAAGCGGTACTCCGAATCATTTTCTTTTTTCAGATGCTCCACTATCTGTACACCGGCACTCTTAAAATTCTTTCCATCAAAGACAAGCACCTTTTCTTCCATCCTTTGAATTGCTATTTTTCCGTATTCGATATCAGAGAATTTAAGAGCTACCCCCTCTCCGATACGAACACCAAGTTGGAACATAAGCTGAATGCATAATGCTTCAATCGTACTTTCCTTTTCAAGATGCGTATCTAAAGCATCAAATTCATCATTCAGATACAACTTGGAACCGTCAGTTTTCTTTCTAATTGCACGGAATTTTGATTTGATATAGATTCCGTTCATCGGATTCTCAACAATAATATCTTCATCGATAGCAATCCTCAACAACGCAATCATAATGCTTTTCATGTTGTTGTATTCTCTGTTAGAGAGATTAAATTTGGTAATGGTAGCATTAAAAAAATTGTTAAGCATCTTAGTTGTCAATTTGGAAAAAGGAATATGGATGATGGAATGGTCTTTGTAGTATTTATTCCAGTGTTCGTTATCCCGTCTGACGGTTTTAATATTGACACTTTTATCCTTCAGACGTTCTTCCTTCCATTGTGGGAACAAGTCGTTTAAGGTAAGATTCTTCTTGTTCTCAAAGTAAAACAGATACAGCTTATCAATCATGTCATCCATGGTCACTGCGGATATCTGCTTAAGCTTGCCCTCCTCCCTTACTGTGGTAATTACTCTGCCATTGGTACGGCTATTAATTGCATATGGATGCTTTTGTTCAACTAATTTTCTACGTGTCATCTTTAACATATCATCCACTTCTGATACTGATAGGATATCACGGCTAATTGCTTCTTTCAACATTTTATCAAAATTTAACATAACGAAACCCTACTTTCGAAAAAAGGCTTCTGTTTGTTATAAATATTCTTTGTTTTAGAGAGTCAGATTTTAATTTTGCCTTATCAAAGTTAATAGTTACTTTATCTGCCTTTATCGCGATTGTTCTCGCGTTCCACAGGCATATCTTCTTTGTGGAGAATCTTTTTATCAAATAATTCACGAATGAATTTAGGAGATGCCTTTATCAATTCTGGTAAGAAGTCTTTAATAATTCTTACAAGAAGGTCGTACAATTTGATTTTTTGCTTAGCTTCATCAAGATATACCTGACGCAGGCGTTCATCAGATACCTTGATATTTAGAATGTCATTGGTTATATCCTTCTCCAAGGACAGCTCTTTCTCTATTTTAGAGAGTTTTTCCTGTTGATTTTGGATTTCTTGACTTTGGGCATGAATAACTTCATCCTTATTTTTTATCGTTTGATTAATAGTATCTTTTTCTTTCAGAAGTAGAGCATTCTTATCCTTTTCCATCTTCAGCGCATAGTTGATGGCTTTTTGCTGCTTTATAACATCTTTAATATTAAATAGGTTAATATGTTCTTCCGGTTCCAAATCCTTTGCCCTTTCCACCAGACTCTGCTCTTTTAATTCAATTTCGGTTTCTAGCTTATTCAAAGATTTCTGAGCTTCCTTTAACTTAAAGGTTTCGACTTCCAAATGCTTCTTAGCTTCACCAAAATCATGCATCTCACCACGGTCAAACCCATACTCTTTCGCCACTGAATTATACATATAATCTTGGAATTTGCGATAGCTGAACTTCCCTTTCCATAATTCTGTTATAGAGATTTTCTTGCAATCCGTTTTTTTATCATAGACTATAGGTATTGCTATCACATGCATATGCGGTGTTACTTTCCCTTCGGGAAAGAGAGCTTTCATTTCTTCATCCAGAGGACGGAACACCTCATCTCGGTGTATATTAGCAGATAAGACAATCATATGTGGGAAGTACTTTTTGAGTGCCAGCAATTCTTTTTTGAAAAATGCTTCTTGTTCCTCAAGATTCATCTCCGTTATTTTCTCATATGGTGGATAAATCAGAAACTCATCCAAGAACTTTGTTTGCTTATCCACTGCTCCTTGCACCTTTAGCTGACCTTTAAATTCTCCACTTTCATGCAAGCGATTGAAAGCAGCGAGATAGGTTTCTCCATTTTTCAGATTATTCACTATACAAGTGTTAAGATGAGTAAGTGATAAATCAATGTTTTTGTTCCCGTAGTTTTTCAGTGTCCTGAAATTGTGTTGATACGGAAAATGCGTCTTGGATTTAATGTGACCCTGATGTCTTAAAACACAAACATTTGCCATAAAATTACCTCCTTTAAAAATTTGTTAATCTGCTACATTAATAAAATGACAGACGATTTTAAAAAGGAGCACTTTTTTACGATTTTTCAGAAAACGATTTTCAATACTTTTAATCCAGATTATCTGTATTAACTCACTAGGGCAGTAAACTGCAACTGCCCTGCTCGCTCTCCGAGGGGTCTGCGACGCTTTTGCATCATCCTCACATCAAAACAACGAAGGATCCATGCGCAGCATGGAGCTTCGTTGTTTCTATTCGGCTTTTATGAATATTGTTTTGGTCTATGTATTAAGCTTTGATGCATTTATCCGTTTTTCCTTACATAGATTTATCTCTTTACTGCAAGTACCAATAATAATTATTTTCTTATTTCAAAGAAGATAGTATACACCATTAAAAAAGGTGTAGAACATACTTTTTGATGATTTGTGTCCCCTTTCCACTGGAAACAATATTTATTTTAAAGTTTTTATAAGATATAATAAAATAAAAGACACTTAATTTCTCTAATCAAATATTTTTATATTTTTTCCAACCTTTTCACTGAATCAATACACTATATATATGACAGTCAAAAAACGAAAGCTTTCAAAAGAGGTAACCTAATGGATAAGATTTATGCAGATAACATGATTGAAAAATGTCATACAATGTTTTATGGCTTTGCACTTTCTAAGACATATACCATTGATGAAGCGGAGGAACTTGCAGCAAGAATAGTACTTGAAGCATATGTTACTCTTCTTAAGGTAGATGATATAAGTAACTGGGATGGATATTTATACCGTATTGCAAACGGTGTATATGCAAGATATGTAAAAGAAATTAAGCGTAACAGTAATTTTACAATTGATGATATGGAAATTACATCGGATGTGGATTTTACGAAAGAGATAATGCAAAGCGAAGAATATAGACTTATTAAACGTGAAATTTCATGGCTAAGCAAAGTCCAAAGAGAAATTATCTATATGCATTATTACGAAAGTAAAAAGATATCTTACATAAGCCATGCATTAAATCTTCCTGAAGGGACTGTCAAATGGCATCTCCATGATGCTAAAAAACTCATGAAAGAAGGAATGGAAAGAATGAGAGATAGTGGTGAATTAGGAATAAAACCTATAAGACTTTGTAATATGGGTCATAATGGTTGTGCTGGAGATAAGGGAGACACTTCCGATTTCTTAAACACAAAATTACGTCAGAATATTGCATATTCAGCATATTTTGATGCTAAAACAGTTGCCGAGATTGCTACAGAACTAGGCGTTTCTCCTGTATTTATTGAGGATGAGGTAGACATTCTTGAAGAATTTGGCTTCCTTGACAAACTCAGTGGAAATAAATATTTAACTAATATTAAGATTGATAATATACCCCAGATAGCCTATACCGAAATAACGAATATCCAAAAAGAAATATCAAAAATTATCTGTGATGAATATGTACCATTACTGGAAAGTGAATTCGCTGATTATAATAAACTCGGTATATATATACCCGAAAATGATTTAAGATATTTACTATGGTCATTGATACCTATGTCATTAGGGGGAAAATTCTGGGATAATGCTTTCAGCGATTCAAACTTATTGGAGGGCACGCACTATCGTGTAAAGAGAAAAGATGGCGGAGATTATATTGCTCACGCATCAGTAGCTGATAATGAGAGAGATTTGAATTTCAACAAGCACTTCATTTCCTGTGGAGATATGACAAGAGACTCTATTCAGTATCCTGTTGCTTCCTGGCAGTTGAGTTCTGATTTTGACTTACGTGAATTTGGATGGCGCGATAATTTAACTACCGACATTGAATCATTTTACTTATTTATGACTGGCAAAATGGATAAAAATGAGGCAACTCTAGATAAATTTCGTAGACTTTACGATAGAGGTTTAATAATAAACAAAAAAGGAAAAGACGAAATTAATGTAGTTGTGGCCAAGGTTCGGAAAGATGATAATAATAAGGTAAATGGATGGAGTAATGATTTATTTTCATTATTACCGGATTATCCGGACAAAATGATTCGCAGAGTAAAAGAAAAAACTCACTTAATTTACGAAATAGAAAAGAAGTATTATCCGAAACATATGCATAAACTGGTAGAGTACTATTCAAATCTTTATATCAATAAAATTATGGTATTGGATGAATTGGTTGAAAGAGGAGTCCTAAAACCATTAACAGATTTTCAAAAGAAAGGCGTCATGACAGTAATTTTTAGTAATACATTACCAAATTAAATACAAAAAGATATGTGCACTATTATGTGCACATAAATCAGAAGTGGATGAGACCCCTTTCTTTACAGTATTTTTCGGATAGGATTATGGTTCGAATCCCGTCTCGTGCTTAATGAAATAGTTGGGAAGTCTTGATTTTCAAGGCTTCCCGATTTTTTTATGTATCTATAGCCTGTATACACTTGTAGACAGCTTACAAAGCCTTTGTTATGAGGTCATAGGTTTCTTTTTCCGTCAATGGATTATAGATATATCCAAGGGTGGTATTTAAGTTGCTGTGTCCGAGTAATTCACGGATGCAATCCAAAGGTACACCGTTTCATTTAAATTACTGGCGAAGGTCTTACGCATTTAAATAGGGGGCGCGAACAGGGGGAAAGTTCGAATCCCATCTCGTGTTTAATTATAAAATCGCTAATTCTTATAAAACAAGGGTTAGCGATTTTGCTGTTTCAAAATCAAGCATGCAGGTGTTTATTTGGATAGATATACACTTTTCTATTAGTGTGGATGATACACTTTCTTTAGCACTGCCAAAATTCACAACATTTATTGACAAAATTGCCCTTAAATGCTATTATCCCTTTATATAAGACAAAAAATTAACTAAATGAATGGAGCAAGTATGCAAATATTTGACTATATTACCAAATATCAATTATCATCTAAAAATGAGGTTGAAAAAGCTAAATTTCTTTGCTTTTATGAATATAAAAATAATTCTCTTAATATATTCACCATGTCAAAAATTTCCGATTTGTTTTTAGATGCAGGTTTTAGTTTACCCAATACAACACGCTTAAAGCAAAAGTTAATAAAAGAAAAAGTATTTAGAATAGTTAAAGGAAGTAGTAATATTGAATTTATCCCAGTTGTATTACAGCAACTTCAAATTGATATAGGAGAATATTGGAATGATTTTGTTTCTATTTCATCCGATAGTGAATTATTTGATGAGACTAAATTTTGCGGCAAACGAACATATATAGACAAATTAATTTATCAGATAAACTCGTCATATAAAAGTAATTGTTACGATGCATGTGCGGTATTAATGAGAAGGATTTTTGAAATTCTACTCATTCTATCATATCAAAAATTAAATATTGATAATGAGATTAAACGACAGGATGGTACATATTTACTATTAGATAATATCGTTAACAATGCGATCAATAATAGAGTTTTAAACTTATCGCGTATAAAAAATGAATTTAATAACTTTCGCAAAATTGGCAATTTTTCAGCACACCGTATTGAATACTATGCTTCAAAAAAGGACATAGATGATATAAAAATAGATTTTAGAGTTGCATTAGAAGAACTATATCATAAAGCTGGATTATTATAAGGGGGATTAATAGATGTCAAACAAGTATAATATTAAAATAGGAACAGTTGAACTAAGTTTAGACGGAGAAGCTGACTATATCGAAAAAGAAAGAGCTTTTTTCTTCGAAAAAATTTTACCTTTAGCTGTCGAATCTGCAAGTTATACAAGAAATGTGCAAAGTGCCTCCCCTATTCTAGAAACAGATTATTCTGAGATTCCCAGAATATCAACATCCAACATCACTCAATTGAGTATAAATGAATTTTTAAAGCAAAAATGCTTATCTTCATATAATGATATGGCTATGGCTCTTATATATTACAATGAAAAATTTAATAATGTGACAGAAATTTCATCTGATGATTTAAAAACCTGTTTTGGTAACGCAAAAATCAAGCTTCCAAGTAATGTTAGTGATATTATTAATCAATTAGTAAAAAAGGGATATATACAATCTGTTAAAAATTCATCTTCTTCTACGAAATTATATTCCATGACTGTTACAGGTGAAGAGTATATAGAAACCTATCAACCGAAAGATAATGCTAAAAGTAAAGCATCCTCAAAAGTAAGAAAACCTCGATCTAAAACACCTTCTAAATATGCTTCTTTGACACGTGAAGAATTAAATATAGAGAAATATCCTCCACTAAAATCGTTCAAAGATTTTAAAGAGAAAATGATGATAGCACTTTATATTGTAACAACTGAAGGTAAAGGAGAATATTTTACAACAGCAGATGTACAGTATGTTTTAACGGATATATTAGGAGAAAAATCAACCACAGATCAAATTAATGGAGTTTTTCGCAGGGAAACTAATTGGTTTAATGAAATATCAGACCCTCAAAATAAAAAGACTGTTCTAAGAAAATTATTAAACCAGGGAATGGAATATGCAAAAAATTTATTGGAACCATCAACCACTTGATGAAAATTTGCAATAATGTTGTAGACAGGCTGTAGACACTTGATAGACAGTATGCGTTCCTCCTTATTTTAATAGGGTTTGCGTACGGCGGTAATGTTCGAATCCCGTCTCGCGCTGTCACGAAAAGGAACTAGCAAAAGCTAGTTCCTTTTTTCGTGACCTCGTTAAGATCAGATTCGTACTCTCACAAAGTGAGACCATTGGCTTTACGAAGGAAGGACGTAGTCCTACCGAGTAAAGACTATGCGAGGAGGCGCGGGGTGAGAAACGGTCTCGCGCTTAATGAAATAGTTGGGAAGTCTTGATTTTTCAAGGCTTCCTGATTTTCTTATGTGTCTATATCCTGTATACACTTGTAGACAGCTTACAAAGCCTTAGTTCTAAGGTCCCTATTGTTTTTGGTATGCTCTACAATCTCATACAGGTTTGAAATCTGATTTCTGACTTCTTCTCGGACTATGTGTAAATGGTTAATATCACCATAATCTTCCCATTTCAATGCGACCAGTTCCCCCACACGCAAGCCAAGCATAAAAAAATAATTAATATATAACTCTTAGGCGGTACCTGTTAACAGAATTTATGTAACAATTTTACTTGGGGTCGAATAAAATATAACAAAAAGAATGGAATTAAAATGAACTGTAGTAATCCTGAAGAAATATTGGCTACTCTACCCATAGATTATACGGTAGAAATGGCTTTTGAAAATCATGATGTCTTATATACACCAGAGGGACAATCATACAATGTTAGTAGGCTTCATCACTTTGTGTTAAGTGTAGAAAGCGGTATACCTGATTGCATTATATTAACTAAAGCACTGGGAACGCACCTGCATAGCAGGTGGTTTATTTTATCTGCGATACAAAAAGTATCGCTAATCCTTATACATCAAGGGTTAGCGATTTTTTGTTGCTTGAAAATCATGTGTGCAGGATGTGTGCAATATCCTTTTACGTACTCAACTGGTTATAAGGCCTTGTTCATGTAAGTACGATTCTGTTCGATTTCATGGTAATTGTAGATTCTCGTTACCCTTTTTCCATTCTTCTGTGTAAACAGGTACTCGCTGTCCAGTAACAGTTTTCTCACTTCATTCAGAATTCTCTTTGCCTTGTCTGTCAATGGAATGGTACGATACCCCGCAGAGACATCGTGTTTCACGTATTCCACGATCTTATACCCATTACGGATATATGTCCCATTTTCTTTTTCCTCTTCCACAATCTCCATCTTATGAATGTAGACCTCACCATCCAGCATATCTTCTTTTCTTAGAACGAACAATTCACCCACTCTTGTCCCGATTTGAAAATCCATCAGAATCGTATAGGCTTCTATGGTTTCTTGCTGATTAAGTAACTCTTCAAGAATCTCCATCTCATGCTCCAGATACAGCATGGAACCATCCTTTTTTCTGAATAGCGCGGAACTTTATTTCCGTACGTGTGTTAAGAACTGGGTTTTCAATTAGTAGTTCCTGATCCAACCGTTAAATCTCAAGTTGAGCACCATGTCTATTACGCATGCTAAAGTATATTGATCTCCGTTTGAGATGATAATTAAGTACAAGGATGTTTCTTCCATCCTTCAACTCATTTTGTTT
>JAEWEO010000243.1 GCA_023389295.1 Bacillota bacterium
ACTTTCCCCACTTCTGGTTTAGTTCATCCAAAGCATTTTTGGCAAGATCCTTGTTAGGTGATTCGTATACTGACTTTAAGTCTGTTGTAAAGGCACTTATATCTTTCTTCCTGATATTCTTTATAGATGAGCGAATTTTGTGAACTATGCAACGTTGAATTTCAGCTTTTGGGTATACTCTGTGGACTGCCTCATCTAAGCCAGTCAGACCATCCATAACGAAAAGCAGTACCTGTTCAACACCACGACTTTTGATTGCATGGAGGTTTTCCTCCCAAACATAGGCACTTTCATTTGTTCCTATGAAGAAATCAATTACTTCACGGTAGCCATCTTCATCAATACCAAGAATGAAGTAAACTGCGTCAGAATCAACTGTAGTACGACGTAGTTTTACATGAAGTGCATCTATGTAAATGATGCTATATCGGTTCTTTAAAGTACGCTTATGCCATTTATCTACCTCATCAATTGCAACGTCCGTGATATTACTTATCGTCGTTGCACTATAGGAATTACCGTATAGTTTTTCTATGATACCGGCAATTTCTCGGGTGGAAACACCACTTGCATACATGCGGATAATGAGGTTTTCCAGCCAGTCATCACGTCGGGCATAGGGAGGGATAAGCTGTTGATTAAACTCGTTATTACGGTCACGTGGGATTTTTAAATCATGGATTGTTCCATATCTGGTTTCATAGTCCCTGGCATAGGATCCGTTTCTAGAATTACCGGTTCCATGTCCATCATAGCTGTATTTTTCATACTGAAGAACGTTTGAAAGTTCTTCTTGCATGAGACGTTCCATTGTTTGTTTCATAAGACCAACAATAAAATCATTCATTGTTTGATTAAGGTCTAGAATCTTTGCGTCGTTTGTGTTATTATTCGTCATAGAGAAACTCCTTTGTATTGGTGATTGATTGGCTTGGTCGTTAATTATTTTACCATAAGCCTTGGAGTTTCTCTATTTTTTATTTACACAAGATATTTTACACTATCAAAATCAGCGTAAATTGCTGATAAAAACACTAATGGTGTATATAAAACTTTACTTCTCAACATTTATAATTTAATAGACTTATGGTCAGATGATTGAGATTTAATAGATCCATCAACTGCTACTATACGATAATAATATTTTGTACCCTTTTTATTTGCAGTGGTATCAATCCATGTGGTTTTTGTTGTTGTCTTCAACTTGGTCCAAGAATTATTGCCCGTCTTCCGATAAATAACGTATTTATCTGCATTCATAAGTTTATCCCATGTGATCTTTACACCCTTAATATCTTTCTTTACCAACAAATTTCCAGGTTTTGCTAGTGTAAATAAACCTTTCCATGTTACATTTCCATAAAGATCACTACTAATTATGTAACTCCAGCTTAAATCTCCAATTGGATAATAGACTGTTGTTGTAGTTTCATTAAAAGCTATAGGACTAAAAGAACCTATAGAACCGTAAAAATACACCCCTTTTAAGGAATTACAGAATGCAAAGGCATTATAGTCTATATAACTTATATCACCTAGGATGTGTACTGTTTCTAAACTTCTACATTTATTAAAGGCATCTGCTTCTATAGCTTCTACACTCTTAGGAATTGTGACAGAAATTAATCCACTTTGCATAAATGCCACTTCAGGTATTGTTTTAATTCCATCTGGTATTTCTACCTTGGTCAAATAATTAGCATCTGAAAACGCTCCATCATTTAATGAAGTTACTTCAGAAGGGATCTTATAAAAACTCTCCTTTTTTCCAGGTGGATAAAACACCAATTCCAAACCATCATTCGTATATAAAACACCATCTACTGATTTATAATGTTTGTTTCCGGGAGCAACTAGAATTTTATCTAATTTATAATAATTAATGTGAGTGTTTTGGCAGGATGCTATATAGTGTTCAACCTTCGTACATTTTTCTGGTATAGTTAAACTTTTAAGATTTGTACATCCTGCAATATTAGTAATAGAAAAACTTATTAGATTATCAGATAAAATGAGTTCCTCTAAGGAGCTACATCCCAAAAACACACTATAACCCAGGGACGTTAAACTATGTGGCAAGATAATGCTTCTTAATTCTTTACATTGATTAAAAGCATTGGTATCTATCTTTTTGATACCTTCATGAAGTACTAATTTCTGAGCACGACTAAATAAAAAAGCTTCTTTCCCTATGGTAGTTACACTTCCTGCGATTTCAATTGTATCATTTCCACAATAAACAAAAGCTCCGTTTCCTACAGATGTAACTCCTTCTTCAATAATAATGCTTTCAATATCGCCAATAAAATCCATAAAAGGTGAATTTGTTCGGTTTGCAGTATATAGATCATTAGGATTTACAACTTCGTAATCATCCATTTCACCTGTTCCTCGTACTGTAAGAACACCATCATCATCTAATGTCCAAGTCAAATTAGGACCACAAGTACCATTCATTGATGCCTTTACTGTCTGAGGCGAATAAGTGAAAAGAAAAATCAAAAGACCAAAGAATAAAAACAACACAATTTTCTTACTCATATGAATATCCTCCATATAATATAATATTTTTATTCATTCTATTTATCTTTTGTTTATTCAGTTCACTATGTATTCCTTTGGCTCTGATGGATAATAGAACTGATGTATGGCTATGGTTGAAGAAGGCATGGGATTATCCTTCGCTCAGATTTATGAAGTCAATATACTAGCCATACATTTCAAAGATGTGTTAAATCACTTGGATTGATTCATTCATTTAGCAGAAAAGGGAATCCATATGATAATGCATGTATTGAGTCCTTAGCAATACATCAGCTTTCCAAGCTCAGCCACAGAGCGGGACGAACGCCGCCGCTGTTATCGCCTGTTGAAGGATGAATCGTGTTGCTGCTGTAGCGGAAAGTTCCGTTTCCTTGAATGCCTATATTGCCGTCGCCGTGGATATATACGGCTCTTCTATTGTCACGCCCGGACGACCGCAGCCACCACCACCATACATACCCATCGAATGTCGATCTTCGCTTGTCGTTGTTATTGTCTTTCTTTTGAAACCAGTATCGTTGTTTTGCGCTGCGGTTTTCAAGGTTTTTACTGCTGTCACCGAAATATTTGCACACTACTTCTTCAATGCTTAGAAGAAATATGTAATCCTTAGTATCTTCTCCGCCTCTTGTACTGTACCACTGATTGTCGTGGTTTTTATTCACTACCGGAATGATTCTTGACTGTTCGGCCGCGGTGAATTTGCTATAAAACTCACCGTTAAGATGTTTTCTTAGGGAGCAGTCAGCCCATGTCACATCACCAGCGTAATTATTATAGGGGTGTTGTTCGATTATGTATTCAGTTATAATTAAGGCCTCATTGCCTTGTATATCAAGAATGCGCCAATGATAACCGCCAAATTGCACAATTGAGCCAATATTAAACTCCGTCATTCTCTTTCTCCTCTTTAAGTCAAGTACCAATTTATCAGTACTTTATATATTTTTTACTACTCGTATAATAAAAAATCTCTGTAGTTCTGATTCAATGCGCCTACAAGAGGTCTGCCCGTTACTGATGCAATAGCTCCAATTTTTTCACAACTTCCCCCTTCCCAAGCTGATTCTTATGATACTAATCATATCCTATGCTAATAATCATTATACCATATTTTGTCATATTTACAATTAACAGATTATCCATGAGGTTATCAAAGTTTCAGCTTCGCAAACATTTTATGAATCATGTATTAAAATAACTCTATCCTAGTATATATCAAAACTAGATAGAGTTATTTTTATAAGCTATTTACTATTTCTCAAATTGACATTCTAATTTTGAGAAAAAATCTACTCTTGGTTCTAGAAATTTGAGTTCATGCTTATTCAAATCTCCAGTATAGTGTTCTATCGGCTCAAAGATATATTCCCAGTTCCATAGTGTATCATCAATGTTTAGGTATTCCTGAAACATTTCGCAGCCTACCGGTGCAATTGGATGAACAAGAACTGCCATGACTTTGCATGCATAGAAACAGTCAATCAAGGTCTGCTTACGAAGCACATCATCGACATTAGCGTCTGCAATGCGGATCTGACCTGCCCAGTATTTATTTACTTCACGAATGTATTCATCTAGCACATAGGAAATTCTGTGGAACTCGTGATTATACATTTGCTTTTCATATTCAAGAACTTTTTCCTCAACCAATTTCATTATTGTTTCACTTACTTCACCGGAAGGAATCTTTCCATCAAAATAAGTTTGCGTTGCATAGAAGCAGGATCGAATCAGACGGTTAAATACGTTAGTTAATAGATTGCCATCCTTAAGCACCATATCAACACCAACTCTATCTTCCTCCTTCATATATACCTGTGGCTTAAATCCTGTACTCTTAGATGAAAGTCCCAAGCTCATAAAATGCATTCTTAATTGCTCCGGAGTATAGAATTCCAATAGCTCATCTGCCATTGGTGGCTTGATATCCGAGCTGCTGCTTGCCTTGGTATCCATAAATAAAATATGACGATTTGGTATAACATGTGGAAGCTTAAGCCCGCCCTGTTCTGGCAAAAGATGCAGAAATATTCCCATTTCAGCAATGGAATAGAAATAAATATTATCTTCTCCAATAAACTGATATACTAAGGAATCCTCTCCATTCCACCACTCTGTCCATTCCTCCTGAGAATGCCCAATGGACTCAAGGTATGTTTTTGTAAAGGAGATCGGGGCCCATAAAGACTCTGGCCATACCCAGAATGTTAGATCATTGAGATCCTCTTTGTCTGGAACTTTCACTCCCCACTCCACATTACCAGATAAACGGAAGGGAACAAGAGTCTTGCCTGCTGTATAGTGAATTCCTAAAGAATCTAGTACCCGCTTTGCTTCATCTCTTAAATCAAGAGTGTCAAACTCAAATGTAACTGATTTTTTCTTCTCATCATCCATTGTTGTATGAACAGGAAGTTTTGCTTCTAATTCCTCCAAATCTTCAAAATACTTTCTTGGTACATGAAGCAATGGTTTCTTCAAAAACTCATCAATTATATTTAACTGATACTTACGAGTATTCGTATTTTTCTTTAAGAATTCCATACGTTCTTGTAGTTCTTCTATACATTCATCTAAAACAAAATACCAGTTAGTAACATTACGATATGCTGGTTTCTTACCGGACAATACTGAAATCGGATTAATTAATTCACTTGGCATGTACTGATGTCCTAAGGAACACTCATCTGCATAAGCATGCTCAGAAGTACAACCTACGATTGGACACCTTCCAATTACCTGACGGCCATTAAGAAATACATCCAACTCTTCATCATAAAACTGTGGAGTTGAATATTTTTTAATATATCCGCCTTCATATAAGGAATCAAACAGCCAGTTTGATACCTCTTGATGAATCTCTCCACTTCTGCCAAGAGCAGATGCAGCAAATAAGTTTGGACTTATTTCATACTTATGAAGAGTTTCCTTTTGGCTTACGTGATTGCTCTTGACATACTCTTCAATCGTTCCTTCATAGCCTGTCTCTTTTAGTTTACGATAGCTTTCCAAAATGGGAGAACCATAACAGTCCGTCCCTGAAACAAAGATTACATTCTCCTTACCAATTCTGTCACGCATAAATCTTGCAAAAATATCCGCATGTACAAACATGCCGCCTACATGTCCAAAATGTAGGTTTTTATTACCATATGGCATACCAGCTGTTATTACTGCTTTCTTCGGAAAACTCGGTCGTTCTCCTTGCATTATTCTCTTTGAAATCATAAAAAACACCCCTTGAAATAATATTATATTCCAAGGGGCGATTATGTATCGCGGTGCCACCCTATTTCGCTTTTCCGTCACCAGAGAAAGCCTCATCAGGTACTTCCAATTCTATGGTCCATACCCAGGTCCTGTAACGTGGACAAACGTCATAGTATCACGCTAAATAGCGATCCGTATGCGGCTCCAAGCCTTGTTTCATCTTATCTAAGTTATCTGCTTCCACCATATGCAGACTCTCTGTAAACTTAAAACAAGAAAGCTACGCTTCTCTTGTTGTCAATAAAATTACTCTTCTCTTCATTGCCTTTTATATATTAATTGATTGATTTTCCCAAGTGTATCATGCATTCTTCTCGATGTCAAGGTTAACTCACCATCTCTCCTGCTGATTAATGTTATCACTCACCTCTATTAGTGTTTTTTGCAATTAAACAGACTTACTTTTTCTATGTTTGAGTATATATGCAAAAACGGTGGCCAATACACTTATCACAATGATAGGTAAGTAGAACAAGTAAAAAGCCATTGACCAATCATTATGGAAATAAAGTTCCCATTTCTCCGAAAATGTTGGTTCAGATGTAATTAAATAGATATCTCTTAAAAGTAAACTGCCTGAAATAATTAGTGCAATGACAGGTATACACCATAATAATTTGGGAATAAATTTATAAATTGTCCAAGTGACGCTTCCAACTAAAAACAATATAACTGCAAGTAAAGTAATTATTTTACTCATGTTTATCACCTCTCCCATTTCGGAAATAGAATTTTTCATCAACTTACTATTAGGCGTTTGTGTAACACTAGAACCCCGTAAATGTGGGATTATTAATAAAAAAGACATGTCTCCTCACCAGTCGGATATACTTTCCAAATCATTACCAATTACTTCTCTTCGTAATTGTAACATAAGACAATTAAATATTCCATGTTTTTCCTTTTGTTATAAGGCATAAACTGCAAAGCTCTGATTTATCTCTGCTCTATTTGCTTCCATTAATGGAGTTTTTTCCGGGCGTGATACTAGAATTAGTGTTGTAAGAGACCCGTCGGAAAATGTTTTTACAGCGATTTATATGTTTCTTCCTGATCTTATCTCTTTGATATGAGAAGCCTGTTGTTGAGGGAACCAATGCTTCGTATTATTTGCTATTTTGACCAATATTAACATAATAGGTACTTCGGTTAATACTCCAACTGTTGTTGCTAAAGCTGCAGGTGAATCCATACCGAATAAGGCAATTGCAACAGCTACCGATAGTTCAAAAAAATTTGAGGCACCAATCATTCCTCCGGGAGCTGCTATATTATGTGGTAATTTAAGTAGTCTTGCCGGCAAATACGCTGTAAAGAATATAAGAAACGTCTGTATCGTCAAGGGTATCGCTATTAATAGGATGTGTAGCGGATT
>JAEWEO010000047.1 GCA_023389295.1 Bacillota bacterium
AGATGGACCACAAAGAACATGCAGGTATCGCTTTCCCATGTAGCTTCACATCACCAAGTGGTATTAATTATAGTTTTGCTTGGGACCCAGAATCAGATATATCAATTGATTACGTTAATAATCAATTTGTATTATTAGAACGTGGTAAGGAGTGGTTTCCGATTACATTTACAGAGCGACCAAAATATTATGATTTAAGGACTTCTGATCATGTGGAAATGTCTCATGTAGCTGGTTTTAATCCTACAAAAACAGTTGGAGTGGCCTATAGTAACGAATGTGCCCTAAAGGATAAGGGGTTAGATTGCTTGTTTTGTAATGCCAATGCCACAAAAGACACCTATGCAGAGATAGAGAATATCAAGTGGAAGAACCCAAAACAAATTGCAGAGACAGTAAAAGCTGCATATGAGTTAGATGGCGGTCTACATGTTAATATAACTGGAGGATTTATTCCTGAACGAAGAGAGGTAGATTATTATATCGATGTTGCAGAGGCAATTCAGGAGGAACTCGGGCAAAAGGATTTTAATGGAACGGCGGTTATTGGAGCTCCTGCAGATCTTTCAGTAATTGATAAATATAAAGAGGCTGGATATCGGACGTTAGCAATTCAACTAGAGATATGGGATAAGAATATATTCAAAACAATTTGCCCAGGAAAAGAAAAAGAGTGTGGAGGCTGGCAACACTGGGTAGATGCCTTGGAATATGCAGTTAAGGTATTTGGTTTTGGTAAAGTACGAACTGGATTTGTGGCAGGAATTGAGCCAAAGGAAAAAACACTAGAAGGAGTAGAGTATCTAGCGAAAAAAGGCATTTTAAGTTTAACCAACGCATGGAACCCAAATCCAGGATCAAAATTAGAAGGACATAGAACACCATCTCCAGAGTGGCACTTAGATCTTGCGAAGAAGACATATACTATATTTAAGCAAGCAGGCTTTACCTATGATCAATATTTTGATGTATCACCAACAGCAGATTTTCTTGTTCATGATCTTTATCGTATTGATGAGGAGCGATTACCACTTTTTTATGAATAAATCTGAGAGCTAATCATTTGCTTAAATTTTGAACTATTTGAGTTATTTAATATTAACATTCATAAAGGGCGCTTCAGATAGCTTACGTTTTGTACGTTGTCCGAAATGCCCTCGTTTTTATTTTGAAATCTCTAATTATTCTTTTGAAATAGTATTACTTCTTTTATAGATTATTGGTTCATCGTAGCCAAAGGTTCTTTTTCCGTTTACTTCCATGGATTCACTAACTTCCAGCCACTTTTCTGAAAAACGTTCAAACAATGTGAATTTTAATACAGGAGAGAACATACTAATACTTCCACCTTCCCATACGTTATCTTTAAGATTATATATTGCAGGAGTAAACTTTTCTGATAATACCAAATCATTAAAATCTATTTCAGTCAAATTATTATAAGTAAATGTATCTTTATCATATCCTTTTGGAATTTCATAAGAAGTTAGTTTGATTCCTTCTTGTTCTTCTGTGAATAAGAATAAATGTGGTGCTGCATGTGTTTTTCCATCAGACGTATAATAGCTCTCTTCAATCATAAATATCCCTTTGAAATCAGTAGGTAAATTGGTTATCTTATTGTTACATATTGTATTAACATGTTCAGCATATGGAAAGTTCTCTACACCGTTCTTTCTCATTTCACCATATTGTTCAGAGTTGTCAAAATTTCCTGTTAAAATATTCATGAAACTATTTAATTTTGTCATATCTGCGTCCTCCTATATCTTGTAAATACTATTTAATGAATCCAACTTATATCATTGTCATTGGAAACGATTTTTTTAACCAGTTTCAACAATAGCTCTCTTTCTGCATCAGAAAGAGGTTCTAAAACCATTTCATCCCACTCATAAAAAAAATCATGGCTCATTTTGAATACCTGTTTTCCTTTGTCTGTTAGGCTAAGTATATTTCCTCTCTTATCCTGTTCATTTTTTTTCTGTAAAAGTAAATCATTCTCTACCAACTTAGTTATTGTTCTATTTAGATGACCTGCATCTAGTTTTAATGCAGTAGATAATTCTTTTGGCGAACATTTCTCCTTCTTACCGACATAAATTAAGATAAACAATTGTCCATTCGTCACATTCATTTCTGACAATTTTTCAGAACAATATTGTGTGAATTTTTTTCGAAGTGCTGATATATAAAATGCAAATGATTCGGTCACAACATATCCTCCTTTTACTTGATTAAGTCAACTATAATACTTTTTCTTGACTAAGTCAAGTATTTTGGTTATAGGAAATTATGCCCTAAAATTTGTATTGACATTCTTATTTAAAAGAGGTATACTCTTAAACATACAATTCATATAATGTTAGTAGGAAAATACTGACTGGAAAAACCAGAGGTTTTAAATAGTATAGATTTATGCTATTTAAGGCCTCTTTTTGTATGAAAAAAGAGAGAGGGAGGAAATAAAATGGCATTAGTAAAGGATTGGAGAGAGAAAGAGTTAAGTATTGGGGAAGTGATCAAGAAGTATCCGCATATCTCTCCTTTTGTAATTATTAAAACGGATGCGCAGAGAAGAGGAGTGTATTATACAGAGAAAGCGCTGGAAAAAGTGAATCCTAACATTCACCAAGTGGAGTATCGAGGGTTTTCTAGGGAAAAAGAAGATGCAACGCCAGTATCTCTTATTCTTAGGGAGGGAACATCTATTCTTACTGGATTTAGCGTGGAGGAA
>JAEWEO010000067.1 GCA_023389295.1 Bacillota bacterium
CCATACGGTAGTTGGCTTCAGCTTTACGAAGTGCAGCTTCTTTGCGTTCTTCGAAATTTTTCTGTAATGTTTTTTTATATTCTTCTACAATTTCGATGTTTTGCTTTGTCGCACTATCAATTACCGAAGAATAGAAATGCTCTAATTTTTCATCAAGAGTCATACTTATCTTACCTTTCCAAAAAATTTATAATTTCAATCCAATGGCTTCATTCACATAGGCAGTTATAAAATCCGGTTTACGACCGGTGCCATGTCTATCCGGGATTTCTACAATTAAAGGAATTCGTCTGTTTAATTTAACGTCATTTATAATCTCAGGATACTCATTACTTAATTTTTCCGTAATCAGTATAATGCCTATCGTCTTATCGGCAAGCACTTTATCCAATTGGTCTTTTAATTCGAGCCTAGTATGAACAACGACACCATTCACTCCCGAAAGTTTCATTCCGGTATAAGTATCCACATTATCGCTGATAAGATACATACGCATGTTGTTACCTCCCTAACATTGTAAAAGTGACAGTAGCTAAAGGATATACCTGGGATTATCCTAAAATAGTAAAGGATACAATCAAACCATAGAGTGCAATACCTTCTGCAAGAGCAACAAAGATTAAGGATTTACCCATGATAGAAGCATCTTCGCTGATTGCACCAAGTGCAGCAGAAGCAGCAGAAGCAACAGCAATACCACCACCGATACAAGATAAGCCGGTGGAAAGAGCAGCAGCAATATATCTCCAGCTGTCAGTTGCGGTTGCAACAGCTTCTGCGGTTTCTGCAGCAGATACTTTACCGGAGAACATCATAATGTTTGCGATTACTAAAGTGCCAAAGAATAAAAATACATTAAATCCGATTGCAGCCTTTAAGCCGCCCTTTGTCTTTTTGCTGTAAAGAAAGGATCCAAAAGGGATGATAATGCTTAATAATAATGTGATAACTAATAAAATTTTTGTTGTCATAATAATTTCCTCCTAAATATGTTTAATTTTTCTTTTTAGCGTTATAAGGTTTGAATTCTTTTCCGGATCCCTTATAAAAGCGGCTGAACATTTCATAGTATTCCAAACGTAATACTTGGATACCTACAATTAAGCCTTCCATTGCTGATACAAAAATATTTCCGATGACCAGAGTAATGATACTTGGGTTTCCGGATTCTGCTCCTGCAAGAAGCATAACAACTCCCATCATTGCCGCATGGCTTAGTGCAAAGGCACCAACACGGAGGAAGGAGATTGTATTTGTAACATAACTTAGTAGCACCTCGAACATTTCAAAGGTAGTTTCTACAAAGAACATTGCCTTGTTTTCCGGGAAAATCTTTGATTTCTTCTCAATGAGATGTGTTAAAGGCTCTTTAAAGAAGATGAGTAATAAAGGTACTCCGAAAAAGATTACAAGTAATATCGTAGCCGGTAAAGCGTGGCCTGTAAAAATCAATACTATGCTGCAGATTAAGGCACCGTAAAATAGTAGTCCTGCAATGCCATTGGTATCAAAGAAAGCTTTTCCCCAATCCTTTGCACGGATGCAGTTGATGATGTTAATAATCATAGCAATCAGAATTAAGAAAACACCAAAACCAACAGCGGTGATTAACATGGACATTACATTTTCTCTTGGTGACATCCATATGGCCGGAATCCAGTCTTCAAATCCAAACACACTACCATATAAGAAACCAAATATGGTTGAGAAGACACCTGCAAGAGAAATAATAGCGGCCAGGTTCATTTTCTTAATTTTATAAAGTAGAGCACCGCCAACTACAAGGCATACTCCCTGACCTACATCACCAAACATGATACCAAAGATTATGGAATAAGTAATAGCAACGAAGGAGGTTGGATCAATCTCGTTATATGCAGGAAGTCCATACATCTTAATAAACATTTCAAAGGGCTTAAATAAGCCGATATTCTTAAGCTTTGTCGGTGGTTTGACTTCAGTTTCCGCCTGACCATCATCTATTACGCAGTAAACTAAATTATCGTGTTCAGCTTCTTTTAAAAGCTCGTGGGAATCTTTTTCTGTAATCCACCCGCAAATGATATAGAAGACATCGTTTTTCCCTTTATCTCTTGTGCAGGCAGCCATCTTACGAACATCAAAATTCTGCGATAGAATGGTTATGGTATGATGGGCTAAGAGTAGCTCCTCTGACATTTCACCCAAACGATCCTTGATTAAAGAATAAAGATTATTTAATTCTTCATTTATTTCATTGACCTTAGCCATGATGGAATTGTAGGATTGTTCCGGCGTACCTTGATATGCATCAGGTAGCTTAACACGTTCAAAATGAAGGGATGCGTAAATGGCATCAATCTTGACTGCTTCATTAGCCGGAACAAAATAAATTCCCCATACATACTCTCTATCACGCTCACATTCATAAAAGACAGTATTTAAATTATCATACACATACTTTGAAAAACGCGTATGAAATTCGTGTGGCACTTTACCAAAACGATATTTTATAAATTTCAAATTCATAATTTGATGAATATCATAATCTAAATGACGAAAATGTTCAATTTGGGCCAATAGATCATTGCACTCATGTCTTTGTTTTTTTAAATCATTCTTTTTTTCTTCTAGGTCAGATAGCAATGAGTGCGCTTTATTAATTACATTCTCTGCCTCCTCAGGAGACATTATTTCATCAACCACAAAATCGGAATGGTCGATGTTCTTAACTATATCTTCTGATTTATTTATTAAATCTTTATAAGGATTTACTCCGACAAATGGTTTTAAATTATAGGAGGTACTTAATTCAGTTAGAGCATTCTCCAAATGAATATCGTATTTCGTCAGATATTTGTTAACAACCCGGTCAAAATCGTCTCTTGGTCCGGTTATACTAAGAAAACGCATTTTTTCTATCATATTTTACACCTCCAGTTTTATAATAGTAGAAGATAATCCTCTTTTTTCTTTAAGTCCAATCCATATCGGATGCACTCCAGAGCTGTAGTTAATAACCCGATTTCTTTATCTTTTCGAAAGAGGTAGTAATTAACGCTAGTCATAGATGCAGGATATCTTGTCATGTTGTAGAGAAAAATTTTGTTAATAATTCTAGTATATTCCTTTTCCATTGTTCCATTCTTTAAGAAAGGTACAAAATCCCTATAGCTGGTACTATTAAGAATATTTAAAAATTCTTCCATAGTTATTGCAGCTACCAGTTTCGAAAGTTGAATAGTAGTTAATTTGTATGTCACCGGTATCAAATAAGTAAAGATGTCGGCGGAATTCATATCATACATTTTTTTTGATCGATAGATCCACATAATATTAAGGAGATCTATCTCCGTACCAAGACGAAGAGTAAATGCTTTTTTGTTATTTCCTTTCAATATCTTATCCTTCAATTTCCAAGACTTAGTAAAATAATAAACATCCAGAGCCATTTCATAATCAAAGGAGGAGAGACCGCTATTATTACTCATTTTTGACAATAAGTTATAATATTCGCTCCCTTTCAGATTGTTAATGTATTCATCCATTGAACGTGAAGTGGATAAAGTATTGACATTAATCTGAGAATGTTTCGTAAAGAATGGATGGAACAAGGATAAGTCATAAGCATTTTCATTGTTATGAATTAATCGTATACAAGCCTTTAAGACATTTATTTCATAACGGAAAAATATTAATTCTAAATCTTGACGTTGGACGTCATTTGCAAATCGATAAATCTTAGTATAGTCGAGGTATAATCCATTGATAAAAACTCGTTCGGCTTCTCCACGATGAATTTCGCGTTCATCATATTTTTGAAACAAATCGTGATATCCTGGATGCTTTTTCAGAAAGGCTATTAGATCTGCTACTGTTTCAATATTAGAAATCTTATGAAAATCATCACGACTAATCAGTTTTGGACTCATAGCTTTTACCTTAGTATTAATACCACTATAAGAAATAGAAGAAACCATAATTACCTCCACCAGATAGTTGTAGTAGTGAATAGAGCTCTTGTAACATCATAATTGAATAATGCTTTGAAATACTTTTTCCACCAAGGAATCATGATTATTCTTATAATTAGCTTCAAGCTCCAACAATTGCTGGTTGCTGCTTTCAATTAGGTGCTGCTTTTCTAATTCAAGATCCTTTTCTGCTTGAGTAAGAATCAAATTAACTTTCGCATTATTTTCCGCAGCGATATCGGCTTCCATTTTTGCTATTTCTTGTTCGTTTTCCTCGAATAATTCAGTCTTTTCATCATTCGCTCGCTCAATGATTTGATTGGCCTTTTTCTCTATGTCAAACAAAAGACCGATTACTTTCTCCATAATTCCACCTCCTATCAATCGACATTTAATACAGATCAATCATAACGCATTTATAAATTTTTTCAATAGTGAATATGGACAATTATATCAAAAATTATTTATTTATTTGTGAATAATACATATATTTTATATGTCTGAAAACGATTAAGCAAAATCTTTCATTATTTGAAAAAATTACTTGCATTATTTTACGAAAAGGATTAAGATGAAATATATAAAATACAGCAAAAATTACAATAGAAATGATTGTAATCGCAAAATGATACAGTTAACTAACATATATTATTTGATTAACATGTGAAAATGATTATAAAAGATGACAAAAATTAAATATAATTGTTTGAAACGTGCAAATATTAATGAAGAAAACGATTAAGTTATTTTGTGGGATATTATGGATAAGGGGATAACGGTATAACGTGGTATCTATTAAAGATGTTTCGGCAAAGTGTGGAGTATCGGTAGCGACAGTAAGCAAAGCATTAAATAACCATAGAGACATAGCAGAGGCTACCAAAGAGAATGTTAGAAGAATAGCGAAAGAGATGGGCTACTTCCCGAATTCTTCTGCCAGAGCTTTAAAAACCAATCGTACTTATAATTTAGGAGTTTTATTTGTGGATGATGCTCAAAGTGGCTTAACTCATGAGTATTTTGCCAACGTATTGGATAGCTTTAAGGTTGAGGCGGAAAAAAACGGTTATGATATAACTTTTATCAGTAAACATACTGGACATAAGAATATGTCCTATTATGAGCACAGCAAATACCGTGGAGTTGACGGAGTAGTAATTGCATGTATTGATTTTTCCGATCCAGATGTATGGGAACTCATTCATGGCGAATTGCCGGTGGTTACAATTGATCATGTGTTCAACAACAGGACTGCGATTATCTCAGACAATATAAGAGGTATTCATGATCTCATTTCTTATATTTATAAGATGGGACACAGAAAAATAGCATACATACATGGAGCAGATTCCTCTGTTACAAGAAATCGCGTAGGAAGTTTTTATAAGACGTTGGGTGATTTTGGAATAACTGTAGCGGACGAATATGTGAAGAGTGGTATTTATCATGATCCGGCAACCACAGCGATCTTAACAAAGGAACTTTTAGAATTGAAGGAGAGGCCGACCTGTATTATTTTCCCTGATGATTTTTCCAGCATCGGTGGAATGAATGCAATTAAGGAAATGGGGCTTCGAATTCCCGAAGATATATCAATCGCTGGATATGACGGTATTTTACTATCCCAAGTGCTAGAACCAAAGCTAACCACATATTGGCAAGATACAAAGGTACTTGGTATGATGGCGGCCCAAAAGCTGATTACTGCCATTGAGAATCCCAAAGCAAACTTGATAGAACAGGTTGTTATTGGAGGCGAGGTTCTAGAAGGAAAATCGGTACTTAATTTAAACCGGTAATTTTCAAGGAATATAAAAAGGAGGGAAAAGATTAATAGTTAATATAGGTAACAAATAGTAAGGTTATATTACATAATATGATGCAAGCTTATCACTTGCGATCATAACAAGTGGTGTAGTTCAATATAGTTATGGTATTGGCCTTATTACGGGGAGGTATTAAGGCGTGAAGGAGTTATCTGTTGATAGATCGAAAATAAGCTTACTTATTATAGATATATCGGGGAGGACAGATAACACACTTCATAATAATGCAATAATCTATATCAAACATGGGGAGGAAACTTACACATGGATGAGTATCATCTAGGGGAGTGTAGTAAGTCAAGACTTCCATATGTTTTAAGACGTCTTGCTTAAGAACAAAGTTATAGATGCGGGGAGTTTTTATAAATTCTTAGGCGGAAGTCCGAATTTTCACCAAAGGAACATGATAAATGGAAGAATGTAATAGAATCATTTGATAAATAAATCCTCTTTCTTATATAGGGCATTTAGCTTATTGGCTAAATGCCCTATATTTATGGTACAATATTGAGGCGAAAATTATATTGTATAATGAAAACGAAAAATATACGAAATTAATGTATAATGTACTAAAATAGTATATATTTTCGGATGAAAAATGTAAAAAAACAAGCTTATTAGTATAAACGTGTCATTTAAAAATGATAACTTATTGAATATTATTTTAAATTCAGTTATAATAAAAATTGGTATGATTTATACTAATATCAAAAATTTGGAGGTGAGTGAATGGCAAAAGAAACCGTGCAGGCTGTTCGTCAGGCTGAGTTAAAAGCAACGCAAAAGGAAATAGAAGCTCAACAGAAAAAGGAGCAAATCTTATCTGAGGCTGGACAGACTGCAAAAAACTTGATTACTTCCATGACAAAAGAAGCTCTTTTAAAAGCAGAGAGAGAGATGGAACAAGCCAATAATCAGGGTGCACAAATTCTGGAAGCCTCAAAGCAAAAAGCGGAAAAAGAAGTCCTTCTGTTGAAGGAAATGGTGAAGGGAAAAGAACAGGCAGCAATCGATATCGTTCTCTCGAACCTTATTTAAGCATCATAATTATATTACTAATTTACGCAAAGGAGGTGTTTCTAATATGGCAGTGCTGCAAATGCAGCGTATTTTTATATGTGCATTAAAAAAGGACAGAAAATTTATACTTGAATTATTGCAAAGACGAGGTGTTATCGAGGTTAATGATATGCTACCGGAAGATAGTGTGTTTCATAAAACGGATGTATCAGCCGCGAAAGCTTCTCTGGATAAAACAATTGCATCATCCGTAGAGGCTATTCATATTTTGGATAGTTATCTTGATGAAAAAAAATCGATGCTATCCTCACTTTATGGCTTAAAAACGGTTACCGTCGATGATTATAATGCTTTTTTGGAGAAGCATCATGCTATTGTTAAGATTGCAAACCGTATCATTGAGTTATCAAAGGAAATAGCCGAAAATAAAGCTGAGATATTAAAGCATCAAACGCAAAAAGAGATACTGACTCCTTGGATGGATTTTGATCTTCCATTGAATTTTACAGAAACAAAGAACACCAAAGGTTTTATCGGTACATTACCAAAAGAATGGACATTGGAAGAAATTTATGAAAAGTTGATGGACTATTTCCCGATCAATGTTGATGTGATTAGTACTACCAAAAATCAAACCTGTATCTTTGTATTATGCCAAAAAGACAAAGCAGATGAAGTGTTTGAAACACTTAGAGGAATGGAATTTATCCTTCCTGGAATCACGTCTGATTTAGCACCGATGCAACAGGTACAACAGCTAGATACGAAGATATCGGAATTAGAAGCTGCCATTAGGTGTGCGATCGATGAAATTATATCGTATCAGTCATATCAGGAGGAACTGAAATTCTTACAGGATTATGATACGATGAGATCGGAAAAGTATGAGGTTATTGGTCAATTACTTCAATCCAAATATGTATTTGTTATATCAGGTTATATACCTGAGAAAGAGGTAACGTCACTAAAGAGCGAGTTAGAAAGCAAATTCAACTTATCTGTTGAGACAGAAGAACCTACAGGGGAAGAAGATGTACCAATTTTATTAGAGAACAATGCTTTTTCAAAACCTTTGGAGGGAATTGTACAGGCCTACAGCCCGCCAGGGAAAGATGAAGTTGATCCTACTATGATGATGTCGCTCTTTTATTATGTTTTATTTGGTATTATGCTTTCCGATGCAGGCTATGGCGCTATCATAGCCGGAGCTTGCGCAATAGGTTTGGTAAAATTTAAAAACAAGATGGAAGATTCTATGAAAAACACCTTGAAAATGTATTTATTCTGTGGAATATCTACCGTTTTTTGGGGTGCTATGTTTGGAAGCTATTTTGGCGATGTTGTGGATGTAGTATCAAGTACATTTTTTGGACGTACGTTAACCATCCCTGCGCTTTGGTTTTTACCAATGAACCAACCGATGCGTATGCTAACTTTCTCGATGGCATTAGGAATTATTCATTTATTTACAGGATTAGGTATGAAACTATATCAGTTGTTGAAGCAAAAAGACTATAAATCAATAATATATGATGTAGTCTTTTGGCTGGTGCTTTTAATTAGCTGTGTTATCTTGTTGTTATCTATGCCTATGGTTACTAATCTATTGGGTGTTAGTTTTATGGTACCCGCTTCTATTGCAAAAACTGCAACTATTCTAGCGGTTTTATCAGCAATTGGAATTACCCTGACCAATGGACGTGAATCTCGAAATCCGTTTAAACGATTTTTAAAAGGTCTTTATGCATTATATGGAATTTCAGGTTATTTAAGTGATGTACTTTCCTATTCGCGCTTATTGGCACTTGGACTTGCGACAGGAGTAATCGGCACTGTAATTAATAAAATGGCTGCTATGGCAGGTGGTGGATTAGGATATGCAGGTCTAATTGTATTTGCTGTTATTTTTATTATAGGACACTCATTAAATCTAGCCATTAATGCATTAGGTGCATATGTTCATACAAACCGTTTACAGTACGTCGAGTTTTTCGGTAAGTTTTATGAAGGCGGTGGCCGTATATTTCAACCATTCAAAAGTAAAACAAAATATTACAAGATTAAGGAGAAGATAAACAATGAAATTTGATGTAAATAGTTTAGGAATTGTTTGTGCAGTTTTAGGTGCTGCGATGGCAGCTTTATTCCCGGGTATGGGTTCAGCAAAAGGTGTAGGTATGGGTGGACAGGCAGCTGCAGGAGTGGTTACAGAAGATCCTGGCAAGTTCAGTAAGGTTCTTATCCTTCAATTACTTCCTGGTACACAGGGTATCTATGGTCTATTAATTGCTTTCGTTACTTTATCACAAATTGGTGTTTTAGGTGGCGACAGTAATGTTTCATTTGGAAAAGGTTTATTGTTCCTAGTCGCATGTCTTCCTATGGCGATTGTTGGTTATTTTTCAGCAGTTGCACAGGCAAAAGCTTCTGTAAGCAGTATTGGTATTGTTGCAAAAAAACCGGAACAGTTTGGTAAAGCTATGATTTTCCCTGCAATGGTTGAGACTTATGCTATTTTAGCTTTACTTATTTCTATTTTAGCAATTTTTGGAGTTGCAGGATTGAATATATAACAGTTGGGAGAATAAGCTATGACTGGACTAGAAAAGATATTGAAGGTAATTGAAGAGGACGCTTTAGCCTTAGAGGAAAGTATTCTTCATGATGCACAATTAGAAGCGAAGAATATAATGGAATCTGCTAAAAAAGAAGCGGATAAAAAGTGCGCGGAGATTGCCTTAAAATCCGAACAGGATGTAAAAGCAGTCTTAAGCCGAGCAGAATCCGCTGCAGCTCTTTTGGAAAGAAAAAAAATCCTCGATGCTAAGCAGCAAATCATAGGTAATGTCATCATCGCGGCCAGAAATTCATTGGCTAATTTACCCGACTCCGACTATTTGGAAATTATTCTGAAAATGGTTAAAAAATATGCCCATAATAAAGAGGGTGAAATCCTATTTAGTTCTTCTGACAAGAAACGTTTACCAAATAATTTTGAAACTATATTAGCTGAAACGCTAGCAGAAAAAAAGGGAGCTCATCTTTCAATATCGGAAGCTACAGGTGTTGTTGACGGTGGTTTTATTCTGAAATATGGTGACATAGAGGAAAACTGTTCCTTTGATGCACTATTTAGTGCATCAAAAGAGGAATTACAGGATATAGTCAATGCAAAACTGTTTGATTAATAATCCGGAGAGAGGGTGATGACATGTCTGATAAGCAATACACTTATGCAGTAGCGCGTATTCGCGCGAAAGAGCTTTTACTCCTAAGTAAATCGGACGTAGATCAGCTTATGAACTGCAGGAGTGAGAAAGAGTGTATACGTCTACTGGCCGATAAAGGTTGGGGAAAGTCTGGAGAAGAAGAGGCAGGGCAACTTTTAGCTACGGAACAGGAAAAAACCTGGGAGCTTATACGTGAGCTTGTGGAAGATATCAGTGATTTTAATACCTTCCTTTTAAAAAATGACTTTCATAACCTGAAGGCTGCAATTAAACAGATTTATACAAATTCAGATCGAAATGATATTTATCTGTATAATGGTACAATCAAACCAGAGCTTATTTATAATGCAGTTAAAGTACATGATTTTAGTGAACTACCAGATTACTTAAAAGAATGTGCAGAGGAAGCTTATCAAGTACAGCTTCACACAGGAAATAGCCAGCTTTGTGATATTATTATTGACAAAGCTGCACTAGAAGCAACTTATAAAACAGGAAAAAAATCGGGTAATGATTTATTGGCTGATTATGTTGAGTTACTTGTAGCGGCAGCAAATATTAATATTGCAATTCGTAGCTGTAGAACTCAAAAAGATAAAGCTTTTCTTGAACAAGCATTAGCAAAATGTGACTCCTTAGATAATCAATCTTTAATTACAGCTGCTTTGATTAGTGAGGAAGCAATTTATGATTATCTTCAAGTTACAGAGTATTCCGATGCGATACCGGCAATCAAGGAGTCCCAATCTGCATTTGAGAGTTGGTGCGATAATCTGATCATGAAACATATTCGCCCACAAAAATACAATTCATTTACTCTTTCTCCTCTGGCGGCATATATACTTGCACGTGAAAATGAGATTAAGACAGTAAGAATAATTCTTTCTGGTAAAAGAAATGACATTTCAGATGAAATTATCAGAGAAAGATTGAGGGAAATGTATGTATAAGGTGGCTGTATTAGGGGATCGCGACAGTATATACGGATTTGCCGCTTTGGGATTGGATACCTACCCTGTAGATGAGAGAGAAGAAGCTGTAAAGACATTAAAAGTCTTAGCAGAAGGACAGTATGCGGTCATATATATTACAGAAAATTTACAAGCGGAACTTGAAGCGGAAATAGACCGTTATGTTACTGATTACTTACCTGCAATTATACCAATACCAGGAGTATCAGGAAATACCGGTAAGGGAATGCGTAATGTTAAGAAATCCGTGGAACGTGCTGTCGGATCAGATATTATTTTTAATGAAAAATAAAGAATTTTTAAATTTAAAATTTAAAAGCAGATGAAAAGAGAAGTAGTTGGAAGTAGTTAATGTACCAACTATATCATCAGATTATGATGAATAATTATTATTATCAGCTTTCAATTGTAAATGGAGGTTAATATGAGCAAAGGTACTATTAAAAAAGTTGCCGGTCCGCTTGTTGTTGCAGAGGGTATGCGCGATGCCAACATGTTTGACGTTGTTCGTGTAAGCGAGCAGCGACTGATCGGTGAAATCATTGAAATACATGGTGACCAGGCTTCCATTCAGGTATATGAGGAGACCTCCGGCTTAGGACCCGGAGAACCGGTAGAATCCACCGGGGCTCCCCTTAGTGTAGAATTAGGACCCGGACTCATCGGAAGTATTTTCGATGGTATTCAACGTCCTCTGGTTGACATCATGGAAGCAACCGGTACCAATTTAAAGAGAGGTGTAGAAATACCTTCCTTAAGCCGAGAAAAGTTATGGCATTTTGTTCCTAGTGTAACTCAGGGAACAGAAGTAGAAGCCGGTGATGTAATCGGTACCGTTAGTGAGACAGATATTGTTACGCAGAAAATAATGCTCCCTTACGGAATGAAGGGCACGATTCGTTCAATTAGCGAAGGTGATTATAAAGTTACAGATGTAGTGGCTATTCTTGAAAAAGAAGATGGTACAAAGGAAGATGTTACCCTGATGCAGAAATGGCCTGTTCGTATCGGCAGACCTTATAAGCAAAAATTATCACCGGATAAGCCCTTAGTAACCGGTCAGCGTGTTATTGATACATTATTTCCTATTGCAAAGGGTGGTGTAGCAGCGGTTCCCGGTCCTTTTGGTAGCGGTAAGACCGTTGTTCAGCATCAGCTTGCGAAATGGGCTGAAGCTGATATCGTGGTATATATCGGTTGCGGTGAACGTGGTAACGAGATGACCGACGTACTCAATGAATTCCCGGAACTGAAAGACCCTAAGACCGGAAAATCCTTAATGGAGCGTACGGTTCTTATTGCGAATACTTCCGATATGCCTGTTGCAGCTCGTGAAGCTTCTATCTATGTAGGTATTACTATAGCAGAATACTTCCGCGATATGGGCTATTCCGTTGCTTTGATGGCTGACTCAACATCTCGTTGGGCAGAGGCACTTCGTGAAATGTCAGGTCGTCTGGAGGAAATGCCCGGTGAAGAAGGATATCCGGCATATCTAGCAAGCCGTCTGGCTCAGTTCTATGAAAGAGCCGGTCGAGTAATTTCTCTCGGTAAAGAGGGAAGAGAAGGTGCACTATCTGCAATTGGTGCCGTATCACCGCCAGGTGGTGATATTTCAGAACCGGTTTCACAGGCAACGCTTCGTATTGTCAAGGTGTTCTGGGGCCTAGATGCAAATCTTGCTTACCGAAGACATTTCCCGGCAATCAATTGGTTAACCAGTTATTCCTTATATAATTTGAGTAAATGGTTTAATACCAACGTAGACGAGGAATGGACGGACCTAAGAGCGCGTATGATGCGTCTCTTAAATGATGAAGCAGAGCTTGATGAAATTGTTAAGTTGGTTGGTATGGATGCGCTTTCTGCACCTGACCGTCTAAAATTGGAGGCAGCTAGATCGATTCGTGAAGACTTCTTACATCAAGATGCTTTCCATGAAGTAGATACTTATACGGATCTTCATAAGCAATATTTATTGATGCAGTTAGTATTGCATTATTATGATATGTCTTTAGAGTCTTTAGGAAAAGGTGCGTCAATCGACAGCCTAGTAAAGCTGGCTGTAAGAGAAAGAATCGGACGTTTCAAATATGTACCTAAGGAAAAGGTTGATACAGAGTATGAATCTATCCTACAAGCTCTTAAAGTTGAATTAAATGATTTGTTAAAGAAGGAGGAAGCCTAATGCCAAAGGAGTATAGAACCATTCAAGAGGTTGCAGGTCCTCTTATGTTAGTACAAGGTGTAGAAAATGTAGCCTTTGATGAACTGGCAGAGATCGAGCTTGCCAGCGGAGAAAAACGTAGATGTAGAGTACTTGAAATAGATGGCGGTAATGCCTTAGTTCAGTTATTTGAGAGTTCTGCAGGTATCAACCTTGCAAGCAGTAAGGTTCGTTTCTTGGGAAGAAGTATGGAGCTTGGTGTTTCCGAGGATATGCTAAGCCGTGTATTTGACGGCCTTGGTCGTCCGATTGATAACGGTCCTGAAATTTTACCCGAAAAACGTTTGGATATCAACGGATTACCGATGAATCCTGCTGCCAGAAATTATCCACAGGAGTTTATCCAGACAGGTGTATCAGCGATTGACGGCTTAAATACGCTGGTTCGTGGACAGAAGCTACCAATTTTCTCAGCAAGTGGTTTGCCTCATGCAGAATTAGCTGCTCAGATTGCTAAACAAGCAAAGGTTCGTGGTACCACGGAGCCTTTCGCCGTAGTGTTTGCTGCTATGGGTATTACTTTTGAGGAGGCGAACTTCTTTACGGAGAGCTTCCGTGAAACAGGTGCAATTGATCGTACTGTTATGTTTGTTAATCTGGCAAATGACCCTGCAGTTGAGCGTATTTCTACGCCACGTATGGCGCTAACTGCTGCAGAGTACCTTGCTTTTGAAAAAGATATGCATGTACTTGTTATCCTTACGGATATTACAAACTATGCCGATTCCTTACGTGAGGTGTCTGCTGCCAGAAAGGAAGTTCCTGGTCGCCGTGGTTATCCTGGATACATGTATACAGACCTTGCTTCCCTTTATGAGAGAGCAGGACGTAAGAAGGGTAAGGCTGGAAGTATCACTATGATACCGATTTTAACCATGCCCGAGGATGATAAGACTCACCCGATCCCTGACTTGACAGGATATATTACAGAAGGTCAGATTATTCTTAGTCGTGAGCTTTATCGTCAGAGTATTCAACCTCCGATTGACGTACTACCCTCCTTGTCCCGTTTGAAGGATAAGGGTATCGGTGAAGGCAAGACGAGAGTAGATCATGCAAATACCATGAACCAGATCTTTGCTGCCTATGCGCGCGGTAAAGAAGCAAAAGAACTCATGGTAGTACTTGGAGAAGCAGCGTTAACAGATATCGATAAGTTGTATGCAAAATTCTCTGATGCATTCGAGAAAGAGTATGTATCCCAAGGATACCAAACCAATCGTGATATTGAAGATACCTTGAATCTCGGATGGAAGTTACTGTCTATATTACCAAGAACAGAGCTAAAGAGAATTAAGGATGAACTTTTGGATCAGTATTACGGCAAAATGTAAGGGGGTGCTTTTCTTTGGCTAAAGCACATGTAAATCCGACGCGAATGGAGTTAACCAAGCTAAAGAGAAAGCTTGCGACTGCTACTCGTGGACATAAGTTATTAAAGGACAAACGAGATGAGCTTATGCGACAATTTTTAGATTTGGTTCGTGAAAATAAGACGTTGCGTGAAAAAGTGGAAAAAGGAATTGAATCAGCCAATAAGAACTTTGTGTTGGCAAGATCAGCGATGCCGGATGAGATACTAAATGTTTCTTTGATGGCACCGAGTCAGCAAGTATTTCTTGAAGCGGATAAACGTAATGTTATGAGCGTTGAGATTCCTAGTTTCAAATACCACACAAAGACACCGGATGAACACGATATCTATCCATATGGATTCGCTTTTACATCAAGTGACTTGGATGATGCGGTAAAATCTTTACAGGATATCCTACCTGATATGTTGCGTCTGGCTGAAATTGAAAAATCCTGTCAGCTGATGGCAGCTGAAATTGAAAAGACAAGACGCCGTGTAAACGCATTAGAGCATGTAATGATTCCGGAAATGAAGGAAAATATTAAGTTCATTGTAATGAAACTGGATGAAAATGAGCGTAGTACCCAAATTCGTCTAATGAAGGTGAAGGATATGATGCTAGAGCAGGCTCACCACTATAATGAACGATATCAAAATCATTTTGAAGTATAAGAAATCAAACGTTTAGTACTGAAATTTCATTATAAGAAGAGAACAATAATATAATAAAGGTGTAGAGCTGTTGTATCAGGAAGGTTCTAATTCAAATTAAATTGAGTTAGTATAGAATGATATAACAGCTTTTATTAATCTAGACTCATAAAATAAATTTGGATCGGGCGCAATGATTGACATTATGGGTTAAGCACATTACAATTAATACAGTTTACCGAATAAATAATGATAATGCATTCCGTTAGGACGAAAGAATAAAGTGGTAATATATTGTAATAGCAAGAATTTAAGTAAAAGGAGTTGCGCAAGATGAAGAAAGGATGTCAATGTGGGCATTGCACAGGTGATATTTGCCTTCATAAGGTTCCGATTTTTTCGACCTTAAGTAAAGAAGACATATTAAAAATTGCAGAGTTAATTAATCATAAGGAATACAAAAAGGGTGAAATGATTTTATTTGAGGGTGAAATTACGGACTCTATTATAATTATCAACGAAGGGAGTGTCAAAGCATTTAAAAATACTCCTGAGGGACGTGAACAAATTCTGTATGTATTTTCAGAAGGAGACTTTTTTGGTGAACAGAACCTGTTGACTGACAGAACAGCAACTTATTCTGTGGAAGCTCTTCAGGCAGTTAAGGTCTGTACGTTATCTAAGACTCAATTACAAAAGTTACTGTACGAATTTCCTGAGATAGCAATTAAAATTATTGCAGAGCTTTGCGAACGTATGGCTAGACTGGAAAATGCAATGCAAGGTATGGGTGTTCGTAACGTTGATAATCGTGTGGGTGGAATCTTGTTAGAATTTGCACAGAAATATGGTACAAATGCGAAAGAAGGAATCATTATCCGATTACCACTAAGCAGAGAAGGGATTGCTAATTACCTTGGCGTAGCCAGAGAAACGGTAAGTCGAAAATTAGGACAACTAGAGACGGATGGAGTAATCAGGTCCATTAGTAATAAATCCATTTTAATTCTTAATGTAAACGCTCTTGAAGAAATAGCGGGTGTTAGTTAGTAGATTATTAAGTACATCGAAGCCAATATATCTAAATAGAGATACCTACGCTAACATATAGGAACCAGCATATTTAAGCGAATATCTCTAAGTAGATATATCAAAAGGCCATTACATTCGAAACAAGTATCTAAGCTAATGTATCTAAGCTAATATATCTAAGTAGATAGACCACAATATTATGCATGGAGACCAGTATATCTAAGCCAAAAATTCTAAGTAGATAGACCACAGTATTATGCATGGAGATCAGTATCCAAGTAAAACATTTAAGTAGGTTTATTTATATCAGTTCATCTAAAATATGATAAATATGTATTATCCCAATTTAATTACAGAATATTTTAATTAAAGCTTCCCTAGTAAATGACAGTAAACATAACATAACTGTTTTTCTAGAGGAGCTTTAATTTGCATGAAAGATATCAAAATATCTTTTATGAGAATAAAAACGTTAGTTATACTTTTGTCAAATTTGGAAACACTTAAACAAGATGAATAAGCAAGCCGGTTCATGTATCATGATAAAAAGACATTAGGAGGTATATGAAATGCCAGTTGATTTTAAGAACAGTCAAACCAAAGATAATTTGATGCGAGCTTTTGCGGGTGAGAGTCAGGCTAGAAACCGTTATACATTTGGTGCTTCTCAAGCAAGAAAAGAAAAGCAGTATGTGATTGAAGCAGTATTTAAATTTACTGCAGATCAGGAAAAGGAGCATGCTGAAATATATTATAATCACCTCAAGGAATTTGCAGGTGAAACGATTCATGTAGATGGTGGATATCCTGTAGACATTCATGAGAACTTGGCACAATTACTCCGGTCTGCGCAACACAATGAGTATGAGGAATATGACCCTGTTTATAAAAAATTTGGTGATATTGCTAATGAAGAGGGATTTCCGAAAATAGCTACTTCCTTCCATATGATAGCTAAGATAGAGAAAACACATGGTGACCGTTTTGCCAAGTTCGCTCAACTTTTGGAGGAAAATAAACTATATGTATCCGATGTGGATACAGGTTGGATGTGTCTGGAATGTGGTAATGTTCATTGGGGAAAAGAAGCACCGAAGGTATGCCCGGTATGTCATCATGAACAAGGTTATTATGTACGTCTGTCACTTGCTCCTTGGTCAGAATAGTTATGGTACGATCAATTAATGGAAGTTCCACCTTAATTGAAATTATATTGATAAGTGATTACAGATAAAAAAATTAATATAATAAATATGTTAAAATCACGAAAAGCTGCTAAAATGATTTATTATGCAGCTTTTCGTGATTCTGGGGTAATAGGATAGTAATTAAGTAAAGGAAGAAAATTAACAAGAAATTATGTAGTTATTAAAACTATATTAAATAGAAAATAATACTATACTATATTGACAATAAACCTTTATGTAATTATAATATAGATATCCGGTAAATAACTACCGGTTTCTTATTAGTTAAATAGTTTGATTATCAAAGTAAATTTTTATATTAGGAGAGTTGTCTATGAAAATGAAACCATTAGTGATTGGAGATTTAATCGCCAGAATTCCTATTATTCAGGGAGGAATGGGCGTAGGTGTAAGCAGATCGAAACTAGCAGGAGCGGTAGCAAGAGAAGGTGGTATCGGTATATTATCGACGGCTCAGATTGGTTATGATGAACCTGATTTTCATAAACATCAAATTGAATGCAATCTAAGTGCCATAAAGAAGCATCTGGCTCTTGCAAAAGAAAAGGCTGAAGGTGGAGTCGTTGGTGTTAATATCATGGTAGCCACAAAACAATATGATAGGTATGTTAAGGCAGCTTGTGAGGCAGGAGCGGATGTCATTATCTCTGGTGCAGGTCTCCCGATTAATTTACCTGATCTTGTGAAGGGATTTAAAACAAAGATTGCCCCTATTGTGTCCAGTATTCGGGCAGCCGGTGTAATCCTTAAAATGTGGGATAGGAAGTATCATACAACAGCTGATTTCTTAGTTATCGAGGGCCCCAGAGCCGGCGGACATCTTGGATTTACCAAAGAGCAATTAGATCATATGGAGGAGTTGGATTATGATCAGGAAATAAAGGGAATTATTGAATGCAAGAAGGAGTATGAGCAGAAATATCAGAAGAACATACCAGTAATCATAGCAGGTGGCATCTTTGATCGGTCAGATATTGAGCATGCTTTGGACTTAGGTGCGGATGGAGTTCAAATCGCTACTCGATTTGTTGTGACAGAAGAATGCGATGCAAGCCGGGAATATAAAGAAGCCTATTTAAATGCTACTGAGGAGGAGGTTAAGATAGTCATCAGCCCAGTGGGGATGCCCGGTCGCGCTATTCAAAATCAATTTTTAGAGACGGTAAAGGAAGGAAAGATAGCAGTCAAGAAATGCTTTAACTGCTTGGAGCATTGTAATCCAAAGGAAACCCCTTATTGCATTACCGCTGCTTTGACTAATGCGGTTGAAGGGGATATTAAGAATGGCTTAATCTTCTGTGGTGATAATGTA
>JAEWEO010000076.1 GCA_023389295.1 Bacillota bacterium
ACGTATAACAGTTTGATACGTGGCTTTATTTTCAAATTATTTTCATTTGTACATTTTGGATTAGCAATAAAAAATAGGAGGAAATTTATGTTTCATAAAGACAAAGTTTTTTTGGGTATTGCACCGATAGCATGGACTAATGATGACATGCCTGACTTGGGTAAGGAAAATTCTTTTGAACAATGCATTAGTGAAGCAGCGTTAGCAGGTTTCCAGGGAACAGAAGTGGGAAATAAATATCCAAAAGATCCGATGGAATTAAAAAAACACCTGGATATTCGAGGACTTTCAATTGCAAGCGCATGGTTTAGCTCATTTTTACTGACAAAGCCTTTTAATGAGACAGCTGAGGCCTTCATAAATCATCGCGATTTTTTATATAACTTGGGAGCAAAAGTAATCGTAGTATCTGAGCAGGGACACAGTATTCAAGGTTTGATGGAAATATCTGTTTTCGATGAGAAATACCATATGAACAAGGAAGAGTGGAAAAAGTTAACAGATGGTTTAAACAAATTAGGAGCTTTAGCAAAAGAAAAAAACATGATGTTAGTTTATCATCATCATATGGGTACAGTGGTTCAGACAACCGAGGAAATTGATCGTATGATGGCAGATACGGATGAGGACCTGGTTTACTTATTACTGGATACCGGTCATTTGGAGTATTCCGGTGAAAATGCATTAGAAATATTGAAAAAATATGTAAATAGAATTAAACACGTACATTTAAAGGATATTCGTCCTGATATAGTAAAAAAGGTAAAAGAAGAAAAGCTGAGTTTCTTACAAAGCGTTCGACTTGGAGCATTTACAGTACCTGGGGATGGCTGTATCGATTTCAAACCAATGTTTGAAGTTCTTAAGGCAGCCAATTATGAAGGATGGTTATTGGTAGAGGCAGAACAGGATCCAGCAGTTGCCAATCCCTTTACATATGCAGTAAAGGCACGAAAATACATAAGAGAAACGGCAGGAATCTAGAGAGATATGATTCGATGCGGAAGTTAAGTGAATGTTATTGAATTAGATTTCGTATCAAGTGTATGGTTAGTTCAATTAGTATTACTGTTTCGCTATTACCTAATTTAAAGGATGCAAAAGGAGGATTTTCATGTTGAAAGTGGGTATTATAGGAGCTGGAAGAATAGGGAAAGTTCACGCAGAAGGCCTTACCTATGGTGTAAAGAAGGCGACAATAGCTGCAATTGCAGATCCGTTTATGAATGAGGACATTGAAAAATGGGCAAAGGATTTAGGAATTGAAGCATGTTATACAGATTACCACAAAATACTGGATGACACTAGTATTGATGCAGTAATGATTTGCTCATCTACAAACACGCATGCTGATATTTCAATCGAAGCAATTAAAGCAGGAAAGCATGTTTTCTGCGAAAAACCAATTTCACAGGATTTGGAAAAAATTAAAGAAGTAAAAAATATGTTGTTAGAATCAAAGGTCAAATTTCAAGTTGGATTTAACAGAAGATTTGATCACAATTTTGAAGCGGTACGCAGTGCTGTAGTTCAAGGACAGATTGGTGATATCCATATGATTAGAGTAACTGCACGTGATCCACAAGCTCCTTCCTTGGAATATGCAAAAGTTTCTGGTGGTATGTTCCTCGATATGACGATTCATGATTTTGATATGGTATGTTTCTTATCTGGAAGTAAAGTAAAAGAAGTTTATGCAGCTGGTGCAGCTTTAGTAAATCCTGAAATCGCTAATGTTGGTGATATTGATACAGCTATCATCACAATGAAGATGGAGAATGGAGCTTTAGCAGTTATTGATAATTCTCGTCAGGCTGCTTATGGTTATGATCAAAGAGCGGAAGTATTTGGTTCCAAAGGTCAGGTTGCAATAGCGAATGATAGCCAATCAACAGTAGTTCTTAGTACAAAAGACGGTGTAATCTCAGAAAAGCCTTTATATTTCTTTTTGGAACGTTATATGGGTTCTTTCATAAAAGAAGTAAGTCAATTCGTTGATGCCGTTGAAAATGACACATCTGTTCCGGTTGATATTGAAGCGGGCCTTCAACCTATTTTAATTGCGATCGCTGCTAAGAAATCAATGGATGAAAATCGTCCTGTAAAATTATCGGAAATTCAATATTAAAAGAACGAATTAATTATATGATAGAAAAGAGGTTTGTTATGAGTGAAATCAAAAAACTAAAATTATTTATAAATGGACAGTACGTTGAGTCAAAAACAGAGAAATATCAGGATGTGTATAATCCTAGTACAGGCGAGGTTATAGCAATGGTTCCATGTTGCTTGCCAGAAGAAGTTAACGATGCAATAGCAAGTGCAAAGGCAGCATTTGTAGGGTGGTCAGCAACCCCTGTTATTAAACGTACTCAGGTTTTATATAAATTAAGAGATTTATTAATAGAGCATATGGATGAACTTACACACCTAGTTGCCTTAGAAAATGGTAAGGCTTGGACTGAGGCTCAAGGAGATGTGTTAAAAGCGAAGGAAGGAACAGAGCAGGCAATTTCAGCTCCTTCGTTAATAATGGGAGAATGCTTGATGGATACATCTACGGGTTATGATGTTGTTCTTTCTCGAGAAGCAGTTGGTGTTTTTGCAGGAATCGTTCCCTTCAATTTTCCGGCTATGATTCCAATGGGGTGGATGGCACCGATGTGTATTGCGTGTGGTAATACGATGGTTATAAAAGCATCTAGCTTTACTCCGCAATCCGCTCTCCGTATTGCAGAATTATATACAGAAGCAGGACTTCCGGATGGTGTTATTAATATTGTAACCTGCTCCAGAAATGAAGCAGAAATTTTCCTTCATCACCCTGATATCAAAGGGATATCATTTGTTGGTTCCACTATGGTTGGTAAACATATCTATTCTGTGGCTGCAGAAGAAGGAAAGAGAGTGCAAGCTCTTTGTGAAGCAAAGAATCATGCATTAGTTATGGATGATGCTCCAATAGAAAGAACCGCAGCAGGTATCATTAATGCAGCCTTTGGCTGTGCAGGCGAAAGATGTATGGCTCTCCCGGTTGTTGTAGTACATGAAGAAATTGCAGACAAATTAGTGGCAGCTATTATAGAGGAAGCGAAGAAGTTGAAAATGGGTCCGGCTTATGATAAAACAACCCAATTAGGTCCAGTAGTTAATGCAGCTCATAAGAAATCAGTATTGGATTGGATACAAAAGGGGATTGATGAAGGAGCAACTTTAGTGCTAGATGGTAGAGAGGCTGTTGTAGAAGGATATGAGAATGGGTTCTATATTGGACCTACAATATTTGATCATGTATTACCGGGTATGTCAGTCGGTGATTCTGAAATCTTTGGACCAGTACTTTGTATTAAGAGGGTGAAAAGCTTTGAAGAGGGTCTGACCATCATGAATGAGAATGAATTTGCGAATGGTTCTGTAATCTATACCCAGAATGGCTATTATGCAAGAGAATTTGCAAACAGAACCCATGGTGGTATGGTAGGTATTAACGTAGGAATTCCGGTTCCTATTGGTATGTTCCCTTTCTCTGGGCATAAGAATTCCTTTATCGGTGATCTTCATTGCTTAGGAAAAGACGGATTTCGCTTCTATACAGAGACTAAGGTTGTAACAACTCATTGGTTTACAGAAGAAGAAGGCAAATTCAAAAAGGTATCCACATGGGATGGAACCATCTAAAAGTTGAATGGGCATTCCATCAATAATATATTTATGGAATGCCTGTATAATAAATTATATGTCATTCCATTGGGAGGTGTTTATGGAATCAAGTAAAATGACGGTAGGGCAAGCTATTATAAAATTTTTAGATAATCAATATGTTTCTTTAGATGGTAAAGAATCGAAATTTGTTGATGGAATTTTTACCATCTTCGGACATGGATTTGTGCTTGGACTAGGGCAGGCTTTGGATGAAAATCCAGGGAATTTGAAGGTATATCAAGGCCGGAATGAACAGGGAATGGCTCATGTTGCGACTGCTTTTGCTAAACAAAAGAATAGGTTACAGATTATTGCATGCGCTGCGTCTATTGGACCAGGTTCTGCAAATATGGTAACAGCAGCAGCAACGGCTACGGTAAACAATATTCCTCTATTACTTTTTCCAAGTGATACCTATGCATCTAGACAACCAGATCCAGTTTTGCAGCAGTTCGAACAGGAATACAGCTTATCTGTCACGACGACAGATTCATTTAAACCGGTTTCTAGGTATTGGGATAGGGTCTCTAGACCAGAACAGTTGATGTCAGCATTAATTAATGCAATGCGTGTACTGACGGATCCTAGTCAGACCGGTGCTGTTACGATTGCACTTCCTCAAGATGTACAAGGTGAAAGTTTTTGCTATCCGAACTATTTTTTTGACAAACGTGTCCATAGGATTGCTCGTTCAGTACCGATGAAGGAAGAAATTGATGATATTGTGAAGTTAATTAAGGATAGCAAAAGACCTATGTTAATCTGTGGTGGTGGTGTAAAATATTCTATCGCAGGAGAAACTTTGGAATCTTTTGCAAGAAAATATCAGATACCCTATGCAGAGACGCAGGCAGGGAAAAGCGCATGCAAATCAAGTTCTCCTTTTAATTTAGGAGGTGTTGGTGTTACAGGAAATCTTTCGGCAAACACAATTGCTGAAAATGCAGATTTAGTAATTGCGGTAGGTTCTAGATTAACTGATTTCACGACTGGTTCGAAGGAATTATTTAGGAATCCAAAAGTGAAATTTGCTAACATTAATGTATCAAAATTTCATGCTATGAAGCTGGATGCAATAACAGTAGTTGGAGATGCAAAAGTTTCGCTTGAATTAATTGATGCAGCATTAAAAGAATATCAGGCAGGATATACAACAGAAATTAAGGATGCAAAAAAAGCTTGGTCAGACGAAATGGCAGGTTTTGCAGCGTATCATTACGATCAGAAATTTATACCAAATATCAAGGCACGTAATCTGGAGACAATACCGGAGTTTGTCCAGATGAATGGTAGTGAAATCACACAGGTTTCAGCGATTTGCTTAATCCGTGAAGTTATTGATAAGGATGCAATAATCACTGGTGCATCGGGAAGTCTCCCTGGTGATTTGCAGCGTATGTGGGCAACAGATGCAAGAGATTCGTATCATATGGAATACGGATACTCCTGTATGGGATATGAGATTTCTTCTGTGCTAGGTGCAAAATTAGCAGAGACAGAAAAAGAATGTTACACCATGGTAGGTGATGGCGCTTATATGATGCTTCATAGTGAGTTGTTTACAGCCTTACAAGAACGAATGAAAGTCAATATATTGTTGTTTGATAACTGTGGGTTCGGATGTATTAATAATCTACAGATGGGTAACGGTATTGGCAATCTGGCAACAGAATTTAGGTACAGAGACAATCAAAAAAGTCTTAAACATGATGGTGCTTTGATACCGGTTGATTTTGCCATGGCAGCAGCAGGTTATGGGTTAAAGACCTATACGGCAAAAACTTTGAAGGAATTGAAAGCAGCATTAGAAGATGCGAAGAAACAAGAAGTATCTACCTTGATTGACATTAAAGTTTTACCTAAAACCATGACAGATGGTTATAAATCCTGGTGGAATGTAGGGTTAGCCAGTACATCAAAATCTGAAGCTGTACAGGAAAGCTACAAGAATGTTATACAGCATAGGAAGGAAGCAAGAATGTATTAGGAGGGATTCAAGAGTGAAAGTTTTTATCTTTCACTCACAAAGTTTTTGCCTACGTAATCCTCGGCACAAACTTATTATGCGCAAAAATGCGCAGGAATGAGGTGAAATATGAGTAAAGTATTTGGATTACCGGAATATTCACCAGAAGGTGTTAAAACAGTTACGACCAGAGATAGCAAGTATAAAGATATGATGATGGACATTCGGATATATAAAATAAAAAGCGGGGATGTGAAGATATTCTCATCGAGTACTGACGAACAAGCAGCATTATTGTTAAAGGGTAAAGTTGAATTTGCATGGGAAGGTAAGCTATTTACAGCAACTAGAAGAAATGTATTTGATGATGGCCTATACTGTTTACATGTGCCAGCAAACATTACAGTTACGGTGAAGGCATTGGAAGATGCTGAGGTACTTCTACAGAAAACAGAAAACAGTATAGCATTTGCAAGTAAAATATATACACCAGTAGATTGCAGCGATGTAATCGCAGGGGAGGGTTTGTGTGATAATAGAGCAATCCGTTTAGTAAGAACGGCTTTTGATTATTCAAATGCTCCATACTCCAATATGGTGCTGGGTGAAGTTATCACCTTGCAAGGGAATTGGTCTAGCTATATTCCTCATTATCATCCGCAGCCAGAAGTTTATTACTATCAGTTTGATAAACCGCAAGGGTTTGGAGCTGCGTTCATAGGGGATGATGTATTCAAGATTAAAGATGGAAGTTTTTCTGCTATTCCAGGAGGAAAAACACATCCACAAGTAACGGCACCAGGATATAGAATGTATGTATGCTGGATGATCCGTCATTTAGAAGGAAATCCTTGGAAAGAACGAATAGATGATGAAGACCATACATGGTTAATTGGTAAAAAAATTAATTGATGGAGGAAAAGAGTATGAGTGAATATAAAGGTAAATTACATGAAACAGTAATGAAATTCCCAAATACAGATATTTGGATGGATTCCTGTGGAGAAGAAGAATTAGACTTTGGATTGGAAAGAGGTATTGTTGGGGCAACAAGTAATCCAGTAATTATTGGCGGAGTCATCAAAAAAGAATTACCTTTCTATGAAAAACGTATAAAAGCTTTGATTGTTGAAATGCCCGAAGCATCAGAAGAAGATATTGCTTGGGAAATAATGTATGAAACTGGTAGAGAAAGATCGAAAAAATTACTACCTATTTATAAAGAGAGCAATGGTAAAAAAGGCAGGCTTTCCATCCAAACGAATGCCAAGTATTACAGAAATACAGAAAAAATGGTTGAACAGGCGATGTATCTTAATTCTTTAAGTGAGAACATGCAGATTAAAGCACCTGCTTCAGCAGCAGGTATTAGAGCATATGAAGAACTGACCTACCGTGGAGCGAGTATCAATGCAACGGTTTCATTTACGGTAGCTCAGGCAGTAGCAGTAGCTGAGGCGGTTGAGAGGGGTCTAAAGCGAAGAGAAGCCGAAGGACTTTCCATTGATACAATGTCACCGGTTTGTACCATTATGGTAGGTAGAATAGATGATTGGTTAAAAATAGTAACGAAGGATCAAGCCTTGACCTATCCGGAATGTATGGAATGGGCCGGTGTAGCTATTATAAAGGAGGCATATAGAATATATAAGGAGAGAGGCTATAGAATTAGATTATTGTCTGCAGCTTATCGAAATAGATATCACTGGTCCGAGTTAATCGGAGGCGATTTATCGATGACTATTCCTTATAATTGGTATCAAAAAATTAGTGATTGCGATGTAGAAGTAAAGAGTAGAATTGATGATCCGATTAACCCGGAATACATGAAAGAGCTGAAAAATATTCCTGAGTTTATGAAAGCATTTGATAAAAACGGTATGACGCAGGAGGAATTTGAAAATTATGGAGCGTTCAGAAAAACGATTCATGGATTTATTTCAGGCTACGAAGATTTATTGAAACTAATTAGAGATTATATGGTTTAAGAAATCAGAAGACTCATCCACATATAAGAATGAATAAAGGTAGGTTAAGAAAGGTGTGAATTATTTATGATAGAAATGTTAGTGGATTTTAATTGGGTTTCTATAACAGCAAGATTGGCACTTTCTTTATTATGTGGTGGTTTTTTAGGATTAGAA
>JAEWEO010000083.1 GCA_023389295.1 Bacillota bacterium
GTATCCGTATTGTCTAGAACCTGCCTATATTAAAAATTTTAATAACTTTTACTTCAATTTTAATCTAAGAAACGCATTTTAGGATTCTCTCGGGAATCCTTTTGTTTTTGTACAGGTTTTTCTACGGGATAAAGATCAGTTAACCCTTTGGCCAGCTTATCTTTACAAGCTTTGCAAAACCGTCCTGTCTTAATCGTAACTCCACAACCTTCGCACTCTAATCCAATCATGGAATCTTCCGCAAACGAAAGTCTCTCTTCCCTAATCCATTGCTTGATTTGTGCGATACTTACCTCCATTACTTCCGATACTTCCTGAACTCCAACGCGAGGATGATCATAAACATATTCTTTCACTTCTTCAAATTTTAAATCAAGTGCGGCTGTGCATGATGCGCATATGGGCGGGCCTGACAAATAGTTAAATAGCCTACCACAACCTTTACAATTCCTAACTTCCATATCTTTTCCTCCTAAAAGCCTTTTCCTATGCATAGAACGATATAATAGACTTCCGTAATATCGTTTAACTTTAGTATATTTGTGCATGCTTCCATCGTGCTACCTGTTGTATAAATATCATCAACTAAAAGCACTTTACTAATCGTTTTATGATAACGCTTTGCAGTAATTTCGTTAAATTGAAAAGCTTCCAAAAGATTGTGCAAACGCTCAACATCACTTAAATTTTTCTGTGGAATAGTCTTTCTATTTCGGATTAGCAGATCCGATAAAACAGTAATTCCAAGCGCTTTCCCAATACCTTTCGCCAGTATATCCGCCTGATTATAACCTCGTTCCCGTCTCTTGCTGCGATGAATAGGAATTGGCACAATGACATCCGGTGCTAACTTATTAACAATCACGCCATATTTTCTAACAATTTCACCGACATAGAACTCGGCATATTCTTTTTGACTATGATATTTAAAGTTTGCTAATGATCTCTTCATTTCCTCACTATATAACCATACTGCATAGCCTTTATCAAAATGATAGTTCTTCCGTTCACAATCACTACAGAATTCCTTTTCTTCATAGTCCAAAGGCTTACCGCATTTCATACATTTTGGTTCCTGAACAAAGGGTAGTTTTTTACGACAACTTGGACAAATTGTCTCACCTTTTGGAATAATAATTTCTGTACATAGCGGACATCGAACCGGATAAATGATATCAAGAATCGCTTGAAACAATATCTCTCTCCTATAGCTTAAGCAAAAAGCTTATTGGGATAATCACCTTTATCAATAAGTGCTCTAATAGAATCAACTACCACTTGCTTATCTTCTTTGTAAGTTACACCAAACCAACGATCTGCGGTCTTTAATACATGAACAGCAATTTCATTTTCCTTCACAAGGTCACCAACAACAGTTGGAAGCAGGTACTCTTTCTTAATGTCTTCTGCTGATAATCCGGATAAAAACTCAACAAAGCCTTTTTCCAAATAATCAAAAAGGCCCGGTTTAAAGCCCCACATATTCATGGAAACTACACTTTGAAGGTCTATCTTAATATCATTTCCTTCACCATCTTTTGCTGCAGCACAATCCCCATCCGGAACAATACCGGATGTCTCTACAATATCAACAAGAACTTTATTCTCACTTACCTTACATACACCACGGGTAACGGAGCCATTATCACTTAATGTGTTTCCAAGGATAAAACCAGCCATACAGTACTGCTTCTCGTGATAAGACTTATCATTTAAGAAATTATATACTATTTTGTAAGCTTCCTTTCCATAATAATCATCCGCATTGATTACAGCAAAAGGTTCCTTCACCACATCCTTACAGCATAGTACTGCCTGACCGGTTCCCCAAGGCTTCGTTCGATCTTCCGGTTTTTTAAACCCTTGTGGCAACTCATCCAGTTCCTGGAATACATACTCTACTTTAATTAACTTTTCAATACGGTTTCCAATGACTTCTTTGAAATCCTTCTCCAAATCTTTACGGATAATAAATACCACTTTATTAAAGCCCGCCTCTATTGCATCATAAATAGAATAATCCATAATAATTTCACCGTTTGGTCCCACAGGTTCTAATTGTTTTATGCCTCCAAATCGACTACCCATTCCGGCTGCCATAATTACTAAAGATGTATCTGCCATTTTTATGTCCTCCATATCTTATTAAAAATTTATTTATTATTCATTGTTTTGTATCAAAACAATTAGAATTTTACACAAGTACAGCAATTAATCAACAGATAATTACGCATTCTCCATTGTCTTTTGAATATTATAACTTACTTTCCAGAAAAATGCACTATGAAATTTAGCTTAGCTCTTGGATACTATTACATAACCCGGAATATCTACTTTGTTCACTTTTATTATTTATCATAAATTGAAGCATCGTATCACTACCTACAATTGTAACACAATTCTTAGCTCTGGTAACTGCCGTGTACAAAAGATTACGGTTAAATAAAAGTCTCGGTCCATCAAGTATTGGCAATATAACCGCTGGGTATTCACTACCTTGTGATTTGTGGATAGTAACTGCATATGCCAGTTCTAGTTCATCCAACTGGCTAAAACCATATTCCACCAAACGATTATCATCAAACGCCACCAAAAGCTGCTCCGAGAATAGATTGATTTCTTTGATTTCACCGGCATCTCCATTAAAAACACCAGTACCAGTCTGTGTAACGACTCCAAAACCACTTCGAATCTCCCAAGGAATCTGATAATTATTTTTTATCTGCATCACCTTATCGCCTTCACGAAATATGGTATCATGATACTCTTTTTCTTTCTTATCCTTCGCCGGTGGATTTAGGGCTTGCTGAAGAATTTTGTTCAAGCGCTCAACTCCAAGCTCACCTTTTCTCATGGGTGTCAGGACTTGTATGTCAAAAGGTGTTGCATTAACGTACTTGGGCAGCTTATTTTTGATTAAGTTTATCATAACTGCAGCTATTACATTGGAATCTTCCCGTTTAAGGAAAAAGAAGTCTTTACTTTTATTATCCAGATTAATCTGCTCACCATCATTTATTTTATGGGCATTTACAATAATGTCACTATCTGCAGCTTGACGAAATATCTTCGTAAGTTTTACTACATTAAAACAATGGGAATCAATGACATCCTTTAACACGTTGCCCGGTCCTACACTCGGTAATTGGTTCACATCCCCAACAAGGATTAACCTGGTACCAACTGAAATCGCTTTTAGAAGGGCATGCATTAGGCTGATATCTACCATAGACATCTCATCGATAATAATTACATCTGTCTCTAGGGGGTTGCTCTCATTTCGTTCAAATGAATATTTATTCTCCTGGTCATCACTTAATTTTGACAATTCCAGCAACCGATGGATCGTTCTTGCTTCATAACCGGTAGTCTCCGTCATTCGCTTGGCAGCCCTACCGGTCGGTGCTGCAAGTAGAATATCCATACCTTCTGATTCAAAGAATTTGATGATGGTATTAATGGTTGTTGTCTTACCCGTACCGGGACCTCCCGTTACTACTAATAAGCCATTAAAAGCCGCTTCCATTACCGCTGTCCTCTGCTGCTCCTCAAGTTCTATATTAAACTGCTTTTCAATAGCCTGAACGCGTTTACGAACCATCTCCAAATTAATCTCATATCGAATGTTTAAATCATGAAGCATTCGCGACACATTTAATTCCATATAATAATATACCGAGGAATAGATAACCTTTCCCTGTTTTGTCTCTTTTATTATAACTTTCTTCTCAAAAGTAAGCGTGGATATTTGTCGCTTAATTGCTTCTTCATCGGCAAGAAGAAGTACTTTTGCTTTTTGTAACAATTCCTGCTCCGGTAGGTAAACATGACCTTCCCCGCTTGCCTGTAATAACACATATAATATACCTGCTTTAACTCTATAATCCGAATTACTACCGATGCCAATTCTCTTAGCGATATCATCCGCCGTCTTAAATCCCACACCGCTTATATCCTCTGCCAGTCGGTAGGGATTCTCTTTTATAATGTCGTACATCCTCTGACCATACTCTGTAAAAATTTTTACCGCAAGATTACCTGTAATATTATATTGCTGAAGAAATAACATCGCACTACGCATATCGCGTTTTTCTTCAAATTGTTGGTAGATATCTTTTGCCATTCTTTCACTTATGCCCTTTATTTCTGCAAGACGTTCGGGCTCTTCTTCGATGATACGAAAGGTGTCTTCTTTAAATTTCTTTACAATCCTACTAGCAAGGGCAGCTCCAATGCCTTTGATTGCTCCGGAGCTCAGGTATCGTTCTACCGAATACAGGTCTTGTGGCTGCTTCATGTCATAACTCTCCACAAGAAACTGTTGTCCATAAACAGCATGTTCTGTATAACTTCCCATTGCATGGATAAATTCGCCCTCGCTTATGAAGGGAAAGCTTCCGACGCAGGTTAGTTCTTCATCCTCCATCTGAAGGTTTAATACGGTATATCCATTTTCGTCATTACGGAATATAATCCGTTCTATATATCCTTCTACTATTTCTGCCATAGTCCCTCCAAAATCCATCAAACTCAATTATTATCAAAATTCAGCTTTCCACATTTAATAATTCGTGAATAAAAAATGCCATTTCAACTGTCATTCCCTAATTGGGATTACAGTTAGAAATGACATATAAGTTCCTTCTTACGGCATTTAATTACCTATGTAATTAATTATAAATATTATCACAAAAATAACTCTCTCTAATTCCTCTTCATGGATTCATAGAGCATTTGCGCGATACCATAACTCTGGCTTTTTGTAGCCTGCTGTGCATATTCTTCATAGAGCATATCCCCAAACTGCGTAAGATAATCATTTTCTTCCTCATCTTCATCTTTCATAACAGTTTTTTCCATTCCTTTAAAAACCTGTTCCAGAAGATAGGATTCAAAGCTTTTGCAGGCCTCCATAAGTTCTTCATCCGTTGCAGTCTCATTATTTAAAGTTGATTTTATTTTACTGGTGTTTACGGAACTGTTTAATATATTTGAAGCTGAAAAAAATTGTGCATCTGAACTTATTGATATACTCATTCTTTCTCCTTTAGCTAAGGTAACATGTATATTAGGTACTTTCTATCCTATCTTAAATTATTTGCCTGTTGTAACATCTCATCTGCCGCAGTAATAATCTTGGAGTTCATCTCATAGGCACGTTGAGCAACAATTAGATTAACCATCTCATCTACGGTTTGCACATTAGAAGCTTCCAAATACTTCTGCTTAATCACACTTTTTTGTAAGGTGGCATCTTCAGATTCTAGCCGCGGAATACCGGATGCCGCGGTCTCTTTTAATAAACTATTGGACGATTTTAAAAGTCCGTTTGGATTACTAAATTGAGCCATCCCAATTTGAAAACCGGTTGTAACTGCCAATCCTGTTTCATCCGGATAGAATAATTCACCTGTTTCACTAACCGTAACTTTTGATGTATCCAATCCTTGCTGTAAAATAATTGGGTCTCCATTGATGTCTAATACAGCATTACCATCTGATGTAGCTAGTGTCGGTCCCTCAAGACCCATGGCGAATTGGAAAGAACCATTGCGGGTATATGCAACGCCTCCATCATCTGTACGCACCATAAAGAAGCCTTTTCCATTAATGGCAAAGTCAAAATTATTCCCCGTCTCATTAAGTGCACCTTGTGTATACTGGGAAGTAATTGATGAGTTCCTAACACCTAACCCAACCTGTATACCTGAGGGTTTCGGATCTCCGTTATTATCATAGGATTGCTCCTGAATGGTTTGATATAGTAGGGACTTAAATTCTGCTGTTTCCTTCTTATACCCTGTTGTATTAATATTTGCAAGATTATTTGAAATTGTATCAACGTTGGTCTGCTGACTAATCATACCGGACGCCGCTGTCCATAAGGCTCTCATCATATGTTGTTCCTCCTAATACTTAAGCAAGTACATGACGTTCTCATTTCTCGCTTTGTTTTTGGTAAATTAAAAATCAATCAACCATTAGTTTTTATATACGTCCTACTGAGTTAGCCGCCAAATCCAAGGTTTTATCAATGGATTGAATCATCTTCTGATTCGCCTCATAAGCCCTTGTAATTGAAATCATCTGTACCATCTCATTAACCACATTAACATTGGACTGCTCCGTATACCCTTGCCGTACAGAAGCATTACCAGTCATTGCGGTCGCACCCTCTAATGCCATATAACTAGTGTCACCAATTTTACTTAAATAATCATAATCTTCAAAATCAGTAATCTGTAGCGTGTCAATATATATACCATCTGCATAGATAGCTCCATTGGTATCAACTACAACACTCACAGCTTCTGTGGGTATTGTAATCTCTCCTGCAGTTCCCATCAGGTGATTCCCATCAGAGTCTACAACAAGGCCATCCCTTGTCATGGTAAAGGAACCATTTCGGGTATATCGCGTAGATATATTTCCTGCTTTATCAGTTGCTTCAAGAGTAAAAAAACCACTTCCCTCTAAAGCAAAGTCATAAGTATTCGAGGTCTGCTTCAATGAACCCTGTCCATAATCAGTATAAACTTCTCCTAGCTTAACACCTGGATTCATACTACCTACAGCACGGTCATTAAACGCTTCTGAAGAGTCCTTAATTTTAATTGTTAAGACATCATCAAAAGCCTGGCTTGTTACACTATCTTTCTTATAACCAACGGTTGCAGAATTCGCAAGATTATTCGAGATAATATCAAGTCTTTTCTGCTCATTTGCCATACCTGTATAGGCTGTGTATAGGCCTTTTACCATAGTATTAACCTCTTTTCTTACGTACGCTAATACATTAGCTTTTATTTATAGTCAAATATTTATTAATTACTAATCTCTCTTGCCGGAAAGGAATTCTACGAATTTACCGGTTCCAATTGCTACAGCAGTCATTGGATCTTCTGCTGTCATCGTAGTAATACCCGTTTTTTCCTCGATCAACTCTTCCAATCCATATAACAAACATCCGCCACCAGTTAATACAATCCCTCTATCTGCAATATCAGCAGCTAATTCCGGTGGTGTCTTCTCAAGTACGCTATGAACCGCTTCTACGATTTGAGAAGTAGTTTCTTTCAATGCTTCTTCCGTCTCCTCTGAGGATACTGCAATGGTCTTAGGTAGACCTGTAACCAGATTACGTCCTCTTACTTCCATGGATACAGATTCCGGTCTGCGATATGCAGATCCAATCTTTATCTTGATATCTTCTGCAGTTCTTTCACCAATCAGAAGATTATGTTTCTTTCTCATGTATCGAACAATGGCATCATCAAAATCATCACCAGCAATTTTCACAGAAGTGCTAACAACAGTTCCTCCTAAGGAAATAACTGCAATGTCTGTTGTTCCTCCACCGATATCCACTATCATATTGCCACAAGGTCTTGAGATATCAATACCTGCTCCGATTGCAGCTGCTATGGGTTCTTCAATAATAGCAACTTCTCTTGCGCCTGCAGCATAGGTAGCATCTTCTACAGCCTTTTTCTCTACTTCGGTTACGCCACTTGGTACACAAACACTAATTCTAGGCTTTCTAAATCTTTGCTTGCCAACAGCTTTTTGAATGAAATATTTTAACATTTTCTCTGTAACGGTATAATCGGAAATAACGCCCTGTCTTAAAGGGCGTACAGCAACAATATTTCCAGGAGTTCTACCAAGCATCAGTCTTGCTTC
>JAEWEO010000104.1 GCA_023389295.1 Bacillota bacterium
CTGTTACCATAGATCAGAACACGATACCTTTCTCTGCTGGACAGATCGTACTGATTGACTGTTATAAGCCCCATTCCTATCAAGCATTGGGTGATATGGAGACTTTATGGATTCATTTTTACGGCAATACCTCCAGGGAATATTGTAACTATATTATTTCGCAATCAGGTAACATCATTACGTTAAAAGATACCTATTTATTTGAACATAAGCTGAATAAAATTTACACTCCTTTTTCGAGTAACAATAAACTAGACGAAGCTCTTATATCCCAATATATAACCAATTTATTAACTGCCCTGATTACATTTACGAGTGAAACCAAACCAAGCTACAGCCGTTCTGATACCATCGAAGATACTATTTCATATATATGTGACAACATCAGCCGTAATATCAGCTTACATGAATTAGCATCCCGGGTTTCATTAAGCCCTTATTATTTTACAAGGCTGTTCAAGAAGGAGACGGGTTTTACTCCTCACGAATATATTATTTCAGCCAGAATCAACGCTGCAAAATTTTATTTAAAATCCTCCCGCCACCCAATAAAGGAAATCTGTTTCAGCTGTGGCTTTACTAGTGAAAGTAATTTCTGCACTTCCTTTAAAAAAGTTGTCGGTATAACACCGTCCCATTACAGAGAAAGCTTTTTGGAATTATCCGGACAGTAAGGGTTTTAGGATTCTTTCATTATCTCAATCAGCTGACTGTTATAGTCCCCCTTTAAAACTATATCCAGCCCATGATACATTAGGTAAGCCCCGGATTTATAATACTCAGTTCCATTCGCACTAACACGATAACGACTATCGCTACATAAATCTTTAAAATTTAATTGATAATGTTCTTTTTCATATCTGCTGTTGATCAGGAATGCAAAAACAATACTATTACCGTCTTTCTGATATTGTACTGCATGAAATTCATCCTTTGTCAGGCTTTTAAGACGGTAGAGTTTTCCAAATTGAATGATTTCCCTGATTTTCTTATATATCGCTACCTGTTTTTTGATTTCCTCTGCTTCACTGCTACTAATGTTGTATAAATCATTACCGATACCTAAAGCTCCACACATGGCCGTATGCATCGCAAAAGTGACCGGAATTTTTCTCTTATTCAATCCGTCCGCACTGTCTGTAATCCAGGCTCGCATATATTTAGCAGGATAGATATAACTGTAGCTTTCCTGTATTTCCAGGCGGTCTAAGGCATTTAAAATTCCGCTTTTATCTATCCGGAATGCATAGGATATTTTATCTGTATTTAATAGAAATGTTTTATTTTCGTAAACCTGAATTGGCATTTGATTCTCTCCTTCTCTATTCTTCTTAACCGCTTTGATTATTATAAATTTTAACCCTACCTCCACGACAATACATTATTTTATTTTGCCAAAGTCTTTATAAATATTGCTCTATTTCCTTCCGTATATTGCTTGTTTTTCCTTGAAATTTTATAGTACCATTTATAAAAAAAGCCCTCCGTTTTAACACCGGAGGACTTTCTTCTATATTAAGATGAAAATATTATATTTATTTGCTATTAAAGAAATGCTAGTATAGCGAAGTTAGCTAAGAACAATAATGTGGCTACCCAAATAATAGGGCTAACTTCCTTTGCTTTACCTTTCACTATCTTAATAATGCAGTAGAAAATGAAGCCACCTGCTATACCATAAGAAATGCTGTAATTGAAGCCCATGAAGATTGTTGCAAAGAATGCAGGGATAGCATCTTCAAGATCGGTCCAATTAACATCCTTAAAGGAAGCTAACATCAGCACACCAACAGCGATTAATGCAGGAGCAGTTGCCTGTGCAGGAACAATACCTACAAAAGGTGCAAGGAACATACTTAAGAGGAATAATACTGCAGTTGTAACTGCGGTTAAACCGGTACGTCCACCTGCTTCAATACCAGCTGCACTTTCTACATAAGTAGTAGTGTTGGAGGTACCAAGAATAGCACCAATGCTTGTTGCTATAGAGTCTGCAAATAATGCCTTGTCCATCTTTGATTTAAAGCCAGAACCTTCTTCCAACGCTCTCTCATCTTCAGCATCAAAGATACCTGATCTTCTTCCTGTACCAATGAAAGTTCCAATGGTATCAAAAGTATCGGATAAACTGAAGGCGAAGATTGTCATAAGGATGAGTGGAAGCTTCTCCGGTTCATTCAAGAAGGATAGCATACCTTCCTTACCAAAAGCAGCGCCAAAGGTTTCACCAAGCTGTGCGAATGACTCGCCAAGGCCTGCAGTTGTACTAATATCAGAAACATTAACAACACCCATCGGAATACCGATAATTGTTGTTGCGATAATACTAATGAAAATACCACCTTTTACTTTTAAGATTAAAAGGATCATGGTTATTACAATACCTATAACTGCCAATAAAACTCCGGGATCATTAAACTTAACAAGAGCCGGTACGATGCTACTGTTAGCCACAATACCTGTTGTACTAGGATCAATCATATCTACCGGTGCGGTAGCAACAAAGGTTCCGGGATCCGCGGTAAAATTCAATAAGCCGGCATTCTTTATACCGATATAAGAAACAAAGACACCGATACCGCCGCCAATTGCATGCTGTAAACTCTCAGGTATTGATTTAATTAAAAGCTTACGTACTTTAGTAACAGTAATAATCACATTAATAATACCGCAAAGGAAAACCATTGCTAAAGCTTGTTTCCAAGAGAAACCTAAGGTGAATACTACCGTGTAAGTAAAGAATGCATTTAATCCCATACCCGGTGCTTGTGCATAAGGTACATTTGCAAACAGACCCATAACAAGAGTACCGATTGCAGCAGCAATGATGGTTGCCAAAAATACTGCACCTGACGGCATACCAGTCAAAGCTAACATATTAGGATTAACAAAAATGATGTACGCCATAGCAAAGAAGGTTGTAAAACCTGCTATGATTTCTGTAGAAACATTTGTCCCATGTTTTTTGAGTTTAAAAAACTTTTCCATAATAAACTCTCCTTTTTGTTTTTTTATAGAAAGAGTAATTTTTCTAATTCCCTATTATACTTCCCATGCCCCTATTAGTTCATCCCAACTACTTAAAAAGTAATAAAACATGTTAGAAAGAGTTTTAAGTAAAAACATTAGATAGGAGGCTGTCTCAAATTGTTGTAAATACGAAGTATTACAACAATACCAATTTGGTATTCTTTGAAGAAAGCCTCCTATTAATTTATTGAATTAAACTAATCAATTACATGAATAAGTTTTACTCTCTGGGACAATTTTAGCTTATTTTCTGTTATTTCGTCAAATCATTTCTACTAATAATATTAATTAGTATTAATTATTCCTCCGCTTGCTCTTCCTTTGCATTCTCCTCGATTACTTTTTGCTGAACATCCGAAGGAGCCTGTTCATAACGAGAAAATTCATAAGAGAAGTCACCGCTACCACCGGTCATGGAGCGAAGATCTGTGGAATATCCAAATAATTCTGACATCGGGATATCAGCAACTATTTCCTGCTTACCTCCTGATATGGGATTCATACCAAGTACTCGTCCACGACGCTTGTTTAAATCACCCATAATATCTCCGGTAAACTTATCTAGAACAACTACCTTTAAGGAAGCAATCGGTTCAAGAAGAACCGGTGATGCATCCATGAAGCCTTGTTTAAAGGCTTGAATTGTAGCCATCTTAAATGCCATTTCGGAGGAGTCAACGGGATGATAGGAACCATCCACTAAAGTGGCTTTCAACCCAACTACAGGATATCCTGCAACGGGCCCTTTTACTACACTATCTGCTATTCCCTTCTCTACTGCTGGGAAGAAGTTCCTAGGTACTGATCCACCAAAGATTTTCTCCTCAAAAACATAAGGTTGTTCCATATCGCCGGAGGGTTCAAATTCAATATGAACGTCGCCATACTGACCATGACCGCCGGACTGCTTTTTGTATTTGCCCTGAACACGTACCTTCTTACGAAGTGTTTCACGGAAGGGTACTCTAGGCTTCATAACCACAATCTCAACTTTATACTTATTTAGAAGCTTACATACAACAACATCCAATTGTTGGTCACCAATACCATAGAGAAGAGTTTGTCTGTTTTCTTTGTCATTTACCATTTTCAAAGTTAAATCTTCATCCATCAGCTTACCAAGTGCCTGGGATACCTTATCATCATCACCCTTATTCTTGGTTTTAAATCTTTGGTAGGTGTATGGGGTAGAAACCGTAATACGGTCATATAAAACAGGGGTGGCTTTCGTTGCAAGTGTATCACCTGTGCTGGTGTCAGACAATTTACCAAGGGCACCAATATCACCCGCATGTAGCTCTTCCACTTCTATCTGTTCCTTACCTCTTAACACATAGAGGCGGTTAACCTTTTCTTCTGTTTCCTTGTTTGTATTAAAAATAACGGAATCGGATTTTATAACACCGGAACAAACCTTGAATAAGGAGAATTTACCGATAAATGGATCTGCAATTGTTTTAAATACTCTTGCAGTAAATGGTTTCTTCTCATCGTAATTTGCTATAAAATCTTCTCCAGTCTTTGTATTTTTACCGCTAACACTCTTTTTGGTAGGATCTGGGAAATATTTCTCGATTGCCTGTAATAACATAGTTGTCCCTTGTGCATACACACCGGAACCCATCATAACGGGTACTACATTCCCATCTATTACATTATTCCTAAGTGCTGTTGAGATCTCTTCCTGGGTGAATTCTTCACCTGCAAAATATTTCTCCATCAACTCTTCGCTGGTCTCAGCAACTGCATCCAGTAATATCTCTCTGAACTTAGAAAGGTTTTCCATGCTATAATCCGGAATTTCACATTCCACATAATTACTAGCCGTTGTAAATCTTCTTCCGGCCATTTTAACTACATTAACGAATCCAACAAATTTTTCATTTTCTCTAATCGGAATATGAAATGGTGCTATTTTTTTACCATAGAGGTCTGTTAATTTTTCAACTACTTCACGATAACTTGCATTATCATCATCCATATCTGTTACAAAGAAAATCCTAGGCAATTGATATTTCTCACAGAAATCCCATGCCTTCATGGTACCCACTTCAACTCCGGCTTTTGCAGAAATAACTATCACAGCTGCATCTGCCGCAGCCAATGCTTCTTCTACCTCGCCTACAAAATCAAAATAACCAGGTGTGTCAAAAAAATTAATCTTTGTATCTTCAAATATAATTGGTACTACTGTTGTACTGATGGAGAACAATCTTTTCTGCTCTTCTTTATCGTAATCACTGATTGTATTTCCCTCTTCCACTTTTCCTTGACGCTTTAGTATTCCTGTTGTGTACGCCATGGCTTCGACTAAAGTAGTCTTGCCACAGCCACCGTGGCCTAACAGAACAACGTTGCGAATCTTCTCCGAAGTGTAAACATTCATATGATTTCCTCCAATACGCTTATAGTAGTAAGTAGTAGTTGGATAATAGTAATCCGGGACTAATATTACAAGTTTTCCCTGTAATTACCCAAAAATACCTCTTAGTATATTTTACTAGAGTAACATAACTTTTACAATAGTTTTATGGAATATTTAACAAAGTTGTTTCTTTTTGGCTTTAAACCGTTACGCTTTAACGCAATATAGTGTTGACACCGCAAAATAAACAGAGTATAATGGCGAAACAGGATAAATCTTGATAGAAAGGACGTAATAAAAATGATTATTGTAATGAAACCTCAGGCTAAAGTTGAATCCATAGAGAAAATTAAAAACCTAATAGAATCTAAGGGCTTAGATGCTCATATTTCTGCCGGTAGAGAAGTAACTATCATCGGCGTTGTTGGTGATAAATCAAAACTTAGTGAACAAAATCTCGAGATATTCGATGATGTAGATAAAATCGTAGCAGTAACGGAAAGCTACAAATTAGCAAATAAGAAATTTCATCCGGAACCTACTAAGGTAAAGATAGGTAATGTAACCATCGGTGGAGGTTCCATGGTAATTATGTCAGGTCCATGTGCTGTAGAAAGCAAGGAACAGCTCCTCATAACGGCACATGCCATTAAGAAGGCCGGTGCACATATCCTTCGAGGGGGTGCTTACAAACCAAGAACCTCTCCCTACGCTTTCCAAGGTCTTGAGGAAGAAGGACTTCAATATATGAAAGATGCCCGTGAAGAGACAGGCTTACCAGTAATCTGTGAAGTAACCAGCCTTAATGCGATTGAAGCAGCAGTAAAATATGTGGACATGCTTCAGATCGGTGCCAGAAATATGCAAAACTTCTACTTATTAAAAGAAGCAGGTAAATCCGGACTACCGGTATTATTAAAACGTGGACTTTCCGCTACCATTGACGAATGGCTAAACGCTTCTGAATACATTATTGCAGAGGGTAATCCTAATGTAGTTTTGTGTGAACGTGGAATCCGTACCTTTGAGACAGCCACCAGAAACACCTTGGATATTAGTGCAGTTCCCGTTATCAAGGAGAAGAGTCATCTGCCCATCATCGTTGACCCAAGCCATGCAACCGGCGTCAGAGCTTACGTAAAACCTCTAGCTATGAGTTCGGTAGCTGTAGGTGCGGATGGACTCATGATCGAAACTCACCCCAACCCTTCCCAAGCTTTATCAGATGGTCCTCAATCACTTACCTTTGAGCAATTTGATAAATTAATGAAGGATCTTCACCCCTTAGTAACTTTAATGGGCAAACATTTGTAAATGTTTGCTCTTTTCCATAGACTATTTAACAACAAATACCTTATAATGATTTATGAAATAATGACAGGAGGCCTTCATGAGCGATTTTGAGAGCGATTTTAAAAGCAATTTATCAATTGGATTTATTGGATTTGGGTTAATTGGCGGTTCCATTGCCAAGGCATTAAAAAACATAAATAGCAACTATTATTTATGTGCTTATGATTATCACAAAGAAAATCCAAGTTCCGATTTAAAGGCTGCTCTATCAGACGGAGTTCTTGATTGCATTACTAACTCTTTGGAGGAAGGTTTTCCGGAATGTGATATTATATTTTTATGTTCGCCGGTGATCTCAAATATTGCATACCTGGCTAAATTAAAACCTATTATCAACTCCAACTGTATTATTACTGATGTGGGTAGTGTAAAAGGTAACATTCATGCAGCCGTAGTAGAACTAGGCCTTACCAAACAGTTCATCGGTGGTCATCCTATGACCGGATCCGAGAAGACCGGATATCTTAATTCCTATGCACTACTTTTAGAAAATTCCTATTACATATTAACTCCGACAAGCGACGTACCTTCAGAAATGTTTGATACATTATACCAACTTGTCGTTAAGATGGGTTCCATTCCCATCGTATTAGAGGCAAAGGAACACGATGAGATTACTGCTGCTGTCAGTCATGTTCCCCATATCATTGCTGCACAGTTAGTTAATCTGATTCGTGAATCCGATGATGAGGCTGAGAAAATGAGATCCTTAGCAGCAGGTGGTTTTAAGGATATTACTAGAATTGCCTCCTCTTCCCCCATCATGTGGCAAAATATCTGCCTTACCAATGCTGATGAAATCATTCACTTATTGGAACGCTATATCACCTCCTTACAGGTCGTATCGGATGCACTAAAGAACAGGGACGAGGCATACTTGTATCAAATGTTTGACGAGGCCGGTGAGTATCGCAGCTCCATTCCGAACAAATCCATCGGTGTACTGAAGAAACTCTTTGAAGTATACTTAGATATCATGGATGAAGCCGGTGCGATTGCAACCATTGCTACTCTCTTGGCCAGCAATCAAATCAGCATCAAAAACATTGGAATTATCCATAACCGAGAATTCGAAGAAGGTGTGTTAAGAGTTGAATTTTATGATGAACTTGCACAGACAAACGCAATTTCATTGTTAACGAGATATAATTACCGGATATATGAAAGAAAATAAGTTATTAAAAGAGAATATCCCATATACCTTCATCTACCTTCCTTATTATAAATGTAAACGTAAAACTAAAATGTGATCACTTGTATCAAATTAGGCGATTGCGAAACTCGTAAACTTTAGGTAATGAATACACAATAGATACTGTTCCGGAGCGGAAGTTAAGCCCGAAGGAGCGTTATAGCGGAGGAGAAAACTTACATGATATTTCAGAAAAAAGGCCCATTAAAAGGATCTGTTACGATACCGGGAGATAAATCCATCTCTCATAGAGCCGTTATGTTCGGTGCTCTTGCACAAGGAACAACGGAGGTTACAAACTTTCTTCAGGGAGCAGATTGTCTATCAACGATACGTTGCTTTGGTCAGTTGGGAATCGATATTAGTAATCATCCCTCTGAAAATCGTGTTATCATACACGGAAAAGGTTTGCATGGTTTAAAAGAATCCTCTCAAATACTCGATGTTGGAAATAGTGGTACCACCATGCGTCTCATCAGCGGTATCTTAAGCGGACAGACCTTTGCTGTAACCTTAAATGGGGATGAATCCATTCAAAAAAGACCCATGGGACGCATTATGACCCCACTCACTATGATGGGTGCAGATATCAGAAGTATCAGTAATAACGACTGTGCTCCACTTGCCATTAACCATAGCAATCAAACCTGGTCTAAACTGAAAGGAATTCATTATCATTCCCCTGTAGCTTCAGCTCAAATTAAATCCTGTGTACTTTTAGCCGGAATGTATGCTGATTGTGAGACCTCTGTAACAGAGCCCTCTTTATCAAGAAATCATACAGAGTTAATGTTACGGGAATTTGGTGCTGTAGTTGAATCAGAAGGTAATACTGCTACCATACATCCAAACCCTGTCCTGACAGGTCGTCAAATCCATGTTCCCGGTGATATTTCTTCAGCAGCTTATTTTATAGCTGCCGGCTTGATAGTTCCTAATTCGGAGTTACTCATACGTAATGTTGGGATAAACCCTACAAGAGATGGCATTATAAAAGTCTGCAAACAAATGGGTGCGGACATTACTCTTCTTAATATAAAAGATAACGGTGGCGAACCGGTTGCAGATCTACTTGTAAAATATAGTGAACTAAACGGAACTGAGATCGGTGGAGATTTAATTCCTACACTTATTGATGAAATTCCGATTATTGCAATTCTTTCCCGTGTAGCAAAGGGTCAGACTGTGATCAAGGATGCTTCTGAATTAAAGGTCAAGGAGTCAAACCGTATTGATGTTATGGTCGATAATCTTAAGAAAATGGGTGCTGATATTGTAGGAACCGAGGACGGTATGATAATCAATGGAGGTAAAGCATTACACGGTGCTACCATTGAAAGTAAATCAGATCATCGAATTGCTATGTCCTTTGCAATTGCAAGCCTGATTGCTGAAGGTGAGACTAAGATTTTACAAGCAGATTGCGTTGATATCTCCTACCCCAATTTTTATAGTGATTTAATGGATTTGCAACAGTAGTAAATAAATAAGGCAAAGCAAATACACTTATCATAAAGAAAGAGCGAGTCATAAAATATATATCTTATGACTCGCTCTTATCTTATCTTTTCTTATCTCATCTTATCTTATCTTTTCTTTTCTTTTCCATATAACAACTGAACTATCTTTCTCATATTACTTAAGATAAATCATATGAAGTCCATCTCCTAGAATACGCTATTTCTTCTTTCTATTACGCACTACAATAAGTCCAATTGCTGCCACCGCTAATGCCATAGTCCCCAATAGTGCATAGAGTATTGAGCTTGTTTTCTGGCCACCAGCGATAGCCTCAGCTGTTGCATCATGATCTAGATCTGATGTATTTTGATTCAGATCGATTGCATCATCCGTTGCAATTGCTTCTCTTGCATCCTCTTTCACTAGAACAAGCGTTGATATGGGATTGACACTCACCGTATCGTTAGAAACAGTTTCAATAATCTTCGTTCCTGCCTGATTGTCCTTTACATATACATTCCATTCACCCTCCGGTACGGATACGCTTGTAG
>JAEWEO010000134.1 GCA_023389295.1 Bacillota bacterium
ATAAGTAGTACAATAAATATGAAACAGGAAAGAATAAATAAAATAAAACAAATTATGTTCTTATCCACGACGCTTATCATAAAGCATAGGAGCCCTATACCGGTTATTGCTGATCTTAGATTAGCAACTCGATTATTAATTCTACAAATATTATTATAATGATTGTCTATCTCTTTTATTTTTTCGTTATCATCTACCATTGTATCCTCCATCATGGATAAAAACGTGTTTTTCATATTTTCTATCTTACATTTATTAGAATTTTATCATAAAATCTAAATTAACACACCATAATTTAATATTAATCCTTAAAACCTTTTTTAATTAACTTAATGATAATCAAGATTCCATTAGATATAATAACTAATTATATATTAAAACCGTTGATTATTCATTCATTATGAATGTAGCTAATTCCTTCCTGCTAATTCCTTCTTGCCAATTCTCAAAATACCTTTGAAGTAATTTCATCCAATGTGTTTATTACTAGAAGGAAATCATACTAGATTTTTAAAAACCTAAGATAGGTAATTAATCTAAATTAAACTGCTCCCTTTTAGGTAGACAAGTGAAATAATAAAACTTGTTTCACTAGAAGGGAGCAGTTCAATCTCAGGGTTTTATAATGTTTTACATCTTCAATTAAAAATATTTCTCCTTAAAAATATTCAAAGGGAAATCGACTCATTAATACTTTTTAGCAACAAAAATAATAAAAAATTTATTCATCATTCTGATCTTTGTAGTAGAATTTCAAAGTACTTTCTAAAACCTGAGCGGTTATCCATGAAGGATTCCATACCTGCATTCCGCCACGGAAGTTCTTTAAATATTTTAGAAGCAACGGATAGGTAACTTGAAAATAATTCGTCTGATAATAATGTTCTCCCTGTTCCCCTATCAGTGTATAGCCCCATTCTCCTTCCTTCGTACAGACACCATGAGTCAGTGCATTCCTCACATGATTTGCCATCTCCATAAGTCGATTATTACCAGATAATTTACCAAATGAATATAACTCATATGTTGGAAAAAAAACATCTAGATGATGGTTTTGCACACTTACACCAGGCCAACCTGTCGTTTTAAACTCATTGTTTGCACAAGCACTCCCTTTTTGAAAACCAGTCTCCCAAAAGTACACAAAAGTTAAAATCCAATCTGCGGCTATTTCAGCCCAATTACGGAATTTCTCTTTCTTTGTTATCTTATATAACCTGGATGCTGTTTCAAAAAAGTAAATCCCCGCTTCTTTGTCCTCACACCTCGCATCCATAGTAGCTCTGGCAAATGGGATATCAAAGGTATCCATATGGTAATGAGCATAGATTTCATATTTCTTCTCTGCATATTCTAAGTACTCCTTCTTGTGAAAGTATTGGGATGCCTTTACTAAAGCAAGTACACATGGCATGCCAGAGGCATTGATATCATTCGTTAGAATACTTCCATCCATCTGCCATTGAAATGGATAAATCCCTCCCGGAATCTGATATGTCTCATCCATCAAGAATTTACAAGCATCCTCTACTGCTACCTCCCAAGAATGTGGTACTTCTCTTTCATGTTTCCGAAGTAACATCATAACCTCAATTAAATCCGAAAGGCTTTCCCCTTGAATTCTTGAAGACAATCCTGCATTCGGATCCTTCCAATCCCCCCTAAAGCTCTTTTCCTCAATTACATAGTACCCATGGAACAATCCTTTGATCTGGCTCTGTCCATAATTTACAAAAAAATCAACAATCTCAATGGATCGTTCTATACGAAATTTTTCATGTGTCATCAATCCCAACATACAATCACACCACGCTAACTTAATCGACTGACCTGTCCATCCATATAAAAAGTATTCAGGCCTCCCCGATATGTTACCAAATGAATTAACCGATCCAAAGGTCTTGTATCCCACGCAGGTCTCATCTTTATAATACCGACTATCAAGTACTCTTTTTTTAAAGTAAATCATCTCTTCCAAAGAATGCTTCGCAACAGTATGTGGCTTTAAAATCCGATATCCAACGTCTATTATATTACGAAAGGCTTTCCCTTCTTCCTTTAACTGCCCCCATGACAAATAATAAACTTTGGTAATGGTCTCCCCTTTCGCAAGCTTTCGATATCCTTTCATGTAAGATAGCGGAGTGCAACGCCCTGCATACACAACATCTTTCATCCCATTAAACATCAACGGCCCACTTAAAGCAATAATTCTTTCACCATTTTCTTCTTTTAAAACTCCAAGTGACCAATACTCCTCTTCTTCTCCATTAACCACCTGTGGATATGATAGTAGCGTAAGAAATGAGAATAAGTTATCTTGCTTCCATTCAACATTAACCGCAGGAATAGGTAGTCGGTGTTCCTCAACAATAATTCCTTCTCCTGGTACTTCTCCAATATGAGCGACAATCCTTTCCTTTTCTGCGGAAGGATTGTCATTATAGATAAGATGTGGAATCGTTATTTTATTCTTTCCATGATTTATCATCGGCAAAGAGAGTCCAGCTACAAAAGAATTTACTTTACAATTCCCATTATTACTAAAATTAACATACAATTTAAGTTCTTGATACTCTAATAAAAAACATATGGATGCTAAAATATCTCCATGTTCATATAGAAATTCAATACTATCCTTACCTATAATTCTATCAATAAGCTTCCAATCACATGGTGCAAACTCCCAGGGATATGTGACAGAATACCAAAGCAATTGTCTTACATTAAATTCATGTATCTTTGTCTTCGCTGTATAAAGTTCCACTATTTCTTCTACAAAGACTACCGAATTTTCTCCGCAAATTAACCTCATTCCCTTATCTCCTGCTTTCGTTTATTACATCAAATGAATATAAACATAAACTTGTCTTAGGATGTTTTTGATCAGCACCTTCTAGATTTCCAATATCACCATTTCTACCATTTACCTCAAGCCCTTGAAATGGTAACGTATATTTCGTAGAAAGAACAAGACGCTCTGCCTCTTTTACGGCAACAGCGATACGTCCTTTCTTATAATATTGATTTTTATCCTGAAGAACTACTAGCTCATATGTACACTCAATACAATCAATCTTTAAGTCAATGATAATCTCTTTTTTACTAAGATAGTTTCCTACTAACTGATCTAACCCTCCATTATGGACTGCAATCTTGTTATCTGCATCCAAAACTACTTGCACTAAATTCTGACCATCACTGCTTTGAATACTCATAGTTATTTTATCTTTATAAAGTTCAAGAATCATTCCCTTGAGTATGAGGTGAACTTTATTAGTTGGTTCAAAGATACGCTCTGCTCTTACACGGTTATATGGATCATAATCTGAAATTAATAGACCTCTTTTGGAGTCCACTTCATTTAGCGCTGCACTTCCCCAAGAAGGTACATAAAGATTCCATGTATTCCTTAACATTTCATCACTTATCACTGACATGTCATCATGAATATCTCCCTTCCATACGGTTTCAACAGGATTAGGGATTCTTACAATCCACATATCTTCTTTATTGACACTATAGGCTATCCATATGGCCATATCCTCTGGTTTTTCATTTGCTTCTGTAATCCCCCTCATATATTGCGCACCTAAGTTTTTCAACCCGCCTTCATAACGGCAAGGAGAAATCTCTGGTACAATTGTTGCTAAGTCATAAAAGTCTTGACCATTTTCACCGATCGTAATAGCCAATGGCCATCGGTGTGCACTATCTGGAGAAGGATTGTATACCAATGCATAGTTACCATCAGGCATCTTTTGCCCCCAAACCTTTCCTGTTGATGTAATTAAAGTAGGAGACTTTTCTATGGGACTCCAACTCATTCCCCCATCTTCTGTTATACTTGTTAAAGATTCTTTAAAAACACCCATTACGCGGCCATCCATAAGAGTATAGTACGAAAGGGCTTTACCATCCGGTCTAGTAAAAAAATTCTTATCTAATCTTTCTTCCTCCCACCATTGTTGAGTAACAAGCGGATTCTTTAATAATTCATCACAAGCATCAATAAATCCTGAATCTAAACTGTTCTTGTAGTCATCAAACAAATCAACTTGTTCCTTTCCATATCCTCCCGCTTCGTTATATCGAATAAAATAAATATCTGACATTGTAAAATCAGAATATATTTCTCTTACAACACGTCCTACTCCGTATCCATTGTTAGGCGCTACATGTGGATCAGGACAAATTCCATAGAACGTACTAACCAACAATCTCCCATTCATTGCAGTATAAAAACCCATTCTATGATGTACAACCAGTGGAACTCTTCCAGTTCCTAGCTGTTCTTTTTTCGGTCCACGATAATAGGAAGAACAAATAGAAGCAGGGGGAAATATCTCTATTGGCTTTCCCCAATTAATTCCGTCATTAGAAATACACATAAATACAGCCGAAGGAGTCTCATGCTCCCCTTTAGGCCCTCCAAGATATTCATAAAAAAAATGATGATTCCAATAAGTTAGCATTGGAGCATGATTATAGGTAAATCCCCTACCCTCTGGAGAATTCTCGATATCCTTCGTCGCTCGAACTACTTGATAGTTACAAGCGCCAATCACGTGCCGAAGTCCTCCATCCTGAAACCGTATATCTGCTAATTTCTCATGATGACATACTATATTCGCCATTATGTAACCTCCTCACTTACCTCTATCTCGTGTTTGCAAATTGGATTGCGTATTCTATGGCATTTATCAGACTAAGTTCATTTGCGATACCTTTTGTGGCTTGATCAAATGCTGTACCATGATCTACCGAAGTTCGAATAATTGGTAATCCCAATGTAATATTAACTCCTTCTACTGCATCCCATTTACCTGCTTCATTATTATATACAAACCCAACTACTTTAAGTGGAATATGTCCTTGATCATGATACATTGCTACAACAATATCATACCATCCACCTTTTACCTTGGAAAAAATACTATCGGGAGGGATTGGTCCTTCCACATCAATACCTACTTTTATTGCTTCCTCAATCGCTGGTTTAATCTCATCAATTTCTTCCCTACCAAACAAACCATTCTCACCACAGTGAGGGTTTAAACCTGCTACTCCTATGCGCGGAGCTACAATTCCCATCTGCTTACAGGCGTTATTCGCTATCTGTATTACTTCAAGAATCCTCTCTTTTTTTACTCTATTACATGCTTCTCTTAGTGAGACGTGAGTTGACACATGAACCACTCTTAGATTCTGGTGAGCTAACATCATCGTGTATTTTTTAGTATTCGTTTCATGGGCATAGATTTCTGTGTGTCCAGAAAAGTTATGCCCAGCCAAGTTTATGGCTTCTTTATTGATAGCATTGGTCACCGTCGCATGAATCTTTCCTTCCATTGCCAATGTAATCACTTTATGAACATACTGAAAAGAGGCTTCTCCCGCCATTATGGATACCTTACCCATACTAAGATTTGCTAAATCCACACATTTCATATCAATTACATCTATTGTACCATGCAGATAAAGTGCTTCTTCTGGATCTGAAATAGCATGTATGATAACCTCTGGAAGATCGACATATTCTTTTGCTTTCTCCAAAACAGAGGCATCTCCGATAATTAGGGGTTTGCATTTTATATAAATGTCTTTATTATTAAGTGCTAGTAAGGTTATCTCCGGTCCAATACTAGCAGGATCCCCCATTGTTATTCCTATGATTGGTCTCATTATTTTCCTCCAAACAATGCTGATTAACGTAAACCAAGTAACATATTTTGCTGGATCACAGCCTTAATTGCATGCATTCCTTCTTGGGATATAGAAGAAAAAGGCTTACGACACTTACCTACCGGATAACCTAAAAGTTCCACCGCAGTTTTTACAATTGTATTTGGATTTCCGTATTTAAAACAGTTACGGAAGGTTCTTATTGCATCCTGTGCCTGCCTAGCTTTCTGAATCTCTCCCTTTTCATAATTTTCATAAATTGCGACCATATTCTCAGGATATATATTGGCGCAGCCTGCAATTCCACCCTTACCACCTGCAAGTAAATTCCATAAGATTAATGAGTCATTTCCAGAAAGAACTGCAAAATCATTCTTTTTTGTTTTTTCAATATATTGTAACATGTTATCAAAATTTCCACTGGAATCCTTTACTCCCACAATATTGTCAATATGAGATAACACTTCTACTGTCTCTGGTGTTAAGGAGTTCCCCGTTCTAGCTGGAATATTATATAATACAATTGGCAATCTAACGGATGCTGCAATTTCTTTATAATGCTCCAACAGCTCGTTCTGGGATGCTGTTGCAAAAGAAGGTGTAATAATAGAAAGGATATCTGCACCCAGACTTTCCGCCATCCTTGAAACTGATATCGTCTCTCGTGTGCTAATACAACCTGTCCCTGCGTAAATTGGTATCCTTCCCTTAGTTTCCTCTATCACAATGGACATTACTTTTTCTTTTTCCGCCTTTGTGAGAATATATCCTTCTCCATTCGTACCCAATGGAAATATTCCATGGACTCCAGCTTCTATGAGTCGATTCACTTGGTTCCGCAATTCTTTCTCAAAAATATTTTCCTCTTCATCCATTGGTGTAATAATTGGTGGAATGATTCCTTTTATTAATGCTGTCCTTGTCATATTGTCCTCCATCTACCTTTAGTAATTGTTCTCTAAGCTCTGTTAATAATTCTTCTTTACCAAAACCACCTGATTTAGTAATCAATAACTGTTCGTTTTTATCCCATTGAACACCGCACAATGCGACTCCAGGTGCTAATTCATCATAAAGTTGTAACTTTTCACATGAAAGATTTTTTATTACCCCCTGTAAGGTATCTCCACCAATCACCATAATCACTGCATGGATTTTCTGTTTCACTAACCACCCAACTATCGTACCAAGTTCTCTTGCAATACGTGAACCTATTTCTACCATTGATACAGATTCACGGTCACAATAAGCAAATGCGTCTTTCTGCAAACATAGTCCTGTGTCTATTATACAAGGAACTCCTTTTTCACATTGATTTTTCAGATTGATAAGCTTATTCTTTTGTACTTCACTGTTTGTTTTTTCATATTCAAGTAATTCAATAATAGAAAATGATTCTCTAAAAAATCCATGTTTCTGAGCAAACTCCACTTGTTTTCTTGTACGATCATTCACACTTCCACATACTACTAAAAAGTTATTTGGAAACTTTCTTTGTAATCGTTTCTCCTTAAAACAATAAAATTTCTCTGCTAATACACTTCCTAAAGAAGCGCATCCTGCCACAACAAATAATTTTTGTCTATTATATAGAGAATCAATAATTTCCTGGATATCCTCTTTTGTCTGTGCATCAAAAATCAAGATGCCTTCGTGGGGAAATATACTCTTTTCTATGTCTTGTTTCGTCAAATTATGTACTAGCATTTCCCTATATTGAATCAAATCCTTAATCTTTGATGTTTTAACTGGTTCAAAAGGATCACTTCCAAATACACTTTGATGGATTGGAATGCCATCAATATAATGAATACCACCTATTGTAATCCTGTTCATTTGCGGATATGCAGGTATAAAAGGAACTATTTTTATAGAAGTAGCATTAAGAATACCAGCTAATTCACTCCCAATATTTCCTCTAAGACCGGAATCCGTCTTTTTAAGAATTCCATCCACTTCTGCTTCTACCGCAATATCTGTATAGCAATAAATAGTATTATAAGCCTCTTCTGCAGATAAATGCCTTGTTTCTGTGTTTACAACATAAACTTCCTTCTCATTCTCTTGAAGTGCTGTTCGTAAAGTAGAGAATTCCTGATAAAGCCCTGTTGCTACACCTTGTTTTGCAAACTGAATTCCAGTGTCTATGGCTCCCGTAAAATCATCAGCTAATATTACAAGCCTCAACTTGACACCTCCTCTATATACTTATTATAATGAAGATGATAATAATCTTTACATCATCTACTTAACCCTAAGTTCATTTCCAAGTAAAAATCATAGTAATTTGTTTTATAAATATTAGATAAAGGAATTTGCTTATGTTTGATACTACAATACCATGTGAACAATATTTTTTTACACCTGATAAAACTTATCAACAAACTCAGGCTATATACATAAGTTGGGCAGGATACCGAGTCTGCGATAATACACATGTCGTAGGGCCACGTGTATTAGATAACTATAAAATAGTTTTTATCTTATCTGGTAAAGGTTATTTAATCCAGGATGATAATCCTAAAATCACCTTAAACACGAATGATATGTTTATCCTGTTTTCTAATCATCGGCACCATTACTGGGCAGATCCTGATGACCCTTGGACAATTACATGGGTTGCTTTTCAAGGAGTAGATACGCCTATTTTTCTTAATTCCCTTCATTTAACTTTGTCAGACTATGTAATACGAGGCGCCTTGTCAGATTCAATAAAAAGGAAGATGTATAATTTAATACAATGTCTCTCCGATAAAACAGATACCTTTCGTTTCGGCGCAGTCGCAACTTTATTTTCTGTAATAAACAAACTCCGTCTTAATCAAAAAGATTTGCCAGATCCTTATGAACATGACGAAGAATCATTGGTATCCCGTGTTGTCTCTTTTATTGAGCAAAACTATTATATGGAACTAGATATGAATATGATTTGCCAATATGTTCACTATAGCCGTTCTTATCTCTCAAGAACCTTTAAGTCAGAACTTAATATGACAATTCAAAGCTTCTTACGCTACACCCGGATTAACAAATCAAAGTCCCTATTGTCTGAAACCTCATTATCTATACAAGAAGTTGCAATTTCGGTGGGTATCAACGATGCCTTATATTTTTCCAAGATCTTTCATAAGGAAACTGGATATTCTCCAAGAGAGTATCGTTTTAAATTTTCTACATTAAAAAATTAATAATACGCAAGTTAGATGATAATTAAAATAAGTAATTGACCTCTAACTTGCGGATGTTATACTACAATAATTTCATATAAATATTTTTGATTTCTTCTTTCGTTAATTTCTTTGGATTTTTATATAACAATCTTTTTACTTCCATCGCATTTTCAGCGAGATATGTAACATCCTCCATCCTCACCCCAAAAGAAGTTAGTGTTTGAGGTATCTGAAGCCTTTTACATAAATTCGATATATACTCTACAAATATCCTTGGAATATCCTTCGCCTCTCTTAATACATCATCAGGGAGCATTACTTCTGCCAACTGTGTATATTCTTCTTTACAGACTGAAAGATTTGCTTCTAATACATAAGGTAGCAAGATAGCATTTGAAACCCCATGAGGAATGTGATACTTTCCTCCCAATGGATAGGATAATGCATGAATAGCCACCGTAGTTGAAGAAAATAAACACATACCTGCAAAAAATGAACCTAGAAGCATATTCTCTCTTGCTTCAATATTAGAACCATCTAAGTATGCTACTTCAATATTTTTACTGATAAGACTTGCCGCTTTGAGTGAGAAGGTTTTACTCACTGGGTTTGCCATCGTTGATAAATAAGACTCTATTGCATGACATAAAGCATCTATTCCAGTATACGCTGTTAAGTTTTTTGGTAATCCTATGGTAAGTCTAGGCTCTAGTATTACATAATAAGCAACCATCTTATTGGATACAATTCCAATCTTTAATTCTTTTTCTGGAAATATAAATATAGCATTGGGTGTTGCTTCCGCGCCTGTACCAGCAGTTGTTGGAATCATTACCGTAGGTATTGCTTTATTCCTAATTAATTCAGCCTTCGTAAATCCGGAATCGACAAAATCAGAATTGGTAAGAGCTACAGCAATAATTTTAGCCATATCTATAATGCTACCTCCACCAATAGCGAATATTATATCGACGTTTAAAGTCTTCACTATATCAAATACACCCTGAACACTTCCTATTGTAGGCTCCGAAGGTATCTCATCAATAATACTAACTAACTTGCAACCAAGACTGGAAAAAAAATTTTGTATTATTGGCAATTCCCTAACTGCTCTGTCAATAAGGACTACTGCCTTACTAGCATTGGTCTCTTCTATAATTTCATTTACCCTTTCAATACTTCCTAAACCCGCATAAAGGATCCCTGGAAATCCCGCTTTATATTGATTATTCATAATATTTTTTATGCACTTCCCTCATGTTTATATTTTAATTAGCAGCTTATTACCCTCGGTACTTTTAGCTGCTACTATCCCATCCACTGATACTGTTAAACCTAATGGTATACCATTTCTCTCTTTTTTATCGGAATATTGAACTGTTATTGTTTTTCCACGTATGATAAGATGCTTCAGTTGGAACCACTTTAGGTGAGTTTTGATTGGTTCTATCTCAATATAATCTTCCTCTACATTTACCCCTGCCACAAACCTTACTAAAATATCGATCCAAAAAGAATGATTGTAATCAGTTTCATCACTAAGTCGTTCTCCCGTAATTGAGTTATAATGCTCGACCAAATACGGTTTGTGTCTATTACCATCCCTAAAATGTTGTACTGTATATTCCTGAAATAATTGATCAAATTGTTGATCATAAGAATGATTTCTTCTCTTACTTTCTATTGCCAGTGCCTCTAAAGCGATACCTGTTGTATATGGCCAAGAAGGTCCACACCATACACAGCCATTCCTCCCTTTAAAAAAGTTTCCCATCCAACCTCCTGCTGGTGAAAAAGCAGGACATTCTTTGGAAACAGACGAAAATGCAGACCCTAATGCAAATGACTCCTTATCCATTAGGGGCAAAATACCTTTTTCTTGCTTCTCACTTGTCATCTCAGCCCAAAATGGATAGATACCTACAATATTTTGAACCATGGCCTTTTCTCTTGTCTTATAATGAAGGTCATAATAGAAATTAGAGTCGTTATCCCACATCAAATCATTAATATCCCTCTTCAAATCCTCTGCCTTTTGTTGATAAACTTTTGCCAAGACATCACCCACTGCATTTAGTAAGTTAGATAAACCACATAAATTAAGATAATGGTAAACACTACGATCAACTCGTTTTAATGGCGTATACATAGTCTTATCCTTTGGATTTTGAGGGTAATTATGAAAGTACCAATAACTAGGCTGATATTCCTTTCCTGTTAAGGAATGTGTTTCTTCTATTAATAAGGAATCCTTTTCATCCATATATTTTTTTTCATGACCTGAAATATATAATTTTATTTTCGGTAGTAATTCAAATATGAAATCCTTATCAGGATCAATCAAATAGTAGAGCCAAATAGCCCAAATCATATAATTTGCATAGGATTTCGCAGAAGATTCCACATAAGAACATAGCAGTAGTCCGTCCTCTTCTTGTCCTGCAAATGCGGAACGAATTACTTCCTTCGTTATCGCATGATTTGGATGCCATCTTAAATCATTAATCGAAAGAGGAGTAGACAATGGGATTAGCTTACTAAATTCCCAACCAGCTGGCTCTAAAGCAGATTTATTCATTCTATGATCTCTGCCTTCATACATCACTGTTTCCGTAAACCTACCATAGTTTGGCTTACACATCGAATTTTTTAATATGTACCAACGATACTTCCAACATGCATTAATCAATTTATCATCACATAAAAACTGTGGAGCATCTTCATAAAATTGATTATTTTTTTGTATTAAACTTTCAAATAACTTTTCCGGGTTATCCTTTTCTCTCAGTAGACTTTCAACTTTTTGCTGTAGTAATGTAAGTTTTTCTTGATTGCAGTTTCCCATGGTAGCAACAGCAAGTATGGTAACAGAGCTATTTGGCTCAACTATCCTAAGATTATGAGGATAATCCCATGATGCAACTATGTCTAACTGCAAATCAAATCGTAGTATAGGACTCTTTGATTCATAACGAAAGTTACCATTACAATCCCTACTCTCATGATAAGAAATAAATTTCTCTGGACGACTATCAAACGATAGTTCCATCGAAGTGTCGGATCGATTCGTCCACTTCATAACAGAAACTGCAATATCTTCAGAAATGATCGTCTTCTTTTCTTCTAACACAACGTCCTCATCCTCATATTCCATTGTTAAATAAGTGGGGTACCACGTAGCTTCTGCTTGTTCTAAATCCATCGGAAAATTACACTTTACTGTAAATAGTTCCGTTACATTCATTTTGTGAATAAAATCTATACTCCCAACAAACCCTGGTTTTCTATCTAGAATATCCACTGCAAGTCGATCCCCAACGGGTCCAAATAGTAACTTTCCTGTTAATGTTCTTAAGCACCTGTTTTTATATCTTAATTCCTCATCAAATTTTTCAAGCATCATAACTCTCCTCTACTTTTTATGCAGGCTAAAATCATCAACAATTTTCCCATCATGAAAAGTAACTTTTTCTATTTCCATCCCTGACACATCGAATCGGAATGCTGTGCCTTCTGCTTTTCTATTCCTAAAAAAGGCACTAGTCCGTACAGTATTAGTACCTGGCCAGAATGTTTCATACCATTCCTCCAAGTTTTTTCCTGGCTGCTTAGGATAAGTGATTCGTTTTAACGGCATCCCCTCAGTATCATAATAAGTAAAGGTACCGACTTTTTTCCCTAAATGATAAAAAGCCTCTCTCATTACGGTTCCGTCTAAATACCAAAATACCTCCGATCCATCCAATAAAAATCTCCCATCATCCGCTATTCCACCGTAATACTTGCATTTTAAAGCACCATTGTCATAGTATTCTATATATTCTTTTCTCTCAGAAATTAGCTTTGTCGCTTGGGAATACATTAATTTGTCTTCTTCTGGTTCTTCTATGTCCTTGCTAAGTAACCATGCTTCATTAAAGCATAAATGTAATAATGGATGAACATTACTGCAGACAATATGAATTAATCCATCCGGACTTTGCTTCATAACACTATATCCTATGGTGGAGGCATTACCAAACATCTCTGGGGTCTTCTTACGATTTTGTGTTCCCCAAAGTTGTTTGAAATTCCATGTTTCTCCCTCGTCCTCTGACCATGCTACATAACTACCTTTTTTATGTTTCAGTTCTTCTGGTTTTGCATTCGTCTTCGTTTGGTAATCACCACATACAATCAACTTACCTGATGTTAGTCGTAGAATACTTGGTCTTTGACCAGAATTCATTGCTGGAAAACAAGTTTGTATAATACAATAGGAATCCCCTCCATCAAACGATATTGCAGCCGGCATATATCCATTAATGTCTGTATTTTTGGTAGTGTCAAGAATTTTGTGTAAATAGATTATGAATACCTTTGGGTAAACATATCTTGAATAACATCTGATGAAC
>JAEWEO010000153.1 GCA_023389295.1 Bacillota bacterium
TATCCATTACTTAATGAATATCGATTGGTTTTATCCATAATTTTCAGACTATCCAGTTCAAAATTACCTGTTCCACCTGTTGTAGGATCGAATCTAATCTGTACAATTGTACCTGTCCATAAGCTACTTTCATCAAGGTTCACTTGTAGCGTATGCCATTTTCCATCGGTTAAAGTTGTTATACTTTTCGATTTTGTCTCAGAAAATCCCTCTCCATTTTGTCGCCAGTAAATTTTCGAATTTGCATTTCCTGTATCATTTTTATATGTTATTTCAAGTATTTTATAGGTAGATGCATTAATTGAAACTGCTGGGCTTGTTATATTTGGATCTGCTTTATTAGGTATATGTAGCGTATACCTCCCATTTGCCACCAACCATTGATCTATTTGCTCATTATGCGTCCAGCCTTGTGTGTCTCCATCAGTTCGCCATCCCCAATCTAGGGTAACGGCTGCATTTACTTTATTATGAGTAATAATCATTAATGCACTTAAACCTAAACACAATGCAAATAGAACAGCACTTATATTTTTTTTCATATGTAAATTCCCTCTCTACTTTAATTGTTTTTTTACAAACACCCATTATTATTAAACAACGAGTGGCATTCTTCACGAACCACTCTTATGTTCAACCGCGACACTCGCCCATAACGACCGTCTTATGTCAATCATCCTTTTACCAAACGGACCCCTATCATGCTATCAATGAAAATGATACCTGCCTGATCCGACCAAATAGATTATATAACCATCACGAATATCAAATCGCTTAATGTCCTGCACCTCATTGATAGGCCGCCCAGATTCGAAAAGTACTTTCTCACCTTGATCAGGAATATATATCTTTGCTATGGTATTGGCCGGTATTTCGATGTCCCATGTAAAACCATGATCATCCTTCCTCCATTTTGAGCTGATTCTTCCTCGTACTGTATCCAAATGTCCGCAGGCATAGGTCAAATCCCCACAAATATATGGTCTTAAGACAATCTCCTTGAAACCTGCAGATTTTACCTGAATTCCCGCCAGATATTTGTAGAACCATTCATCTATGGTCCCAAGGTAGAAGTGGTTGTAGGACCTGGCGCTGGTTTCCCATGTTTCCCAGCATGTCGTAGCACCATTTTCTAACCAGTAGCCCCAGCCAGGATAGCTGTTTTGACTTGCAACCGCATATGCCAGGTCGGCTCTGCCGCATTCTGATAATACCGGTGCTATGAATTTGGTGCCAAAACATCCAGTATCCAAATGGCAGCCTTTATTAATAACATCCTCTGCAAGCTTATCTGCAACATCCTCTCTAACCTCCTGAGGAACTATACCAAAGGCAAGCGGCAATATATTTGATGTCTGTCGATAACCGTCATACTTGTTAGTCAAATAAAATCCTAGCTGTTTATTAAAAAATTTATCATTGATTGACTTTTTAATAGCGCTACAAATATCGTTAAAATAATTTGAATCCTCATCCATTTCAAGTATTTTTGCTATTTTACTCATTAACTCGCAAACATAGAAAACATATGATGTAGAGCTCAATTCTGCTCCCTCTGGCGGAGCCCCACCCATGCTAGGCGCATTCCAATCTCCATAATATTTATTAGAGCTGACATTGTCTTTCATACGTTCGATTTCATAGCATACATACTTTCTCATGGCCTGATAATGCTCTTTCAAAACATCTGAATCCCCATAATATACATATAGATTCCAGGGAATAACAATAAAAGCACACATCCATTCCGGTGCCGGAGGATAATAAACTGGTCCGGGACAAGTATCCGGAATCTCACCTTCCTCACTCTGACTGTCTGCAAGGTCCCTCACCCATTTTCTAAAGAAGCTTACTGAGTCAAGATTAAGCATGGCAGTTTCTGCAATTGCTTGGGCATCCCCTGTCCAACCCCTTTTTTCATATATTGGGGTATCTGTTGGTATGCTATGAAAATTGTTTAATATTGTTGGCGTAATAATGCCATGTATTCTGTTAAGCAGGTCATTTGAGCACTCAAAGCTGCCTGTCCTTTCCAGATCATTGTGCAGTACCACACCTTTAATATCTATGCCATGATCAAGACCCTCTACTTCAATATACCTGTAACCTTTGTAAGAAAATTTCGGTTCCCAGGATACCATTTCCTTATTGCTGCAAATATAAATATCAACCTGTGGTGATTCCCAAAACTGGTAGACTGCGTTTTTCCTTTTCATATCCACTCTTCCATCCGGTAAAAGCTTTTCACCGTATGTCAGTTTTATACGGGTTCCTTCTTTTTCTCCAACTGTAATCCTAGCCCAACCTGTTGTCACTTTGCCAAAATCATAGACAAAAGTATTCGGACTGGGGTTAGTAACATCAACAGGCAATAGAACATCAGTAATTTTAATAGGCTGAACAATGTCAGGCTTTAGTATTCCTTTGGGCGAATCCATTAGTCTAGCGCACACCCAACCTTTGGCATTATAGCCTGCTTTACTCCATCCGTCCTTCTCCAGTCTTGCATCATACTTGTCACCATACCAGACATTATCATCTACAGTAGGACCGTCAATGGTCGCCCATGTACTATCACTAGTCATCTGCTGTTTCTTGCCATCCGAAAGCTCTACTTCCAGCTGTAAAAGCATTTTTGCCTCATCAAGCCATTCTCCAGTTCCAATCCAGTCCTTCTGGTATGCGTAATACCCTCTGCCAATCTCTATGCCAACGCAATTATCACCCTTATTCAAAAGCTCCGTTACGTCATAGGTAGAATAATATACCGTCTTATCATATTGTGAGTACGAAGTTGTCAGCAAAGAATCTCCAACTCTTTTCCCATTGAGTTGAAGCTCATAATATCCAAGACCACAGATATACAGTCTTGCCTTTTCAATGGCTTCATCTATCTTAAATTCTTTTCTTAAAAGGGGCGCAGGTCCTCTTCTTTTAGGCTTTCCCCATGGTTCCTCTCCATAAACTGCAAGTATCTTTCCTGCCTTCCATGTTGCATCCTCGAGAGTCGTATCCTCCATACCTTCCACAGGTATTTCACTCCACTCCCAGGTGTCGTCAGTCTCTACAACATCACTCGTATCGTCAGTATAATATACCATTAGCCTGCCAATGAAAGCCGGTACCCTTTTACCTGAAGAACTAACTTTACAGGAAATGCAATTAACGCCACTTCTAACCTTTTCCGTCAGATCTACATAGCAAAATGGAGAAGTCCAGTCCCTACCCCATTCTGTATTAGTATAACATGCCAGGTTGTAATTAATATAAAAAGCACCACTCTCATCAACAGTACCGTCAAAGACAACCTGTTGAACTACCTTATCCGAGGGTATTATAAACGTCTTCTTGAAATAATAATCTTCTGGTTTTGAATCCTCTTCCAGTACTTTCTTACATCCTATCCATTTTGCATTATCTAACGGATTCTTGGAAGAATTGCCTCCTATCCAACACCCCTTCCAGTCAGTTTCTTCTAACAAGCCCATCTCAAACCAGGCTTCTTTACTCCATTTGGAAGGTCTATCCTCCTTGTCCCATGCCATTACCCACCAATAGTATCTTCCACCTGATTGAAGCTGGACTCCCTGATATTTAATATTAACAGTTTCATCAGAATATATTTTTCCACTATCCCATATATCTGCTGTATGTAGCTCAATTCCTGACTTGTGGGACGAAATAAATATTCTGTACGCTGTCTGTATTTGTGATCGCTTCTCTGACACAATCCTCCAACTAAATACCGGTTTAGATTTTCCTATTCCAAGAGGTTTTTCACAATATTCCGTTTTTAGATCATCCGTTTCTATACTACACGTGTAAATCTCACTCATTCTCTTCTCCAATCTTTTAACCCAAAATGCTCCTTTGGCAGACTGTAACCCAACTTTTATTAGGCCTTTCATATGACATAAAGTTTTCCATAGCAAGATCTACTCACGTATAACCGTGATTTCTTTGGGTGCCTCCACCAACGTCTCGATAGTACCATCCTCCAATTTCTTCAGGCTGATCCTTACTTCACCATACGGTGTTGGATATGTGCCTTTCGCCCATTCTAGGTCGCCCAAATTAGGTGTAATAAGAAGTTTTTTGCAGCCAGGTTCCAAAATTTTGATACCCAGAATATTCTCAGTAATCCATGGTGTTACACCAGATGCCCAACCGTGACATAGGCTATGGCGGTAACCTTGATAGCAATATTTCCCATAGTAAGCATGGACATTAATTTTACTTTCATTTGTGATCAATTGATCAATAGGAGCAGCATCTTTTAACCATTCAACATCAAAATCTTCCCAAAAGGTAGTAGCACCCAGGGATAACATACCACCCCAATATTCTCTGATGCAGTCGAGACATCCTTTGATATCACCTGCCATGGCTCTGGCTGTTAGTATATAGTATCCCATAAAGGTGGACATTCCTTTTGACCCAGCTACTTGAAGGAGCTTTTCATTTACTGTAACAGGTTCTTCTAATCCAGCCATAACAAGCAATGCTGCTGCTTGCTTGGAAGCTTTATAATCAGCTTTATAAGCGTTCATTTTCCGTAAATCTTCTTCACATTGCACAGCTAAATTCGGCTCGCCTAAAATTTTGAAAATATTTCGTAACTTTTCAGTAGCTAATGTATGAAGTGCTTGTAATCCTGCATCGACTATAGTTTCATTTTGAGAAGATGGCCAATCTAAAAAACGTACTTCAGGAGTAAAATCTTTTCCATTTTCATCAATACTTAAAGACAACTGTTTATACAATCCAATCATATAATCTTTTTGCTTCTCTAAATATTCTATATCTCCTGAATTCATAAACCAATCAAAATGACATATAATCCACCACATCGAATATGCAGGGAATCCATTCATCCATCCTGGTAAAGGTGTTTCATCCCGAACAAAATCTAAACTCCTTGCTACAGAATCATCATAGCCAAAAACTGTTTGTATTGTTTTTATTTCCGGATGTAAATCCCCTGCCCAGACAAGTCTATCTCTTTTAATACCGTCCCAGATATAGTTTTGCATATTAAGGTGCACAGTATAAGCGCCTGTATCCCAGATACGGTTTAGCAAATGATCATTACTTGCAAAACTTCCTCTGTATGGTACATCTTTGTAAACAAGGATAGCATTAACCGCCTTCAGCTCTAATTTTGTATTTGGCTCCACCAAATCAACCCGAACAAATCGAAATCCCGTTTCTCCAATCGTATTCATACTCATGGTTCCAATGTTTGTTATGATATCCCTATTTGCATGATCATTAGTAGCATTATATGTATCTCCGATTTCACTCATAGCCTCCATGGCAGACTCACCAAAACGTATACGAACTTTAACTCCCTCTTTTTTACTTGCTTCCCAAGCCATAAGAAGTATTCCACCATGAATTTCACAACCATAATCCAATAAAACAGAAGCCTGCTCACCATTATTTTCTAAAATACACGGATTGTTGGCTACTAATGATATCTGACTAGAACTTATATTCAATAAGGCATCGCTATTTTTAACAATTCCTTTTTCATTTTTACTTTCCCATATAATCCTCTGCGGTGTCACATACAGTCTTTTCCTATTATCAATTTCACAATTTGAAAATATTTTATTTTTATTTTTCAAATATATATTGTCCGTACTTTTCGACATATTTAAACCCCTTTATAAAGTGTATTATGGCTCTTATGCATGCAATTATAAGTTTAGTAAATTCACACCTCACGGTGTAAACTCCTATTCAGAACCGTGCGTGCGACTTTCCCGCACACGGCTCTTCAAAAT
>JAEWEO010000197.1 GCA_023389295.1 Bacillota bacterium
TTTTTGAAAGTATTTAGCACGTGAATTTATGTGATATCATCAATATCCTGCATTCTACCATCCTGCATATGTAGAATAACATCCGCTTTCTTTGCTATTGCTAAATCATGTGTGACTATTACTACCGCCAAATGATCTCTGTGAGCAAGATCCGTCAGTAATTTAACCACCACATCACCATTGGTTACATCCAAATTGCCAGTTGGTTCATCGGCAAGTAGTAGCCTTGAGCCCGTTGCCAAGGCCCTGGCAATAGCAACTCTTTGCCTTTCACCGCCGGATAACATGTTCGGAAATCTCATATAGTGTTGTTTATCTAAACCGACACTTTGAATATGTTGCTCGGCAATACTTTTTGCTTCCTTATATTTCATTCCTTTTAACTCCAGAGGATAGATAACATTTTCTAAGACTGTCATCAGCGGAAACAAATTGAAGGTTTGATAAATCACAGAAGTTTTATCTCTTCGGTACTCCTCCAAATCTAACTTGCTAGTCGCTTCACCCTGGTATAATATCTCCCCTTGCGTAGGTAGTGTCAATCCGGCCATGAGTGAAAGTAAGGTAGTTTTACCAGAGCCTGATTTTCCAATAATGGCATAGACTTTTCCCTGATGAATCTCTAAGTTTACATCCTTAACAGCCTCCACACTCTGATATTTACTTTTATATACATAGGTAACGTTTTTTATTTCTAATAATCCCATATACCCTCCATCTATTTACCAAATTTAGTCCAACCATTGTGTAAACTTCTCTTACTCTTTTGTGAATAACATCTCTATAATCTTTGCCCGGTTCATAAGAATTAACGCTATCGCTGTACCCATTAAGTAACATAATATAAAGAATAGCAAGGACCCTCCATATAGAATTATTTGATCCGGTCGAACAAGGGCATATATGGCAGTCGGAATCAAACCAATCAGAAATAATAGTAGTTGCTCCAGGAAGAAGGAGAAGAAAACTTGCCGTTTCTTCGCTCCCATACTTCTCATTATAGCAAATTCATTCATACGGTGCTTAATTAGTAGATAGGATACCACAAAACCCATGATACCAAATAAAATCATCATAATTGGTCTGATTGTATCGATGAGTCTGATTTGATTTTTTAGACTTTGGACTGTTTCCATCAGTCGTTTGTCCTGTATTACAATAACCCTTCGTTTGTCTCCAGCCTTCCCAACTTGACTATAATCTTCTGCTTCCAGGTAGTCTCTAAATTCCGATAGTTCCTCTGTATTCTTAAGGGTAAAGGTAACGGCTCTAACTCTTCTTTGAAGCATCTCATTCCATATTACATTTTTATAATTATTACCATCCCTCGGGTATTCAAAATCAATGTGATAACTATGATCATAACCCATAACCCAGGGCACATATATGGTCTGCGTCTTCCAATTTTCCTGATAGATACCAACAATCTTAAGATCAATCACGCTACAGATTGCATAGTCATCATATTTATACCATGCAGTAACTCTTATGGTATCTCCATTTTCGATCCCGTATGTAGCTGCTAGATTCCGTGATAAGAGTCCGATATTTTCCGTTTGTCTTAAGGCATTGTTACTATAGCCCTCAAGGAAATCCACCTCAGGCTCCGAGTCACCGAAAAACTCAGGCGTATATTTCAAATCATCTGCATAAGCAAGCTTTGGCATTTTATTTATTTTATCCAAAAACCAGTCAAAACCATGGGTATTATTATGATATTCAAACTTTGGTATTTGAGCTAATTCCTTGTCCTCTATCCCTGACTTTGTTTTAGAAATTCCCATAAACTCATAATGAATGGCCGAATATAGATGCATATCTGCAAAGTATTTTGACTTTGACAGGAACTCCTCTCGTTCTTCCTTCAAGGTTATAGCGTCATACACTTTGCTCCAATCATAATACCCTCCTCTTCTCATATCCCATTCGCTTTTATAGGGACTCGTTGGATCAATCAATCGGTCAATATCATTAAACAGATCTAATCCACCAATATCTCTTGTCTCATCCTTTAGTGAAGCCATATAGGTGGTCACTGGGATTTTGTCATAGACCGTATCTAGTTTTTCCTGCTGCATTCGCGAAAAAAGCCCTATAAAAATAAGAAAAACAGATAGAATGAAAGAGATGATTGGGACAATAAAACTTCTACCCGGACTTCTAATCAAGGAAATCAATGCAAACTTTAAAGAAGTAGGCCTAATTCGTCCAAATCTTACTTTCTTAACATTTATTTCTCTCGGTAAATGAGTTTTTTCCTTCTTCTTTTTACGTCGAGCAGATACTTCTTTCTCTTCACGCAAAATGACATAGGTAAATGACAATAATATAAGGATACCCATCACAAGAACAACAACGATCATAAGGGCGGGAAGCCATGAGCTAATACGAATTTGTGGCATAAAGCTCATTTGTAGACCAATGGCTCTTTCACTATAACGCAAATCCGTACCATAATTACCTTGCATTGCCTTAAAAATTACTCGCGTCACCTTATCCAATATACGATTAGATATTATGGCACCAAGAGTAGCTCCTAATAGGATCAATGAAACCGCTCCGTATAAAACATAGTTTCTCGTTCGTTTTTTTCCTGTCCCCAAGGATAGCATCGTTCTAAGCGTATCCTTTTGTTTCGTCACATATAAGTAAGAAAATAGAACGAGGATGGTAAATTGAGCAAGAACACCGAGAACTATGAGGATAGCAGCACTATTTTTTAATGCAAGGATAGGCTTCACCGACTCGGCATAACCCTGATCATAAAGAGTAAACTTCATATTAGAGAGTAAATTCTTTTTATTATCCTCTATGAATTTTTCTCCGGTTCCATTCTTAACAACATATCTGGCCAAGGTAGTGGAATGAAACTCCTGATCCAACCACGCAGGCTCCGGCATATAAATAGTGAATTTATTTTGGTCTTTATTTTCAAAGATCCCGACAACCTCATAACCGGCTTCATAATCAAATTTATTATCATTCAAATAGTCTGAACGTCCAACCCCACTTTGATTGTAGTGAAGTTTTAGGTTGAGTTTATCTCCAACTCCTACTTGATAGTGTTTAGCAATTACTTCACTAATTAAGATAACCTTATTATGCTCTTCCCCATATTCCTGCTCATGAAAGATCCTTCCCTCTTTTAGTAGAAGCTCATTAAAATAGTAGGAAGAAGAAGCCTCCAGACTAGATACTGTGGTAACTGGAAGGGAAGATTCCACCACCTTCATTGCTTCCTCAAGCTTTCTTATCTTCTTCCCCTCTTCTGTATTAAAAAAATCAGGTTGATTTGTCAAGTCAATAACTCTCATCGTATCGACTACCGGCTCAGGAAGATAAGGCATCATTATGTAAGTGGGCGTCATCCCTTTTGTGGTTTTACCAAGGATAAGATATTCATGATCTTTCTTAAAATCATAGTCTACGGGCAATCCCATTTCATTCAATTCACTTATCATGATATAAGCTTCTTCTCTGATGTTCTTGCCAAATAAAACCTTCTTTACAATTCCCATATAGAGATGCTCTTCGTAGTGGTTAATATCTCCAACTCTAACCATGGCATAATTGGATAACGGCGTATTATTTTGTTGCAGCCTATTTTCATCAATATATGCCCACGCATGTTTCTCCACGCCGACATTTTTGACACTAGGATGTGCCGAGAGTTGGTCAAAGTTAAAGCTCTTTAGGTCCGAGTTCATATTTTTATAGAAGCCAACCTCATCTTGCTCCACATCTCCAAGATAGTCCAGTTCAACAACGCTGGTAAAGGTTTCATCTGCATCCATCAACATATTTCGAGCTGAATCATACATTCCTACTCCAATACTTAAAGTAATTGTAAGCACTATGAGCAAAAATAAAAAAAGTATCGTTTTCTTTGGAGTTCTAATAATACCTTTGATGCTATGTTTTAAAATCATACCAGTACTCCTTCCCATATTTTCGTTCCTGTTATTAAATAACTTTGTTATGCTATCTGATTAAATTCATCTTCCATTCTTAAAGATAACGAATCCAATTTAATTCTAGTATAATATTACCATTGCAAGTAATTAATTACAATCGTACAAAGAATTCTATTATATACATTCTCTTAACCTTAAAATATTTTGATCTGTGTATTGATAAGTGATAGCTCTTATAATAAGATAAGCTTAGGAGGTGGTAAAATGAAGGAAAGAGATATCATTACATTTTGTAATTATTTTTATTACTGTACCAATATCCCATTGAGTTATTACAGCGACTCGGTACAAAAGCTGCAATTGCCTACGATTCCACTTAACGAAGATCCATTTCATAAATATTATGAAATGCTAATTTCCCAATCTCAGATGGTAACTTATGTTATTACAAAACAATTTGTCTGTTATGGGATCGTTAAAAATCTATCCAATGCCAGCGATTGCATCCTCATAGGGCCACTTTCCAACATAACCTATTCCAGAGAGATGATAAAAGAATTTATGGAGGATGTCTCCATACCAAGTAATAATCTTTCTATCCTAACCGATTTATTTCATCAGTTTCCTCTAATGTCCTTTGATCGTTTTCTTCATACACTATGCTTTATTCATTATTCCATCAATAAGGCTCATCTAAGTATGGAGGATATTGTAGATTACAAGAAGCGCAAGCTACTATTTCCAGTTACTGAAGAATATACCACAAAAATATATCATTCAAAGGAAAACCAACAAGTACATAGTACCTATCATTTTGAGAAGCAGTATCTAAGTATTATTGAAAATGGAGACATAGCTTCACTTAAGAAGCTTTTAGAAAATCCAGTTTCCATAACACCGGGTGTTGTAGCAGATAATAACATTCGACAAGTAAAGAACCTTTATATAGCAACTGCCACTTTAGTTACCCGTGCAGCAATAAAAGGTGGTATGGATATGGAAAGTGCTTATCACCTTAGTGATACTTATATTCAGCAAGCAGAAAGACTCCATTCCTTGGAGTCCATCTATAGCCTACAGTATCAAATGGTGTTTGATTTTACAGAACGTGTGTTAGAATCAAAAATCCCCTCCGGTGTCTCTTTGGTGGTATTTGAATGTATCAATTACATCAATTCAAATACCAATCAACCGATTACCGTAGAGGATGTTGCAGATCATGTTCAAAAAAGCCGCTCCTTTATTTCACGTAAGTTCAAACAGGAGCTGGGCTTTGGTATAAATGAATTTATCAATAGTCGAAAAATTGAAGAAGCGAAATCTCTTCTAACTTATACTGACAAGTCCATTAGTGAGATTAGCTTCTACCTATGTTTCTCCAGCCAGAGTTATTTTCAGAATGTCTTCAAAAAGAAACTTGGTATTACACCAAATGAGTATCGCTTAAAAACAGTTTCAATGAAAAACTATCTATAAATTATTATCTATGCTCCATAAGCATTAATCCATATAAATCTAAGCATATGGAGCATATCATACATCTCAAAAATCTATGTACTCTTATTTTTTCTAGGATAAGGTATCCTTAATTATCTGTTCCAGTACCTGACAGGGTAACTCTTGATGGTCAAATATCTGTAAAGCTCCCTTTGGAGTAATTACATAATCTTTTAAATTTTCTTGATACCGCGTTGCATCCTGTGCAAACAGGTTCATATGATCTTTAAATACACGGATTACCACCGTCTTTTTTCCAACATAGAAACAGGGCACCTTGGTCCATAATTTTTCTTCTACTTCCGGTATTGTATTGTGAACCAAATTTCTTATACACTCAAAACGCTCTAATTTTCCATTATCAAATTGCTGTATATAATCGTTAATTTCCACGTTTCTAATACCCATATGTAATCACTCCTTAGGACAAAGCTCTCGTATTTCTCACTTCCATTTTCTACTGCATAAATACTTCTGCCGATTTATTACCAAGGGAACTCACTACCGTCATTATTGATAAAGATCGGTTGTTCTAAATCATTTCTGCTTTCAAAAACTTTGATTAATTGGCAGGCAGTTTCATAAGGATCTAACATTGCATTACTGCCCCCCATATCCGTTCTCATCCAACCCGGTTGAACACACAACACATCAATGTTATCCTTCTTCAAATAATTTGCCAGAAGTTTTGTCCCCATGTTAAGCGCTGCCTTTGACATACAATAATCAAATTCCTTCTCTCTTGTGCAGGTACTGATGCTGCCGCTTTCAGAGGATATATTGATTATTTTTGCTGAGGGGCTTCTTCTAAGAATATGTACAAATGCCTTTGCTACTCTCATTGGTCCAACGCAGTTCACATCATACACCTGCAAGCATTCATCAATATTCGCTTGTTCAAGGTTCAAAAAGGAAGTCTCACTATGAATCGCTGCATTATTTATGAGGATATCAAGTTTGTCTGTATATTTTTCTACTGTTTCAGCAGCTTGTTGTATGGATAACGTATCGGTTACTTCAAGCTCAATCGGTATTAATGTTTCGGGGTATTCTTCTTTTAAAGCCATAAGTTTCGGTGCTTTTGTATCTCTTACCCCTGCAAATACAATGTTTCCCTCCTCCAGATACTTCTTGGATAAACAATAACCCAAACCTCTAGCAGCTCCTGTAATTAAGATCGTCTGTTTCATAGATATCCTTCCCCTCCTCTATTCCATAAGCATTCGATTTTTATTTTTTATTTACTTAGAATCGTACTATAGTTGTAAGTCTTTGTCAATTTGTTCTGACTCTTACCATCTAATATTATCCCATTGAATGGCTACCTGCCCTTATTCCACTTTCTCAATTCGAAGTGCATATCTTCTTTTGTATGGAACTTCCTTCATAATATTCGTATTACGAAAAACAGATAGCATAATCCCCAATATCATAAAGTTCACCAGTAATCCGCTGCCACCGTAGGAAACAAAAGGAAGATTCACTTGTGCAATTAATTGAATGCCCAGATTGGATAGTATATAAACAATGCCTTGAATCCCAAAAACCAAACTACAACCAAGCCCCACAAAACAACCAAGAGTATTTTTTTGATGGAGTGATAAATAGATCATGCGTCCGATAAACAGAAGAAATAAGGATATCAGGATTACTCCTGCTACAATCCCCCATTTACCTATCACATAGGTAAGAATATAATCATTATGAATTCCAGGAAGATACCCTATCATAGAATCTGAAGATTCCCCAAAGAACTGTGCATGGGAAAGAACTTCTCTAGTTGTACTCATTTGATATCCATGGGCATACTGAACCGGATGAAGCAATAGCTCCACTTTTGATCGTAATCTATCCAGCTGATATTGACTAAACAGACTTATGTCAAACAATAAAGTTACAACTAATGCAACCGGTATCCATCCCCAGATTATAATTAAGGCCTTGGCTTTTACAACCTGAAACCAGTTTTTCCATACGGCAACCGTAAGCATCACCAAACTTGATAGAATTAATCCAAAATATACAGAGCTTTGGTTTACATTCTGCATTTCAATTATCCCAGTAATCAAGCTTAACAGTATGCAGAAGACAATTCCTCCATATCCCTTTTTTCGGTTAGCATACAGGATTCCACCATAGACCGGAACAAATAATTGACTGTATGAATAAAGATAAGGCAGCTGCCCATTCACCCTACGTCCAAAAGGTGCATAAAGAATCATCCCGGCTAGCAATAAGAACCAGATAGCTTTCGGATATTTTCCGATAAAAGTGTAATCCAGAAAATAGATTGCAGCCATAGCTAGTATTCCTACTACCATGAATAAAATATGTCTTCTAGTATCAAGGGAATATAGAAGCATTTCTTCTCCCAAGACTGTTTCCATACTGTTCTGTGCCAATATGCCAAAAATACAAAGTGCCAGAACAATCAATAGGATTCGCCATTCCAATCTCGGTTTGTGGATTTTATTTAATTGTTCGCCTACCTCCAAAGGATCACCCATTTGTTCCAGTGTCTTACTCATAGCGGTAACCTCATCATACCCCTCATGGACAAAAGCTGTTTTCTGGTCTTCAATATGACAATCAATTTCCTCCACCACCATATTCTTTGCCTTCTTGCATAGAATTTGGTTTTTAAGAAGTTCCAGATATTCTTCCTTTTTCTTAAACTGTTCCAAAGATAACACCCCCTATGACTCCCCTAACTGCCTGTGCGTACTCCTGCCACTCTTCACCAAGTGCTTTTAAGTGTTTTCGCCCCTTCTTTGTGATACGATAATATTTTCTTGCTTTGGCACTATCCGTATCTTCATAGGACTCCAGGTATTCTTTATCTTCTAATAAATGCAACAAAGGATATAGAGTACCTGCCTTCAGATCAAATACATTGTTTGAGCGTACATTTAAGGTTTCAATCATCTCATAACCATACATATCCTTCTCCGCTAGCAAACCAAGAATTAGCATAGATGTACTACCTGATATTAAGCTCTTATTTACAGGCATTTTGTTCCCTCCTTATATAGATAATCTATATACAATATATATCGATCATCTATATATGTCAAGAAGTATTTCATATTGATATTTATCATACTACATTGCTGAAAGTAACCTAGCCAAAGCGAACAGTTCACAGTCCACTTTGATCACTTCTCTTACGCCCACTCAAATAATAGCCTACCACAAAGTTAGCGGTAGGCTATTCAGAATTCATGTTTCTATCATCTAATTGATCATCTTATCATATTTAGCATGAAACCTATCTTCATTTGATAGGAGATAGACAATCCCTTCAATAAATCCTATGATCCCGGGAATGTATGTCCAACAGAATAAAAGATATAATATTCCTTGCCACGGCTTACCCAAATAAAATTTATGTATACCAAAAGCACCGAGAAATATTGCTAGTAATCCGGCAACAACTTTACTCTTCCTTTTTACATATACAGTTTCCTGATGGAGTATATATTGCGGGGCTTGTGGAGGAATATATTGCGCGGCTTGTGGCTGGCCGTATTGCCCTCCTTGCGGCTGTCCGTATTGCCCACCTTGTGGCTGGCCATATTGCCCTCCTTGCGGCTGTCCGTATTGCCCTCCTTGTGGTTGTCCATATTGCCCACCTTGTGGCTGCCCATATCCCCCTTGATTCTGAGGGTACTGCGTTCCTTGTACCTGTTTTATTTGCACTTCCCCTCCACAATATTTACAGGCTCTTACATTTGCCTCCAATGGAGCACCACACTGCGAACAATTACTCATCCCTGTAGTTGACATTTTATTACACTCCTTTTACTTTATTGTACAATTAATTTTTCCCTGTTGATCGTTATTGACTTAACATCCGAAATTAATCTTAAGGTATTTTCTAGTGCCTTCTTCTGCTCTTTTTCAATTCTTAATAGTAGTATAGTATCATTAAGTAAGTTTAATTGATCCAGTAATTCAACTTCCATGTCAAGTATAACCGGTTTTGTCACCCTCCCAAATGGAGTGGATGCCAGCAAGCGCTCTTTCAACAAGTCAAATTCGCCTGTAATTAAATCATACTGTTGGACTGTTATCATCCCGTTACATCCTCTAATATTATCATTAATTTTCATCAGCTGTAAATTTGCATCCAACATTCTCTTCTTCTCTGTGTCCTGTCTATTTATATCTTCACTATGATTTAGTCCCGATATATATAATCCTGTAATTACGAATATATAGACTAAAACAAAAGATAATGACAATATCAGATACCATCTTGTAGTTATTGTGTTGTATACAATGCCGGTTAAGATCATTGTAGCAGTATAATAAATGATTGTTGATACAAGTAGTGATGAATATGATGCCACTCCCAACTTATGTGCAAATTCACTCGGAAGAAGCAGTACCGCATCCAGTAAGATCATTGAAAGAAAAATTGCACATATTGCTACCGGAAACAGCGGAAGATTCATCAATGCCCATATTGAGAAAACAAGTAATACGGTGATGATATCAATAATAATGACCATAATCAATTTTAAGAGGTTAATAATATTATTTCTTAAACTATTCATTATCACATCTCCATTCTTGTCCCACAGTCTTTACAGAATTTTGCACCAATATCATTTTCTGTATTACATTTTTGACATATGTTCTTTCTATTTAGAGATTCACCGCACATGGAACAAAATTTACCATCCTCAGGTACCTTCGCTCTACATTTAGGACATTCCTTCTTAGGCTTTGCAACATGATTGCCGCATTCCACACAATATATTGCATTTGCTATATTTTCAGTTCCACATTTTGAACATTTTAATGTGCTAACCGGAATGTTTGTATTTAAATTATTAGCAGTATTTCTCATCCCTGCGCCAAAGTCCAAACCAACTCCAAGACCAACTCCGGCTCCGGCCATTACACCAGCAATACCTCCCTCATTTCCTGCCGCTGCTTCCATCGTATCAAAGGAACGTTTTGTAACATACCTCGCGTCTCCAATAATATCGAAAGATGCTTTATCTTGTAATATTTTATTAATCTGAGCAAAGTCCTCATCAGGAAAATTAATGGATTGTACATAAAAATTGACAACCTTTATCCCAAAACGTTCAAACTCATCACTCACTTCATTCTTGCAGAAATCAGAAATTTCATCGATGGAAGCAGAAATTTCTAGGGCAGAAACTTTATTTCTTATAATCGCTTGCGCAATGAGTACCTTAGCTTTCATTACTAGCAAACCTTTAAAATACATTAGCAATTTATTATAATTAACTACCTCAAGAGGATTCATTGTCCCAATCAGCTCTGTCAAGAACACACGGTAGTCATCAATCTTCATTCCAAATTGACCAAAAGCACGTATTCTGAGTTTAATATTATATTTCGGATCAATCAATTGAATTGGGTCAGTTGTTCCCCATGCAATATCTAATTTAGATGTCTTATTTATGAAATATACTTCAGCAGTAAAAGGAGTCTTGCCACCGAAAGGCAAATTAATAATTCCTTGTAAAAGTGGTATATTAGAGGTATTAAGAGTATATGTGCC
>JAEWEO010000203.1 GCA_023389295.1 Bacillota bacterium
TTTTTGAAACCTCCTTTAAAATGTTAGTTTTGGACGACCGGCATTTTGGGGAGGCTTCTTTTATTTTATAACATAATAACAATGTTGGGAATATGTTTTCACACACCCCAACATTCATTATAGAACCATTTTATGTAAAAATTACTTTATAACTTTGATGAAGTATTAAAGATGTGCAATTGATACTAATTATCATTATCTCGATATTTATTTGGTAAATTAGTCGGAAAAAACGTGCAAATAGCCAAACGAATTTGTTGTATTTTTTTGAGTACCAATTGTTTACATTACTTCGACTTTATGATACAATCTATTGCAATATTATATGGAATAATTTACTATTATTTGTTATTATATCCAAAATTAACTTATAAGTATAAGATGGTATGAATATTAACATAGGAAGAAAACAAAAAGCTCTATTGCTTTTTGTTTGAAAGGTAAGGGGAATCAGATAAAATGAAGAAATTTATATTAGTATATATTGTCATCATGATTTTAGGAGTACTTTCTTTTTATGGATACAAGAAATATCAGGTTTACGAATCAAAAAGTAATTTATATATTAGTGATGATCTTAGTTATCCAGCTAGAATAGAAAATAAGAATTACCAGTTATATAAAGACGGAGATTGGATGGATGTAACAATCAAAGGAGTCAATCTTGGAGTCGCTAAACCAGGGTCTTTCCCAGGGGATATGGCAATTGATCGCACAACCTATTTGAGATGGTTTCAATTGATTAGTGATATGAATGCGAATATAATTCGTGTTTATACTCTACAGAACACAGATTTTTATGAAGCCTTATATGAGTTTAATTTAAATAATGATAACCCCTTATTTGTCATCCATGGGGTCTGGGTAAATGAAGAGGCGATTGCAACTTATAATGACGCGTTTCATAATTCAATTTACGATGGATTTGTTCAGGAGGCGATCCATATCATTGATGCAATTCATGGTAATGCTAATATAGAACCAATGAAAGGACATGCCAGCGGAGAATATACCAAGGATGTATCTCATTATGTCATCGGATGGATCTTGGGTATTGAGTATGAAGCAATTTTAGTAAATACAACAAATGAAAACAATCCAAATAAAACAGCTTTTGAAGGAAACTATTTATATACAGAGAATGCCAATCCCTTCGAAGTTTTCTTGGCTGAAACAGGAGATAAGATTATCTCCTATGAAACTGAAAAGTACGGAATGCAAAGACCGACTGCTTTTTCCAACTGGCTTACTACCGATCCACTAGATCATCCCAATGAGCCAACACCAGAAACGGAAGATTCTGCAGTTATTGATGTGGAACATATTAAGTGGAAAGATAGCTTTGAACCGGGAATGTTTGCTTCCTATCATATATATCCTTATTATCCTGACTTTTTAAATTATGACACAAAATATGTTATTGGTGATGATGAAATCAATACGTACAGAGCTTATCTTGAAGAGTTGACAAGTTATCATACTTTGCCGGTCTTAGTATCTGAGGTGGGATTGCCCTCTAGTAGGGGTATAGCACACAGAAGTATATATTCCGGATATAATCAAGGATTTTTAACGGAGCAGCAGCAAGGCGATTATGTAGCGAATATGATCGATGATATTATTGAGATGAATTGTCTGGGCTTCATAGTGTTTTCGTGGCAGGATGAATGGTTTAAACGTTCCTGGAATACCATGGACTTAGAAAATCCAGATGGGAGACCACAGTGGATGAATGTTCAAACCTGCGAACAGAATTTTGGTTTGCTTGCCTTTGAATCCGGTGAGGAAGATAACATATTATACGTAGATGGTCAATATGAAGATTGGAGCGAAGAAGATATTTTAGTTACGAATAATAATTATACCTTATCAGTTCAAGAGGACTATTCCTATTTGTACCTTTTAGTTGACACAAAGGAATTTAATTTTTATAAGGATACAATTTATATTCCAATCGATACCATCAAGAATCAAGGTAATAGTAAGTATCAGAGTTTTTCCTTTGACAAGGAATGTGATTTTATCATTAAAATAAAAGGACCTGAAGAGTCACAGGTATTAGTAGATCCTTATTACGATGTATTCTATTATCAGTACGGAGTACTTAATCAAATGGTAGAGGAGAAGGACAATTACAATGTAAAAAATTCAGGGTATTTTAACACCATTCGATTAGCACTAAATAAGCCGCAATATTTACCCGAGACAAAAATAGCATTAGATTTTGAGACTGTTGACACAGGAAAGCTGACATATGGTATCGCCAACCCCACATTAGAAGAATTTAACTCCTTAGCTGATTTTTATTATAAGGATGGGAAAATCGAATTACGAATACCTTGGGGCTTACTTTCCTTTAGTAATCCTGCAACTTGTGAGATTATTAATGATTTATATGATAATAATAAAGAAATTGATTTTACAACTATTGACCGCGTTTCTTTTGGTCTAGCTATTGAAGATAATAGTAAAGTAGTGTTCTCAGACTACCAAATGAGGGGATGGGATCAACTCATTTATCATGAAAGAACAAAGCTGTCTTACTATATCTTGCAACAAAAGTACGCTCACATTAAATGAGGATAAATATTATGAAACCACTATATTTAGCAAGTATAATCGTTAACTTTTTGATTTTTTTCTTTGTAACAATATTAATCTATTTTGTATTGTTTTTGATTTATTCACATTATCAGACAAATCTGAGGAATGCACAGAAAAATAGATTAAAAGGCATGTTTACAAATTACATCAATAAGAAGGAGAAACGTAAGATTTCTGTAAGGAAACTGACCAGTAGGACAGGGATTGAGGCGATTTCTGAGCTTATTGATGATATTAGTGAGGAAGACGCAGGTAAATTAAAGGAATATTTAGCTGAATTAAAGTTTAATAGCTCAGTTCAAAAGCGACTTCATACGATGAATGAAAACTCGCTTACTTACATCATAAAACTAATTGGTAACCTGCAGATGCAAGACATGGCCGAACCAATTGTCGTTGCAATTTACCGGCATAAGAAGTCACTTGATCTTCAATATGTCGGCTTAGAAGCCTTGGCTAAGTTGGGTTATGACGAAGGGCTCATCAGGATATTTAATGATACATCACTACATATTAATCTTACTTATCGTGCTTTTCAAAATATTTTTATTGTGTATTCGGGAAATAAAGTCGAATTCTATAAGCGTATGCTACAGGTGAATGACAATTATGTAGTTCGCATCATTGTAAAGGTGATTGGCAATGAGCATATTAAAGATTTGGTAAAGGAAATTCGTAGTTTTCTCCATTCGAATAGTAAGGATATGAGAATATCTACGATTAATACACTAGGTATCCTAAAGGATAAGAAATCCTATCATGAAATCAAAAAATTTTGTAAGGATGAAGAGTGGGAGGTGCGCTCTGCTGCAGTAAAAGCAATTGCCCAAATTGACTTAGAGGCTTCCGTAACTTCCTTGATGGAAGGACTTAAGGATAGTGAATGGTGGGTAAGGTATAATTGTGCACAAGCACTTGCGCAGCATAAAATGATTGACCAGATTTATGAGGAGATTGCCAGGTCAGAGGATAAGTTCGCAAAAGAAATCTTAAGGTATGCTATAGAAAAAAGAGATTTTGACAGATATGAAATGATGGAGAAAGTAAAAATTTCTTAACATAACAATGAATACCATAATACAAAGGGGGTACCAATGAAAGAATTTTTGATTAATCTGATTATAATATTTAATAATCTTTCTTTATATTATATTATTACAATTAATTGTATTTATTTTATTCAACTAATCACAGCAGCCTTTAATATGGCTTCTTATTCTAACAAAATTAAATCTTATGAATACAAAAGACTCACAAACTCAGAAACCATGATTCCGATCTCTTTGCTCGTTCCGGCCTATAATGAAGAGGTTACGATCGTAGACAGCATAAAAAGTCTTATGAATCTGTCTTATCCGGAATATGAGGTTATTGTAATCAATGATGGTTCTAAGGATAATACTTTAAAATGTATTATCGAGGAATTTCATATGATAGAAATTAATGAGCCCTATAAACAATCCCTGAACACGGAAAAAGTAAAGAAAGTTTACCGAAGCATGAAAAATGTTAATCTGGTTTTATTAGATAAGGAGAATGGCGGTAAGGCAGATGCATTAAATGCAGGTATTAATATTTCAAAATATCCAGTTTTTTCAGCGATTGACGCGGACTCATTGTTAGAAAATGAGTCCCTAGTAAGGCTGATACTACCTTTCTTCTATGATTCTAAGGTTGTAGCTAATGGTGGTATTGTGCGTATTGCCAGCGGCTGTAAGGTTGTAGACGGACGTTTGACAGAAGTAGGAATTTCCAATAATTTCCTTGCAAAGCTACAGACGGTGGAGTATTTAAGAGCCTTCCTCACCGGACGTATGGGATTTGATGCCATGGGAACACTTTTAATTATCTCGGGCGCTTTTGGAGCTTTTCGCAAGCAGACGGTCATTGAAGTTGGTGGCTACAAAAGAGATTGCATCGGGGAAGATATGGAATTAGTTGTCCATATGCATCAGTACCTACGCAAAAACAAGCAAAAATATAAAATTAAATTCATTCCAGACCCTGTCTGTTGGACACAGCCACCAGAAAAATTCAAAGATCTAAGGAGCCAACGAAGAAGATGGCACATTGGGCTGATGAGCTCCTTACTACTACATAAAGAGATGTTGTTTAATCCAAGATACGGACGAATCGGTATGTTGGCCGTACCATATTTTTGGATATTTGAAATGTTTGGTCCGATCATTGAAACCATAGGATATTTTTTAGTGCCGATTTCTTTTCTATTTGGGGTCATCAATCTTAAGTTTATGATTGCCTTCTATACCTCGGCTATCTTGTTTGGAGTAATACTATCTGTCGGAGCGTTAATATTAGAGGAATATACATTTAAACGTTATACCTCTTTTCGTCAGATGTTAAAATTGTTTTTGTATAGTATTATAGATAATTTTGGCTATCGCCAGATTAATAATTTATTTAAGATAGAGGCTTTGTTTAAATATCGATCAGAGAAAAACAAATGGGGAAATATAAAGAGAAATAAGTTTATGTAAGGAAGTCTGTGTTTACGAAAGACTCCTAGGATATATTTTTAATCTAAATGAATTAACATCTCATAATATGGAGGCTATCTAGTAAGTATAGATGGGCCTCCATTTTTATTGAAAATAGTCATTGCATTAAATGCGTTATTGTGGTAGTATGGTAAAGTGCTAGCAAAGAGAAGTGGCAATAGGGATAATTATCAATATTTTGCTGTATAAAGATATGGATCATTAGTAATTGCCAAATTAATTAGATTGGAAGAGAACGCTTCCATGATAGGAGGAAATAATGAAAAGAAGAATAATTAGTATGCTTATGGTATCAATTTTGATATTAAGTTTGGGGGCTTGTAAAAAGAATGGACCGGGAGAAGACAATTCCCTCAAGTACATACAAGATAATGGTAAATTTATCTTGGGTCTAGATGATTCCTTCCCACCAATGGGATTTCGTGATGCGAATGATAATATAGTAGGTTTTGATATTGATCTTGCTACTGCAGTTTGTGAGAAACTAGGGGTTGAGCTTGTAATACAGCCTATAGAATGGGATGCAAAGGAGCAGGAATTAAATACGAAAAATATTGACTGTATCTGGAATGGTTTCTCTATAACAGAAGAACGTCTACAGAATCTTACGATGACACAGCCTTATATGACAAATAGCATCTCCCTTGTTGTACCAAAGGATAGTGAAATTACAAGTATGGAAGCAATGGCGGGCAAAAAATTAGCAGTTCAAAGTGGTTCGTCTGCAGAAGCAACTCTTGATAGTGATGAGAATAAGGAATTTAAGGATTCTTTAGGTCAGATAAATCCCTTTGGCGATTATGAAACGGCATTAATGGATATGGAAACCGGCAACTCAGATGCAGTACTAATGGATTCTGTAGTTGCAGATTATATGATTGCTGAAGCAGGCAAAGATTATGTGGTGCTTGATGATACTTTGTTAGTAGATGAATATGCAATTGGTTTTCGTAAGGGAGAAGAGGCTCTTTGCGCGGCTATTGAAACAGCACTTAAGGAGCTGAAAGAAGATGGTACCATCTCAGAGATCTCTACGAAATGGTTTGGCTCAGATGTGACAATCATTAAATAAATCGTTGGTGAATATATTCAATGATAATTAAAACTGCCCCATATAGAAGAAAGGTCTGTCAAGCGAAAACAGACCTTTCTTCTATTTTTATGATGAATTTTACTTTATGGCATCCATTGGCTAAAAATATAATTTCCCACTATTACATATACAAGTTTTAAATATTCTTCCATTCTTTGAGTAGTAAGAGAGAGGTGGATATATTTTTTGTTGAAATAAATTGAAATACTTACAACGTTATGGTAATATGGTAAAGTGTTAGCATGTAAAACTGAATAATTCATTACGAAAAGCTCAGGATGATGACAGAGAAAAAGTTAATTATGATTAATCGGAGGAAATTATGAATATAGTAATAGACAATGTACCTATGGACCTACTAATACCCAATATGCTATCCGCCACGGGGATGGTCTTAAAGATCTTTTTTCTAACCATATTGTTATCTGTACCATTGGGATTTTTGGTAGCGCTCGCAAGAAGAAGTAAATTGTGGGTCATCAGTTTTCCCGTCCGCATTTACCAATTGGTATTTCGAGGTACACCATTAATGCTTCAATTGTTCTTCTTTATGTATGGACCATATTACATATTAGGCTTTAGCTTTGATCGCTTTACAGCTTGTATCCTAGCATTTACCATTAATTATGCTGCATACTTCGGAGAAATATTCCGTGGTGGTATTGCTTCCATACCAAAGGGACAGTATGAGGCTGCGAAGGTATTAGGTTATACTAAGCTCCAGACCTTTATAAGAATTATACTTCCACAGGTTGTAAAATCAGTAATTCCGGCTACCGGTAACGAACTTATGACCTTAGTTAAGGACACGTCTCTTGCACAGGTGATATCTGTGGTAGAAATTTACCGTGTTGCTTCCACAGCGGGCTCTAAATATTTTTCTACGATACCAATCATTATAGCGGCTGTATTTTATTTGATTATGAATACTGTAGTTGAAATGACTTTTAAAATGATTGAAAAGAAAATGGAGTATTATAAGAACTAACAAAGTTATCAAAGATTTGATATAGATATATTGATGTAGATACATGTGATAGATATATTGGAGGTATTCATGTTATTAAAAGCAAATAATTTAATGAAACAATTTGATGGAGTTAGCGTATTAAAAGGGATATCAATGGAGGTTAATGAAGGCGAGGTAGTGGCAATCATCGGCCCTTCCGGCTCCGGTAAATCTACCTTGCTAAGATGTCTGACTCAATTAGAAAAGATAGATGAAGGAACAATTGAAGTATGTGGTAAGATGATGGTGGATACAACAAATGGAAGTGGTTATTCCGATCATAAGATTTTGCATGAAATTATACTGGATCTTGGACTGGTATTTCAAAATTTTAATCTTTTCCCTCATTATTCTGTACTGACAAACATAGTAGATGCTCAAGTAAAGGTATTGGGGATAGAGAAGAAGCTTGCAACTGATAAAGCGATGGATTTGCTAGATAGAATGAACTTGAACGATCGTGCTAATGCATATCCTTGTGAATTGTCCGGTGGGCAGCAACAACGTGTAGCAATTGCCAGGGCCCTTGCCTTAAATCCAAGAATTTTATTTTTTGATGAACCGACTTCAGCACTTGACCCTGAGCTTACGGGGGAAATACTTAAAGTTATTCGCTCTTTAGCCCAAGAGAATATGACAATGGTAATTGTAACTCATGAGATGGCATTTGCCAGGGATGTGGCGGATCGCGTTATTTTTATGGATGGTGGAGTGATTGTGGAGGAAGGTACACCTGAAAATGTCTTTGGCAATACAGTAAATCAGCGAACAAAAGAGTTTCTGCAACGCTTTCATGAGAATTAAAAATTAAACCTTGCAATTTTTGGTTAGCTTTGATATAATAACTATTGTGCAAAAGGATAAGACTAATTAGGAGTGGACGAAAGTCCACTCTTATTCTTTGCAACTGACTAAGATATTGAAAGAAAGTAGGGATTTGGATGACAAAACATGAAGAATATGAGCTGAAAACAGAGAAGCTATTAGGGCCATTACTGGAAGAAAATCATTTCGAATTGTATGATATCGAATATGTAAAGGAAGGTGGCAACTGGTTTCTTCGGACTTATATTGATAAAGAAAATGGTATCACGGTGGATGACTGTGAACTGGTTAGCAGAGCTCTTAGTGATTTACTGGATAAACATGATTTTATCCCAGATTCCTATATCTTGGAAGTAAGTTCACCCGGTCTTGGCAGACAACTTAAGAGGGATAAACATTTTGAAAAAAGTATCGGTGAAGAGGTAGAAATCAAATTATATAAAGCGATCAATAAGAAAAAAGAATTTGTTGGTATCCTCACCGCGTTCGATCAAAACACAATTACCATTGAACTGGAAGATGAGAGTACAATGGAGTTTTCAAGAAGCGATGTTGCAATCGTTAGGCTGACGTTTGATTTTTAATTCATGTTAACTTAAGTTTCTCGTGCGCTCCAAAGCGTGAAATTTGTTGTTTTCATAATAAAGATAAATTTACTATATTTTAACTAATCCAAAGGGAGGAAACAACCTCCTAATTACAAAATGAAAAAATCGATGTATTTAAGGAGGATAATAATAAGAAATGGATGCGAACAAGGAACTAATTGAAGCTTTAAACCAGATAGAGAAGGAAAAGGATATCAGCAAGGATATTTTGCTGGAAGCACTTGAAAACTCATTGGTAGCGGCGTGCAAGAATAATTATGGCAGAGCAGATAATATTAAGGTTAACATTGATAGAGTTACAGGTGAAGTAAGCGTTTATGCAATGAAAGAAGTTGTAGAAGAAGTTACTGATCCCGTTATGGAGATTAGCCTTGCTCAGGCAAAGATGAAGGATGCAAGAAAAGACATTGGAGATGTTGTTGCGATAGAAGTGACTCCGAAGAACTTTGGCCGTATTGCTGCGCAGAAAGCAAAGCAGGTGGTTGTTCAGAAAATCCGTGAAGAAGAAAGAAAAGTACTGTTTACTCAGTACAGCGCCAAAGAGAAGGATATTGTTACAGGTATTGTACAACGTTATGTTGGCAATAACGTTAGTATCAATCTAGGCAAGGTAGATGCGGTATTAACAGAGAATGAGCAGGTAAGAGGAGAAGTGTTCCGTCCTACTGACCGTATCAAACTCTACGTACTTGAAGTAAAGGATACAACGAAAGGGCCTAGAATTACAGTTTCCAGAACTCATCCGGAACTTGTCAAGAGATTATTTGAAGCGGAAGTTACTGAAATCCAGGATGGTACTGTTGAAATAAAGAGCATTTCAAGAGAAGCGGGCTCCAGAACGAAGATGGCGGTATGGAGTAATAACCCGGATGTTGATGCAGTTGGAGCATGCGTTGGACTTAATGGAGCAAGAGTAAATACCATAGTTCACGAGCTTCGTAATGAAAAGATCGACATTATTAACTGGAGCAATGATCCGGCAAAATTAATTGAAAATGCACTTAGCCCAGCAAAGGTAGTATCAGTTACCGTTGACGAAGCGGAAAAAAGCGCAAGAGTTATTGTGCCGGATTATCAATTATCTTTAGCGATTGGTAAAGAGGGACAGAATGCAAGACTTGCAGCAAAATTGACGGGTTATAAGATTGATATAAAGAGTGAATCCCAAAGTTTAGGATACTAAAATTCGTTGAAGTTGAATTTCACGGATATTAAGGATGTGATATTGAATGGCAAAAAAAACACCATTAAGAATGTGTACCGGATGCCAAGAAATGAAGACAAAGAAAGAAATGATCCGTGTTTTGAAGACTCCGGAGGATGAGATTGTCATAGATTCAACAGGTAAAATGAATGGTAGAGGAGCTTATGTCTGCCGTTCGCTTGCTTGTTTACAAAATGCAATTAAAACGAAGGGTTTGGAGCGTTCACTTAAGGTTAGCATTCCAAAGGAATTGGTAGAAACACTGGAAAAGGAGATGATTTTGCTTGAATCCGGAAGAAAAGAAAATATATAACTTATTAGGAATTGCAACAAAATCTCGTAATGTGGCAAGTGGAGAATTTTCTACTGAAAAAGCCGTGAAGGAACATAAAGCTGCTTTGGTGATTGTTGCGGGTGACGCATCAGACAATACAAAGAAAATGTTTACTAACATGTGTACTTACTATAATGTTCCGATTTACTTTTTTGGCGAGAAAAACGAATTAGGTCATGCAATGGGTAAAGAATTTCGTGCTTCTTTGGCAGTGTTTGACAAGGGCTTAGCTAGCGCAATTGAAAAGCAACTGAAAATGATGCAAGATATGAACGGAGGTAGTAAGTAGATGGCAAAAATGAAAGTCTTTGAGTTAAAGAATCAAATAAATGATACAGGAAAACTTTCAATAGAGAGTAAGGATATCCTAGACTTTATTGAGAGGAGCTTTGGTGTTAAGAAGTCTCATAGTAGTAATCTGGAAGAAAATGAAGTTCAATATGTTAAAAATCATTTTATTCAGTCAAGTAGAGCTGCTCAGTCTGGTACGAACAAACCTGTGTCTCAGGCTACACATACGTCTGCTCAAACGAGTAATAAAGAGGTAGGTACAACTACCACATCGCAGACATCAGCACAGAGTACGTCGCGTACTTCATCTAATTCCGTAAACACCAGAACAAGTGCAGGACAACAAAGTTCTGTAGGTCATAATACGTCTGGTGTGGGAAGTCAGAGAACAAAAGGAGAACCAACACATCAAGTTACACAAGGACAAAGAGCAGCAGGAGGACAAAGCGTAATGAAACAAGGCCAACCAGGCCAACAAGGTCAAGAAAATCAAGATAAACAAAGTATGAATAGAACAACAGGAGAACATAATCTGAATACAACAACACAAAAAACTCAAGAACAAGATACAGAGAAGTTAAATCAAGGAAATAATACCCAAAGACCATCCGGTCAGGATTCCCAAAGTCAGGGAAGACCGTCAGGTCAAGTAAATCAGGGTCAAAGAACTCAGGGTCAAAGAACTCAGAGTCAGGAACAGAGATCATCAGGAACTGGATATCAGGGTAACAGGCCGCAAGGTCAAGGCTATCAGGGCAATAGAAATAATGCAGATGGTCAAGGAAATAGACCGCAGGGTCAAGGATATCAAGGAAATAGACCGCAGGGTCAGGGATATCAAGGCAATAGACCAAGTGGAGAAGGCTACCAGGGAAATAGACCCCAGGGTCAAGGATATCAGGGAAATAGACCACAAGGTCAAGGGTATCAAGGAAATAGACCTCAGGGAGAAGGCTACCAGGGAAATAGACCCCAGGGTCAAGG
>JAEWEO010000250.1 GCA_023389295.1 Bacillota bacterium
GAATTGACTGCTCTGGTTTCCTGCGCTATGTCTCTAACTCTTGTTTTTAATTGTAGAAATTCCTCACCCGATAACTCCTCTTGTGGTTCATTGAATGCAACATGGCCGTTAATACCAATTCCCCCAAATGCAATGTCCACGCCACCAAGTTTATCAATTAGTTTAGGAATGTACTCAAGATTTAATGGATCCGGGAAAATCCTCTGTTCTTTGGACATCACCAGCTTTTGATCTATCTTAGAATAAACTTCACGATCCATAAATCCACGGAAGCTTAATTTATTTTCTGAGCTTATCCACATTTTGTTGTCATCTAAGTACTCATCCATGTTAATAAACCACACATTTTTTAAATCAACATTCTTTTCATTTACCATGGTAACGAAATAAGGATATTGTCCCACCGGTCCAACAGGTACGATAAACACTGTATTTTTGTTCTGTTGATTATTATGTTCTATTTCTTCTACCATTTCTAAAGCGATTGCCTTAAAAACAGTCTGATTATCCTCCATAACGCTTAGGGATATCTTTGGTTCTTTTAATAACTCTGTTTTATCAAAAAGATAATATTTCTGTTTCATATGCTTTTCCTTCCTTGATTCAAATGATTAGGCGAATGCAAGATCTATATCATTTCGTAATCATCTATCAAAATAGATGAGCCAAATTCAGATCTCTAATTAGCTTAACTATTTCTTTACTACGACTGCAACCAAACTTTTTTAATAGTCCGTTGATCTGCGTTTTTACAGTTACAATCTCAACCTTTCTTTCTTCTGCAATTTCTTTGATCTTCTTCCCGTCTAAGAGCATCCGAATTAAAACCCGCTCCGTATTGGTTAAGTTTGAGATATTATTAATAAAGTAAAATAGACTTTTTTCGGATTTTTGTAGTCTTTTATACTCTTGCAAAATAATTTCTTGTATTTTACTGTTCATTAAGGGATTCCCACGGTATGCGCTTCGTATGTGATACAGCACTTCATCCTCGGGACAACCCTTTACGATATAGTCGATGGCTCCGGTACCCATTGCAGACAAAATCATTTCTTTCGTTTCATGGGCAGTCATAAAAATAATCTTTGCCTCCGGGTTCTCATCCCTTATTATCTCGGTAGCAGTAATACCTGCCGTCAGATTTTCCATTTCAATATCCATCAAAATGAAGTCATAACTTATATGTTTAGCCAATTCTATTATTTCAGTACCGGATTGTGCCATTCCAACAACCTCCATATCAGGTTGCTTGTTAATTATCTCACTCATATCCTCTAATAATATCTGAAAATCTTCAGCAATCATAATCCTAATACGCTCTGCCATAGTATCCTCCACTCAGCCTCATAGCAGCTTATCTAAGACAATCTGTACATACTTGGTTTCTTTGCTACTCTTTAAATTTTGGTAGAAGAATATAAAAATGACTTCCTTCTCCAACTTTACTTTCATAACGAAGGCTTCCAAAATGTTCTTTTATTATGTCTCTTACATAGTGTAATCCCATACCCCAGTTATAATTAGAATTCTTACTGGAATAGAAAGGATCAAATATCTTCTTCAGTGTATTTTTATCCATACCGATGCCATTATCGATAATTTCTATTACTGTATATAGCCTTATATTATAACACTTCAGCTCTACTTTTCCACCATTACCACGATTTGCTTCATTGACCGCATCCTGAGCATTCACTAGTAAATTGTAAACTGCCTCACAAAGATGCTCCTTATCGGCTAAAATTATTGTAGCCTGGGGTAAAGTAATTTCAGGATGATAATCCGGATATTTTTTATGGAATAATTCTAAAGCTCCTTTCACCATATCTTCTATGGTAACAGGCACTAAATGTACGAAATTGGATTTGACAGTACGATATAGTTCGTTGAGTCTATCAAGCATTGCCTCATTGTTAGAGGATAGCAGCTCCGTATATTCTCTGATTTTATTTAAATCCGGTTCGTCCTCCTGAAACAAAAGACCTAGTCGTTTGTAGATTACCCTGTTTGAAAGTAGCTGATTTTTGACACTATGAACAAAGACGGAGGCCCCGGTACTTATGACATTAAATTTCCTCTGTTTTGTAATCTCTTCCCTGTTTAGAGCAAAGTTTGCCTGAGCATATTTTACTAAGCTATAAATACCTACCACAGCGCATATCAGATTTGTCATAAGTATAATGATATAAGCAGGTATGGAAAGGGTTGCATTCATATAATAAATTCCCTGCTTCCATACGTAATTATCACGGTAAAACTGGTATACCTGCGCAGGATCCTGTCCAAAATAAAGTAAATAAAGAACGGACAAAGAAAAGATAAAGGTTATAATCAGCATAAACTGCCGACGAAAAAATTTCATTTGAATAGAAAAGGTTTCATAGATTAATAACCCAATTGCAATGATTAGATATATAACAATCCATAAATTAGTACTCGTAACAATGAAGGTTTGTAAATCATTATTTTCTATGGTTAGAAAGCGAAATACCTTTGGATAATAGATGATTAACGTACCTAAGGGTATTACAAAAACTAATCCTAAGAATTTATGCCTCTCTCTTATCCAAGGTATCATACTATAATGTATTGCTAATAGCATGAGGAAAAGAGGGAATAAGTATCTGCCTATCGCTACAATATATCCAAGTTGATCCAAGAGAATCAGCAGATATTGGATCTTTGTTTTAAGTTCAAATGATAGAAAGAAAAATTGATTAAGATCTCTGGAGATACCTCCTTTTTTTGCGATGTATATTAGTATTCCTGTAAGCATGATGGCAAGACTTAAGCACATCCCGGATAGATAAAAAGACTCTTTATTTCTCCTTGAGATGAGCACTAGTACCGACACGATAACAAGAAACACAACTAATACAATCAGCATAACTACTTCTCCTTTAAGCAATCAATTAATAATTCTAACAAATAGGGCTATCCTCGAAGAGACAGCCCTATTTCATTATTCCTCGTATGGGCCTTTTCCTATTGTCGACCCTGTATTTAGTTGATTATACTATTGTTATTTTGCTGCATCAAGCATATTTTGGAACATTACATAGTCGCTAACCGGAGCTCCCTCTGTAATATTACCTGCATTCAGGAAATTATCCTGCTGTACTTGGTATGCTGATTCTAATGCACCGGACTCGATCATTTCGATTAATTCAGCTGAAGTCATCCAGTCACCGTCTCCTCTTTGATCGTTTACGGATGCAACATCAAGTGCTACCTGATCAGCCACCCACTCTACTACCTGATCGATGTTCTCTTCCTGTGCTCTATAATCCATTGCTTTATAAAGTGCCTTAGTAAATCTTAAAATGATATCTGCATTATCTTTTGCATAGGACGGATTTACAATCCAAGATGCGATGGAAGGAGATTCATCTATGAACATAACGTTATTAGAAAGAGCAACAGCATCCTCGCCCAATGCCTCTTTGATTGCAAAGGTATTCGGTGACCAGGTTGCGCATGCATCAACACTACCGGAAATCATTGCTGTTACAATTGCAGATGCATCCATATCAAGAATGGTAACATCCTCTTTAGTAAGGCCTGCTCTTTTTAGTGTTAAATCTAAGATTGTTTCACTAGAGGTACCGGAAGCAATGGCGATTTTCTTACCTTTTAAATCTTCAATCTTATTAACTCCTTTACTTGCAATTCCGATTACTTCATCTGCATTACCAAAATGAGAGGTTGCAATTACAGTTGCTCTTCCTTCAATCGCAAGCTTGTGTGCACCTGGTCCGATGTAACCAAGATCGATGCTGCCGGATTCCATTGCGGCGATGATTGTAGGACCATCCGCAAACTCTACTAGATTAACTTTAATGCCCTGTTCTTCAAAATATCCCATTTGTATGCCTGCTACTACAGAGTTCAAACTTGCATAGTTTGGCATGTATGCTACATTCAGTGCAACTTCTTCAGGCTTTTCTTCAGCTCCTTCTGTAGGTGCTGTTGTTGCAGTATCATCCTTGCCAGCATCATCCTTAGCTGAGTCCCCAGTCTCTACGTCGGTCTTTGGATTTGTATTATCTTTGGAACATCCTACCAGCATAGCGCCAACTAGAGTTAATACCATAAGAATACTTAATACCTTTTTCATTACTTCATCCTCCTTAAAGTTTAGATATTATATTAAAATAACATAATAGCTCTATTTTCTAACTTCCAAATACTCTTGATATACCTGTTTCCAAATATAGTTCTTTATATCCATAAATTCTTTCGATAATTTTGTTTCTTGATTCCTTGGGTAAGGAATATTTACATCAACGATTTCTTTGATTCGTCCCGGTCTGGCACTCATAATGACTACCTTTTGTCCTAGGATAATCGCCTCATCCACATCATGGGTGATAAAGAAGCAGGTCTTTTTCTCTTTTTGCCAAGTTTGAAGAAGTTCTTCCTGCAACTGAGTTCTTGTCTGTGCATCCAAAGCGCCGAAGGGTTCATCCATTAAGAGGATGGAAGGATTTACTGCATAAGCTCTTGCGATTGCAACACGTTGTTTCATACCTCCGGAAAGTTCTTTCGGATAATGATTTGCAAAATCCTCAAGATCAACCATTTTGATATATTTCATAGCGGTTTCAGATGCTTCTTCCTTGCTCATACCTTTTATACTTAAGCCAAACTCTACGTTCTTCTTCACCGTCAGCCAAGGAAACAACGCATACTGCTGGAATACTACACCACGTTCTGTTCCTGTACCGACTACTTCATGACCATCACAGTATACCTTACCGGAAGTAGGCTCAAGCAGACCGGCGATGATGTTTAGTAAGGTGGATTTACCACAACCGGAGGGTCCTACCACCGTAATAAATTCATTTTCCATAATGTCAAGATTAACACCGTTTAATGCAACCATTTCTCCTTTGCGTGTATCAAAGGTTTTAACGACATTATCAATTTTAACTTTTACATTTCTCTCTTCTCTTGCCATCCTGTAAGCTTCCTTTCTAGTAATTTGACCAGTTTTTCAATGGTCATACCGATGATGCCGATGATGATAATATATAAAAGCATCGGTGGTGATTCAAAGGAGTTATTTAACGCTCTAATTCTCATACCAAGTCCTGCAACTGCACCGGTAGATTCTGCTGCAATCAGAGTTGTTAAAGCAACTGAAGTACCTAATCTGATTGCTGTAATAATAAATGGTAGAGATGCCGGAGCAATAACACGAAGGAAGATGTCGATATCTTTCGCACCTAATACCCTTGCCGCTTTAATTAGTGTAGTATCGATATTGACAACACCTTGATAGATGGTAATTGCCATCGTTAAAAACGTTGCAATGGTTATAACAATAATCTGAGGTTTACGTCCTACCCCAGCCGAGATAACAACCAAAGGAACATAAGCAAGCGGAGGAATATTTCTTACAAACTGTATCCAAGGTTCTAGGATATTACGAACCGGTTTGTACCATGCCATTAGTATTGCTACCGGTAACGCAATGACAAAGCCAATTCCAAATCCTGCAAAAACCGAGATCATACTGCTTGTAATATCTTTTAAGAAAACCCCTCTGGTTATCATAGTTTCAATGGATTTTAACACAATAATCACATTCGGAAAACTCCGAGAGGTCTTTGGATTAACGGATAACAGAGTCCATAATAACATAGCCGTTGCAAAAGAAATCAGCAACCATGCCCATTTCGGAATTCTGTTTACCCATGTGCTGTTTTTTGAATTTTTATTTTTGGGTGATGATGTATTCGTCTTCATGTACGCAGCCCTTTCTAATAGAGATTTCATTTGCTATTTCTTTTATGTACCCATCTTAACATAGATATTTCGTCGAAATAAGTATGAACTTTTGTCATACTATTTGACATTATAGCTCCTATTTAAACGTAAATATTATAAATTTTACACAAACGTTTGCTTAAATTGTGTTAGAAATGTTATACTAAACCATGTATACTAGAAAGAAAGCACTTGCAGGAAAGGAGATCGATAATCTATGACTTTGAAGGAAATTGCCAAGTTAGCCGGCGTGTCCGTCTCTACCGTATCTCGTGTAATAAACCAAAACAATACGAAGGTAGCAAGCAAAGAGGTACAGGATAAGATATGGAAAATCGTAAGGGAGCAAAATTATGTTCCCAATACTACCGCTCGTAATTTAAAGCTAGGCAATGCCTCCTATGGCATGGAGAGTTCCTCCAAAACCATAGGCTGTATCTTTGCTCGCTCCACGACAGATATGAATGATCCATTTTTCTCACAAATTGCTAGGGCTATTGAGCAGGAGGCATTCAAGCAAGGCTATCTCATGAAATACTCCTTTACCGCTTTTGATATCAATGATACCAATGTCTATCATTTAATTACCGGCAATCAAGTCGGAGGAATAGCAATATTAGGACGTTTTGACCAAAACTTACTAAAGTTCATCAAAAATCATTATAAACACGTGGTATATACCGGACTAAATAAGGTTGATCATGATTTTGACCAGATCATCTGTGATGGCTACCAGGCCTCCATGGCTGCCGTTAAACATCTTCACAAGCTGGGTCATACCATGATCGGTTATGTTGGTGAAAAAAATAAAGAGGTTCGCTATCAAGGTTATTGTGATGCTATGACTGCCTTAAATCTTCCCATAAAACGAGAGCATATTATTGTGACCCCACTCTCTTCCGAGGGTGGCTACAAAGCAGTAAAAGAATATCTGAAAAAGCAAAAGAGTGTAACCGCCCTATTCTGTGCAAATGATTTAACGGCCATTGGTGCCATGAAGGCGATCAAAGAGATGGGTTATAAAATACCCGAAGATATCTCGATTATCAGTATTGATGATATTGATACAGCGCAGTATGTATCTCCGATGTTAACTACCATTCATG
>JAEWEO010000027.1 GCA_023389295.1 Bacillota bacterium
GATGTCAATTGTTACAATTGAGTTATTTGCTATAATCAGTCGATAAAGGTAGACAATCACAAATAAAGCAATAATCATAGTCCATGCAATATTCCGATATATAGGACGAATAAAATCATGGAATAGAAATAACAAAAACATAATTGGGGTAATTAGAAATAAAGGATGGAAGTAAAAGGCCACCCTTAAATTGCCCTTTAATACGGAAAGTATGGCACGAGTCATTCCGCAGCCGGGACAAGAAATTCCGGTAAAAGCCTTTAAGGGACAACCGATCTGCAAGAGATTAAGAAATAAGTATATGATTAAGAGTAGGAAACAAAGCTTTAATTGTTCCCGTATAATTTTACTTGGACTTTTTTTGGTAACTGTTATAATAGGACCGGAATGAGGTGTAGGGATTGTATCATCTGAAACCATATTAAATCTCCTCTGTAGAATGATCTCTTTTTATCATACACGAAAGGAACTCAAAATACAATCATGGATGAATCCCTCAAAAACCTTGGCAAAATAAAAGATTTTATAAAGAATAAGCAAGAAACTTGACAGGTGAGGGCAGATACTTTATCATTAAATATGTATGTTTATATTTTCTATTATAGAAAATAAATGGTCGATCCATTTAGTATAAATAAGAGTGGTTTTTATGCCGCAATCGTAGCAAGAAACTGCATAAAGGAGATTACTCATGAGGTTGGTTTCGTTATCTATGCTTCAGCCTGAGATGAAGCTGGCTAAAGCTATCTATTATAAAGATTGTTTGATTCTTAGAGAAGGTCTTGATAATTTGCAGAAATTTTCAAGTGGATTGAAAAACCTTGGAATTGATTATGTATATGTCGAAGACGCCAAAAGTAACGGAATTGAGATTCCTGATGCAATTTCCGAAGAAACGAGAGTTAATTGTAAACGTATTTTACGTCAAACGTTGAATGACTTTGAAAATAAAACAATTATTGACTTAACACATATGTCAAATACAATAAATAGTATCATTGATGAAATACTAAAAAATCCTGACATTCAGGTGAGTTTAAACGATATTAGTGCTGTGGATGAATATACTTTTTCTCATTCCGTCAGTACCACCGTATATTCCTTGTTAATGGCTAACCAACTTGGGTATAACAGAGCCATGATGGAGAAGCTGGCTGCAGGTACTTTACTACATGATATGGGTAAGATATTGTTGGATCAGAAGATACTCAATAAACAGGGAGAATTAACGCCTGAGGAATATGAACATATTAAACAACATACTTCTTTGGGTTATGAAGCTTTAAAAAAATGCGTGAACCTAACGGAGCTTTCCCGCATAATAGCTTTGCAACATCATGAACGAATGGATGGTTCCGGTTATCCGAATGCGATACCTGCCGGAGAATTGCATGAGTTTGCAAGGATTGTTGCAATCGCCGATGTATATGATGCTTTAGTTTCAGATCGTTGCTATCGTAGAAAGTGGAGTTCAAACAACGCGGTTAATTACCTGATTGAACATGCAGAGACTCAGTTTGACTTAAGATTAGTATCCGTATTAATAAAGCAAATTGCAATCTATCCCAATGGTTCCATGGTTCGACTTTCGAATAATGCAATTGGAATTGTAAAAGAACAGAATAAGAACTTTCCGCTTAGACCCATTGTACGTGTAATTACTGATGAGGCAGGAAATGATGTCGAGATGTATGAAATTGATATGATGAAAGCGTTATCTATAACAATTATAGAATCTGAGATAGAGATGGAATATTATAATATGTAGAGTAAAAACTAAGAGAAATGCGACATTCGCCCATAGCAATCGTCGAAAATTAATAAAACTCGCAGCAATTCGTGTTTTCAATTGTAGGGATCTTACAATAATGAAAAGAGAGGATGCTACGAGTTTTTTATGTTATTGTTAGCTTACTTGTTATGCCGATATTTTATTTGGTTTAGCTACTTTTATTCTTGCATTTGTAGGGACACTAATGACTTTTTGCATAGGTACCCAAACGAAGACTGCAATGATAAAATCTATTGTGCTATGAATTAAAGTACCAACGCCTACAAGGCCAATAACCACAAAGGTATAGCTAGCCTCCGATTGACCGCCAAAGTAGAAGATAGTCGATACGATTACTTCTGCAACGGCATGAATTAGTGATAGGAAAAGAACAAATGGTATTGCCGTTTTGAAGGAAAGCAGTATGTTTTTATTTTTTTTCAAGAAGTAAGCACCTATTAATGCAAAGATTAAATGAGTCATTGCTCTTAATACGATTACGATTGGATAACCAGCCATAAAAAAGCCGAAACCAGTAGTAATTGCTACGAAGATGGTAACAGCCGGTGAAATAAACATAGCAATGAAAATCGGAACATGGCTTGCTAGAGTAAACGAAGCGGGTTCCATAATAAATTTGATTGGCGAAAACATTGGAATAATAATACCGATAGCACTTAGCATTCCTGCAATGGTCATAGTTAAAATCTTTCTCGTTACATTCATAAAGTCACTTACCCTTCCTTAATAAATCATCCTACAATTTTGCGTTTACACAATGACATGATAGCTGTCTTGTCAGCTGTAATTATAGCGAATCAAAATATAAATGTCAATAGAATTTCTATTGTTAGGATTGAAATTCTATTGACAAATTGGAATTTGAGATGCTTTGGAATGGTTTAAATTCTGCCATCCTGCCTGTTATTATCAATTTTCTCTGTTTCAATAAAGAAACGGATGTAATACACTATGATCAATATGATCATAAAACCAATGAGGTTAAGTAGTTGTTGTGCATAGATGGGCTGACCAAACAATCGGAGGGATAGAGACTGAAATAAATTCAGAAGCATTCCACCAAGAATTGATACAAGAAAACCAAACAAGCCGGATAAGGAGGAGGTTATAGTTAACCAGATCATTCTTTTATCACTTCGATAAAAATCCAATTGAATTCCAAACAATCCGATACCGACAAAAGCCCAAGCAGTAGAACCGAAAAAGGCAGTGACAATTAACATAGGATATGCATTAAAGGGCATGGTAAAGGTTGTAGCAAGCATGCTAATACCCAGCGCCAGCAAACTATATCGAAGTAGTTTGCCCATGCCGAACTTATCAGCCATTCTGCCTAACTTAGGTGTTATGTAGATACGGTATAAATTAAATATGAAACCTACTAACATAATAAAGGTATATGGTAAATTTAGTTCATTTATCTGATAACTGGCATTAAAGGGTAGGCAAATATAAAAAGCTGTAATGTAAATACATTGAACCAAAAATGCTTTTCGAAACTTTGCATGGGAGAAAGCTTCTTTTATCTCTGAGAATATGCTCTGAGGTTTTACAAGAACTTCGTTTTCCTTGGCTTTTTTTGCAAGACGTCCATGCATTTCCTTGCCATCTTCATTGATATAGGAGGTCTTTGGTTCCTTCATTTTTGAAAGAGATATTACATTAAGTATGGAAAGTATAAATATTAAGATTCCTATTATAATAAAACTTGTTCTAATATTTTTTGATTCAAAATAGTCAAGGATGACTCCACTAAGTAGCATCGTACTGGAGACCACAAATACTGCTACGGAGTCCTTGATGGAAAAGTACTTACCCCGTAATCGACTTGGAACAAGGCTAGCGATCCAATCTTGAGAAGCAGGAGTACCAATCTGTACAAAGATTTGACCGAAAAAATAAAGCAGTACAATAAGAACAGCTTTTGAATTACTACTAATACCCAATAAAGGAACAAAGTACAAAGCCGCGAATAGGAGTCTTGATAGAGCTGTGATACATACTAAGAATTTATATTTTTTAAGCCTTTTAAAAAAACTTATTAAAAAGATTTGAGAAAGTGCAGCAAGACTAACCAGGGAAGTTATGATGCCGATGTTAGCGTCTAATATTCCACTATGAGACATAATGGTCGCTAGAAAAGTACCTCCGGCAAGCTGGGCGATGGTCTGAGCTGCTGTATCAGCCGTTGTATAATAGATTCGGCTATTTTTTAAATCCTGTTTTGATTCGGGAAGAGCCATAAAATAAATACGTCGTACCTGGCCAACAAAATATCTGCGCATATCTGATAATTTATATAGCATATGTAGTTGTAAACCTCCGATAACTTCTCCATGGTCGATAGAAAAACATTGATCCTAATGCAATTATAGGCGTTAGGGCAACTTAACTCAATGTATTAACTTATACTTTTAAGATATTTTACAGAAAAAACTGAAATTGAGGAATTAATCCCTGAGCAAAGTAGGGGAAAATGGCTCGGTTTCTCGTTCAAAGTTTGGCATAGATAGGAGAAAATACCAGGGTTTCTTTGTTCAAATTAGTTGAGAAGCAATAGAAGGTATATTATACTAAGACTAATTGTTGTAATTGTAGTTAGAAGTTGTAGAAAGAGGAAGACATGCTAATACATAATGAGAATTTTAATATCATGCAGATAGCACAATCAGGTCAATGCTTTCGTATGAATCCTTTGGAGGATATAGAGAACAGAATAAAATACGGATTAATCGCCTATGGAAAATATCTGGAGCTAATTCAGCTTACGGAGGATACCGTAGAATTAAGTTGTTCCGAGGAGGAATTTGAAGAGATTTGGAAGGATTATTTTGACTTATCCTATGATTATGGAAGGATAGTACGGGAACTACTTGAGGGTGAGGATGCATTTCTTAAGGAGGCCGCACAATACGGAAGAGGTATTAGAATCCTAAAACAAGACCCCTTCGAAGCAACCGTAAGCTTTATTATTTCACAAAATAAGAACATTCCAGCTATTAAAAACTGTATAGAAGCCATCTGTGAGCGCTATGGAGAGCGAAAATACTGTAAGAAATGTGATAGAGAATATACCACATTTCCATCGCCGCTAGTACTTGCTCAGGCAAAAAGGGAAGATTTGAGAACACTAAAAACGGGTTACCGTGATGAGTATATTATCAGAGCTGCACAAGCTATCGTTCAGGGAGAGGTTAATTTTGAAGAAATGAAAAAGTGCAGCTATGAGGAATCGATAACAAGGTTAAAAACCATACATGGTGTCGGGGAGAAAGTTGCAAACTGTATCTCATTGTATGGATTACATCATATTGAAGGGTTCCCGGTGGATGTATGGATTTTAAGAGTATTAAAAGAAATATATAATGACAAATTTGAAAAAAATAAATATACAGGGTATGTAGGAATCATACAACAATATATGTTTTATTATATGCGCTATTTAAAAGGAGCAAAGTAAATATTTATATTTCTCTGATCTCATATAATCTATTTTTTTAGAATAAAATTCATAAATTTCCATAGAGGCACTTGTTGTCTTATGCTTTTAAAGCATAAGGATTGGAGTCGACGGAAAGAATAATGGAGAGATATTTTTATCTCAAAATTATTGAAAGGTGGAAGATTATGGGGAATGATAATTGTAGAGATCGCAAACAGTTAGAACAGGAACGTCGTGTGGAGCATCTTGTTAATTTAGTAGAAAGGCAGACTCGCACAGAACGACATTTAGAAGAACATTCGGATATTTCCTCTTCTCCGGAGAACATTGAGCATGCGAAAAGCATTAATGAAGAGCGTAAAAATGAGATTGAAAATCTAAAGAACATCCTTGCGCATGGTGAAAACTATAATAATAAGCATAAAGAAAATACGGAGAAACGTCTGGTATATTCGGAAGGCTATCTTAATCACAATGCCGAGCATATGGATGAACAGAGCTTTAAAAATGCAAAGGCAAAGCAGGAACACCGAAAAGAGCAGTTGGATCAGTTGAAATAATTGCATAATTAATCCGATGAAATCAGCATAACAATTCAATAAAAACTGCGTTGTTAGTCTGATGAAAATTGCATAATTAGTCTGATGAAAAACTGCACAGTAATAAGATGCTTCAAGTTCACAGGAAATATTCGGAGAAGAAAGACCTTTTTCTCCGAATATTTAAAACCATTTGAATAATAAAAGTTAGCCTAAGGAATGAGCCGTTTTATGTCCCTTGGAAATAGGGAAGCATATCGTACATTATTTTGTTGTAGTAATCTGCTGGTGAAGCGTTCCAAACCAAGTCCTAGTCCACCATGGGGTGGTATCCCGTATTTATGAAGCATTAAATAACTTTCAAAGGCTTCGGGATTCATATTTCTGGCTAACATCTTATTAACTTGTTCTTCGTAATTATGAATGCGTTGACCTCCGGTTGTAATCTCTACTCCACGAAAGAGTAAGTCAAAGCTATTCGTAACTTCCGGATTAGTTTCATCCTCCTTTGCATAGAAGGGGCGTTTTCTTGTAGGATAGTGTGTAACAAATACAAACTCACATCCGGTTTTTTTCTTAATTAATTCATAGAGTAACTTTTCTTCTTCCGGTTCAAAATCCTCCAGGTCTTTCATTTCTCTTTTGTATTCGTTCGAAATCATCTCTTTTGCTTCCAGAAATTTTATTGCAGGGATGCTTTCAAGCTTTGGTATTGATACCTGAAGTAATGAAAGCTCTAGTGCATATTCTTCCTTTAAATATTCAAAGGTAGATTGTAGCATCTTTGTTTCCATTTGCATCAGTTCCTGAAAATCTCTTAGGTAACCCATTTCAAAATCCACACTAATATATTCGTTCAGGTGTCGTGATGTATCATGCTTTTCGGCACGGTATACAGCTGCTATTTCAAAGACCCGTTCATAGACACCTACCATCATCTGTTTGTAGAATTGCGGGCTTTGCGCCAGATAAGCCTCATGACCAAAGTAATCTAAGGTAAAGATATTTGCTCCTCCCTCTGCACCAGCATAAACAATCTTT
>JAEWEO010000039.1 GCA_023389295.1 Bacillota bacterium
ACCTTGAAATATGAATCCATATTGATTACAATAAGCTACCATTTCATCCATAGTTAAATTTCCCATTTTCATTACCTCCATATTAATTTGATTAAATAATGCAAAAGTATATAGATTTTGCAATCACCTAATAAGATTGGGGTGTCAAAAGGTCCCAAAAATTGCCCTCTTCGTCAAATTGCATAAAAAAGTTCTCGACCAAGTGATACAGTAGCTCCTTCACTCGCAACACACTCGAGTTTCGCAACCATCATCAACTTTTCTAAAGTAGTGTAAAATAATTTTTATACTTTTATTTTTGGTAGATATTAGTTATACTAGGGATAAATTAAGGGGAGGAGCAGGATAAGGAGCAAAAGGGGTTAAAGAACTTAGAAATGATTAGGGGAGCTAATTAGTAATTATAGAAGGAGTAGATATGGAAAGAATAAATGAGGAACTGAGTAATTATAGCAGCTATGGAGAAGAACTACGTTATCTAAAACTCTTAGCAAGACAGTATCCTACCATTGCTGATGCCTGCACTGAGGTAATTAATTTGCAGGCGATACTCAATCTCCCAAAAGGTACAGAACATTTTCTATCGGATATCCATGGGGAGTCCGAAGCCTTTAATCATGTTTTAAAAAATGCTTCCGGAGTCATTAAGCGTAAAATTCATGATCTTTTTGGTAAGTCTTTGGAAGAAAAAGACATGAAAAGTCTGGCAGCACTAATTTATAATCCGGAACAAAAGTTAGAGATTATTCAAAAGAAAGAGGAGAATCTGGAGGATTGGTATCGTATTACACTATACCGCTTGATCGAGATTTGCCGATACACCTCCTCCAAATACACAAGATCTAAAGTGCGAAAGGCCCTACCAAAGGATTTTGCATACATAATAGAGGAGTTACTACATGAGCAGCCAAACCGTATTGATAAGGAAGCGTACTATAATGAAATTATCCAAACGATCATCAAGATTGATAGGGCCAATGAATTTATTATTGCTATTTCAAAACTAATTCAACGGCTTGTAATCGATAAGCTTCATATTATTGGTGATATCTATGATCGAGGACCCGGAGCGGATTTGGTGGTGGATACTCTGATGAATTATCATTCAGTGGATATCCAATGGGGAAATCATGATATATTGTGGATGGGAGCTGCTGCCGGGAATGAAGCATGTATTGCGACCGTTCTTAGAGTAAGTGCCCGATATGCGAATTTAAGTACCATTGAAGATGGATATGGGATTAATTTACTTCCTCTAGCAACCTTTGCCATGGAGTTCTATGGTAAGGATGATTGCTCTAATTTTCAAGTGAAAATTGAAGACGATAGTGTTTATACTGGTAAAGAAATGCGGTTGATGGCTCAGATGCATAAGGCTATTGCAATACTACAATTTAAGCTGGAGGGCTTATTAATCAAACGTCGCCCTGCTTTTGAGATGCAGAGCAGGCTTTTACTGGACTTTATTAACTATGAAGAGGGAACAATACAACTTAATGGCAATACTTATCCCTTAAAGGATACACATTTTCCAACCATTGATCCAAAGTCCCCTTACGAATTAATCCCGGAAGAGTTGGAGGTTATGGAGAAACTGAAATCATCCTTCTTAAAAAGCGAAAAGCTACAAAAGCATATGGGATTTCTCTTTGCCAAGGGAGGTATGTATCTGAAATACAACTCCAATCTGCTTTATCATGGTTGTATACCACTTGATAAAGAAGGACGATTCAAGAAAATAAAACTGGAACAGGCAGGAAGAGAGCGGTCAGGAAAGGATTACCTTGATTGGCTGGATGGTTGTGTTAGAGAAGGATATCTTGGTAAGAAAAACACTCAATCAAGGGAATTTGGCATGGACGTGATGTGGTACCTTTGGTGTGGGCCAAATTCCCCCCTCTATGGCAAGGATAAGATGACTACTTTTGAACGGTATTTGATTGAAGATAAGACGACTCATAAGGAAAAGCGAAATTACTATTATGAATGTATGGATGATGAATCAATTTGTAATAACATCTTTGAGGAATTTGGACTTGATCCAAAGGTGTCCCATATCATAAATGGTCATGTGCCGGTCATAACAAAGAACGGAGAAAGTCCAATCAAAGCAAACGGTAAGCTATTTGTTATTGATGGAGGCTTTTCAAGAGCTTATCAAGAGAAAACCGGAATTGCCGGATATACCTTAATCAATAATTCTTATGGACTTTTACTGGTATCACACGAGCCCTTTGAATCAACTCAAAAGGCAATTGAAGAGGAAAAAGATATTCTCTCAACCACGGTGGTTCTCGAAAAAGAAGTACATAGAAAACGAGTGGGAGATACGGATATTGGTGATGAACTAAAGCAATCCATCTGGGATCTGGAACAGTTAATTGATGCTTTTAGAAAAGGAAGAATCAAAGAAAAACGATAGTACGATAATTGCAATAGAGGATAGTTTTCCTTGCAAATGATGACCTATTATTTTACTACAATTCATATTATACTTTAATCATAGAAACAATGTAACATCTATAATAAGTAAAATTTTCGAATTAGTGAATTGATATAATATTTCATTGGGCGATTGCGAAATTCGAATATAATTAGTTTCGTAAATCATCTATTATATTTCATTTGTGTAAAGGAGGATTTTGATTATGACAATTTTGGATACTAAGTTTGTTAAAGATTTTATACGTATGGCAGATGATGGCTTTGCACAGGGCTGGCATGAGAGAAATGGCGGTAATCTATCTTATCGAATCAAACCGGAGGAAGTAGCTGCTGTAAGATCTAGACTAAATGCTCCCGGTGACTGGACTCCCATTGGAACAAGTGTACCGGGATTAGCCGGAGAATATTTTTTGGTAACGGGCGGAGGCAAATATTTTAGAAATATCGTTGTTGATCCTGAGACCTGTATCACAATTATAGAAATCGATGATATCGGTGAAAATTATCGAATTCGATGGGGATTAGTGGAAGGAGGAAATCCGACCAGCGAGCTTCCTACTCACTTAATGAATCATGAGGTTAAGAAAAGAGTATCAAATGGCGTACACCGAGTGATTTACCATGCCCATACCACTAATGTGATCTCATTAACCTTTGTTCTCCCCTTATCTGACGAAGTATTTACCAGAGAGCTCTGGGAGATGGCAACGGAATGTCCGGTTGTATTTCCGCAAGGAGTTGGTGTCATTGGCTGGATGGTTCCAGGTGGTAGAGATATAGCAATTGAGACCAGTAAACTGATGGAGAAATATGACGTTGCAATCTGGGCGCATCATGGTATGTTTTGCTCCGGTGAGAATTTCGACTTAACCTTCGGACTTATGCATACCGTAGAAAAATCAGCAGAAATTCTCATTAAGGTGTTATCCATGAGACCGGAAAAGCTTCAGACGATTACAGATCAGGACTTTAGAAAATTGGCTACGGGCTTTCATCTAACCTTGCCGGAACAGTTTTTATATAAAAAATAAGCGCTGATTGTATAAATGATAGATCAAAAAAGAAGGGAGAGATCCCTTCTTTTTTTCGCCTGTACTTAAGTCTTACTATCTGCGTAGATATAAAAATGCAACTTTTAGTTAAAAGCTCTGTAAGATAAAGATATTGATATTAAGCAAATATGTGATGTATAATATTACCATATTAATGGTTTACAATAGGTTAAAAAGGAGAATTGAAGATTATTTAAACTAGGCGGGGGGGTGCTAAATTGGATTCATCGGTATTTAGGAAACTCATTAGTGTTGCTAAAGTTATTAGTATAGTGGCTGGTATTTTATTTTTAATCAGTCTTATATTATTGCATGATTATAGTTTATTATTGAATAGCGACTACATGCCAGCTATGATCATGGGTATATTTTCCATGAGTGTGATTTTTATATTATCAATTTTTATTACTATTATGATTACTAAAGTTTTTGAATTATTTCAAGAAGAAATTGGATACTTACGTAATCGAATTATAGAACTGGAAAAAGACAGAAAATAAGTTTTCTACACTTATAATCGTTACCTTTTGTGATACGCCTTATTTATAAATTGCATCTCAATTGTTATCAACAACGGCTAAATTATTAATTTAGAACAAATAAAGGAGGTAAATAAGATGATGAATAGTGTATTCGGCTTTTGGGCTTTAGTGGCTATTTTTGTTTATGCAATAATGATAGTTTTAGCTGTATTAGTAATATATGTTCTGTTTTTAGCAATTAAAGCATTAAAAATATATATTCAAAAGAATTCATAGTCGTTGGCCTAGGCGGACTATAGATTAGTTGAACCTGTAACCTATCCATTTGGTATACGAAATTTTTATGTGGCAGATCCTGAAGGTAATTTGCTTGAGATTGGAAGTAGAGGGCATGAGGAATAAATTTACCTTGTTTTTGGTGTAAAGAGTATACCCAGTATTCTTAGTAAGGATTTAAGAATACTGGGTTCGATATTGTGCCGGACTCATGCCATATATTTTTTTAAATTGATTGTAAAAACTACTCTTATCCTTATAGCCAATCAGATCAACAATCTGTTCAATCGTATAGTCGGTATAAATCAAATAATTAACCGCATTCTGTAATTTAATATTTACCATCAATTCCCGAAAGGTTTGCCCTGTATGTTTATGAATTAGAGTGGACAGATATTTTGGATGGTAGTTAAATTGATTGGCAACGTAATTCATGGTTACGGTTTGGTAATTAAGATAGATGTAGTCCATGATATCGGATAGGACAGAATTTCCCTTGGGAGAAGTCTGTTTATAGTTACGAAGCAGGAAGGAAAAAATCAGAGTAAGTAAAGCTTCAATGTTAACCTGACTATATTGTTTTTTCTCTAGATATTCTGTTACCAGAATCTCGACTAAATAATCTATATTCTTATCTAGTTGTTGAAGGTAGAGAAAGGAGGGATGCTTCTCATGTTCCATCTGGTAGCGAATGAAGAAGACATTTAACACAGGGTCATGAAACAAAGTGCGGAAGATGGATTTTTGAAAAAGCTCCTTTGGTAATACAATATTTAGAATCAAATCGTTTTCCTGGGTGTATTTTTTAAAGTAATGAACGGCATTCGGATTCATGATACATAATTGCCCTTCCTCTAAATGCAATTCCTGATCGTTAATCACACCTATGGGATTGCCCTTGCATACATAAAGTAATTCAAAAAAATCATGATAATGTTTGTTGTAATTGGCATCTTCATTATGAAAGGACATAAATAAGGAAGAATGTGCACCCGTAGGAAAAAATAATGTAGCTGGCATCGAAAGTGGTGTTTCAAAGAGTGATTTCTCAAACTCCTTATTGTAGATTTCAGAAGGAAAAAGCCAATGATGATGATGATAATCAATATTTTTGGTATGCTCCCATAATTGTTCAATTAAATTCTGCTCCATAAATCTTACCTCACAACACTATTGTTATTACCTTGAAATATTACTACTATATCAAATTTATTATATACTAAATATAAGAAATAATCTACATAAATGAGTCGATTCCTGATTTAAATAGCTCATATACCTACTGTTTATGTGGTGTGAATTGGTAAGATATTATATTAATAAATAGAAAATGAACATAAAGGAGAAGAGAAGGTATGAGAATAACATCATGTAAAACCAATCATATGGTAAATCCTCTCGGATTTGCTATGGAGCATGCAACATTATCCTGGATCACGGAAGATACTATTTCTAAGAAACAGATAGCAGCTCAAGTGATAGTTGCAAAAAATCCGGATATGACGGAAGTTATCTATGACAGCGGTAAGGACGAGCAATTATCAAGTCTAGCGGTTGATCTACCGATAGAGCTCAAGCCGTACACAAGATATTACTGGACGGTATCTGTGTGGGGTGATGAGGGGGATACAAACACCTCTGAGATTCAATGGTTTGAAACCGGTAAGAGAGAAGAAGCGTGGCAGGCAAAATGGATTACTCCGGTTTGGGAAGATAAGCAGATTAGTCCCTACGTAAGAAAAGCCTTTTCTATTCCTGGCAAGATAAAATCTGCAAGAGCTTATGTTACGGGATTGGGTCTCTACTATCTTGAAATTAATAATAAACGCATCGGCACAGAATATTTGACTCCCTATTGTACTGCCTATGATGCTTGGGTACAATATCAGACCTATGATATTACCGATGCTTTAACCCAGGGTGATAATGTGGTTGGTGCAATACTGGGTAACGGGTGGGCAAAGGGACCGTTCGGTACTTTTGGAGAATTGAATACACCTTATTGTCACTCCTTTGCGCTCCTTTGCGAGCTACGTATTACCATGGAGGATGGATGCGTACAGATTATCGGTACCGATACGGATTGGAAATGTAAGCCTTCAGCGATTGTAGAGGATTCTATCTATGATGGTGAAATCTATGATGCTAATCTTGAGATACCAAATTGGTCATCCATAGAGTGCAGCGATGCAGACTGGGATTCTATGACTGAGTTTATTCCAGAGGGACTTGGGAAAGTATCCGATCGTTTATCCTTACCGGTAATCGTAAAAGAAACAATAAAACCGGTAGAACTTATTCGTACACCCGCAGGAGAGGATGTCCTTGATATGGGTCAGAATATGGTGGGATGGCTTCGGATTTGTGTTGATGAACCAAAGGGAACTCAGATTAAAATTAGTTTCGGTGAAGTGCTACAGGAAGATAATTTCTACCGTGACAATCTTCGTAATGCTAAAGCCGAATATATCTTTATTTCTGATGGTAAGAGGCGTGTGATTGAGCCAAACTTTACGTTCTATGGTTTTCGTTATGCTAAGCTGGAAGGATTTACAAAACCTATTCAGATAGAGAATTTCACAGGATGTGTAGTATATTCGGATTTAGAAGAAACCGGTCAGATTGAGACCTCAGATCCTTATGTTAATCGTCTTTTCCTTAATGCCATGTGGGGACAGAAGGGTAATTTCCTAGATGTACCTACGGACTGCCCTCAGAGGGATGAGAGAATGGGATGGACGGGGGATGCACAGATTTTTAGTGGAACCGCTTCCTTTAATATGGATACTTATGCCTTCTATACAAAGTTTATGAAGGACGTTTATGAGGAGCAGAAGTTCAGTAATGGTATGGTGGCAAGTACAGTACCTACCTTTACCCAGAATAAGAGTACTGAGAGCAGTTTTACAGGTGGCGGAGCATGCGCGTGGTCGGATTGTGCAACCGTTATTCCATGGGAGGTATACCTGCACTATGGAGATAAGACCATCCTTGAGAGGCAATATGATAGTATGAAGGATTGGGTGGAATGGATCCGTAAACAGGATTTAGAATCCGGAGACAGAAAGCTGTGGACCGTGGGCTTCCATTTTGGAGATTGGCTTGCACTTGATGGCCCTGTAGAGGGTGGTGTAATGGGAGGTACGGATCATGGGTTACTGGCGTCGGCTTATTATAGACTTTCCACAAATATTCTATCGAAGGCAGCAAAAGTACTTGGTAAGTTAGAGGATGCAAAATTCTATGGTGATTTATCCGAGCAGATTAAGGTGGCAATTGGAGAGGAATATTTCTCTAAAAACGGACGTTCTACCATTAATACGCAGACGGCACATGTTGTTGCCCTACATTTTGATCTGGTGCAAGAAGAGGTAAAGGAGAGAGTGCTTAGGGACTTACGTGCCTTACTTGTTAAAAACGGGATGCATCTTACCACCGGGTTTATTGGTACACCATACCTATGTCGTTCGCTCTCCGATCATGGTGATTCCGATAGTGCTTATGAGCTTTTCTTCCAGGAGGATTATCCAAGCTGGTTATATGAGGTGGTAATGGGAGCCACAACCATATGGGAACGTTGGAATTCTATTATGCCGGATGGTAAAATCTCAGGTACCGGTATGAACTCTCTAAATCACTATGCATATGGCTCTATTGTAGAGTGGATGTATCGTAATATGTGTGGTATACAGCCACAAGAAGAGACCCCCGGCTTCAAGAAATTTGTTTTAAAGCCTAATGTTTATGGTAAGTTATTCTTTGCTAAAGCAAGAGTAAAATCTGCAATGGGCGTCATCGAAAGTGGATGGAAAAGGGAGACAGATGGAACCCTTACGGTCTCCATGACAATACCTTTTAATACTGAAGCAACAGCTTACCTTCCTGATGCCAACATCTCTGCAATGAAGTGCAATGATTATGCTGAAATGGAACAGGTAGGAAGTTGTGTGAAGGTTAAATTAGTTGCAGGTACCTATGAATTTAACTATCTACCAACGAAGAGTTATGATATCAAATATTCACTTGATACACCCATAAAAGAGTTACTTTCCCTACCACAGACGAGAGCAGTACTTGATGAGTTTATGCCACATCTGATTGATTTTGTAAACTCAGACATGGGAACCGGTCTGCCGGCGAGTCTTGGAGAAATAACAAGAACAGCGGATGGATTTATTAAAATGATGATCTTTAGAGATACGGATTTAGATGCACTCAATGAGAGATTGCAGTCAATTCCGGTTAAGATAAGAACCTTAGTGTAAGAAAATCATAAGAAAGCTTTCGTGAAATAGCAAAGACTATTTTACGAAAGCTTTTTTTCATTTATATAATGTCTGCGAGGCTGACATTATTAATTGACATAAGACGGTCGCTATGGGCGAGCGTCGTTGTTTGCGTAAGCAAAGTGAGCACTTTCGATCTAAAAATTTATCAATAATAGGTAAAGATAACAACAAGAAGCAAAAAAGAACAACTCTGTTTCATGACTATTTACCAATAAAAGAATAGAATAATATTAAATTAATAACAAAATTTCACTGCATAAGACAATCTGTTTTGGAGTTTCCAACCATTTGTCGCTAAGCTTTTCAAGGGAGGATGAAATATTATGATGAATTCTAGGGGGGCAGCAAAGTCGCCTTTAAAGGGTTTGGCAAGAAAGAAAAAAACAATCATTTTACTAAGTATGCTTGCTCCGGGAGCAATATGGCTTATCTTGCTCCGGTACCTGCCGATGTTCGGCGTTGTGATTGCTTTTTTGGATTTTAAAATTTATACAAAAAATCCTTCGCTGTTTAACAACATTATACATAGTGATTTTGTTGGATTTAAAAATTTTAAGTTCCTGTTTACAACCTCAGACTCCTGGAGAATGATTAGAAATACACTTGGCTATAATTCTTTGTGGATTATACTTGGTATTATCGTATCAGTATCTTTTGCGATTATGTTAAGTTTGATAACAAAAAAAATAGTAGCCAAAACCTATCAGACCCTAATGTTCTT
>JAEWEO010000269.1 GCA_023389295.1 Bacillota bacterium
CCGTAGAGGCCGCAGGTAAGAAAATTTTTAATAAAACATTTCATCATAAGTCTAGTATGCACAGATGATTTTGGGATATTCGAAAGAATATAGCATAATAAATGTAAAATTTTACTAGTGAAGAAGAATGTCGCATTATTACAATACCTATAACAACTAGTTTACAAATAAAGTAAAATACAAATAAATAAAATATGGAGTAAATAGATTCATTTAAGAAATAATATTAGTAAAAGTGAGCAAATTATTATAGAATATAATACAACCCAAGAATAGAAAAATTAAGAAAGAAAGTGTATTATAAAGAAAGTGTATTATAGAGAAAGTAGTATTATTAAATGCAGCAAAGCAACACTATAGAATATCGAATTGTCGTTCGAAATGTCGAATTCAGAAGGAAGAGAGGTACATATGGAAATAGAACGTAAGTATTTAGTAACACAATTACCAGAGAATTTATCTCAATATAAATTTAAGAAAATTGAACAGGGTTATCTATGTCATAATCCAACAATCCGAGTTCGTAAGAGTAACCAAGACTATATCTTAACTTATAAATCAAAGCTTGGCATTGAAAAAACGACAGAAAATAGTGCTGTTATAAATAATGAAGTAGAGTTGCCTTTAACAAAAGGCGCTTACGAGGAATTAAAGGCAAAAACCGATGGCAATATTGTTTATAAAACCAGATATCTAATTCCTATTGCAAATAAATTAACAGCTGAGCTCGATATTTTTGAAGATAGATTACTAGGACTTGTTATGGTAGAAGTAGAATTTCCGGACGAGATGAGTGCAAATGAATTTCTACCACCCAAATGGTTTGGTAAAGAGCTGTCTTCTGATAAACGATTTTCCAATTATCATTTATCTAAGTTATCCGATTACAAGGAATTGGATATATAGGTTTCGAAAAGTTTGGGATATGAATAAAAAGACTGCAAATACTATTTGGTGTAAGAGTTTAACCATCGCTTATAGAGGAGGAGTAATATGCCAAAGGACAGTCAGCCTGATAATAAAAGAGCTAGAATGAAAAAGGCGAAAGGACAAACGCCCCTTACGAGAGAAAATCAAAATAAGAATAAGAATTCAAAACATCATTCCATTGAAAATAATGATGTGTAAGATGTGTAATGGTTATGGTGATGTATAAAAAATTATAATATGTTTAAAAGCCTTAATGGTATAAGGGAGGTAACGATGGCAAAAGCAGGAATGAGAAGACCTGATGTAACTGAACCTCATGGTACAGAAGGTAGACAAAGAATGCATATAAAGAGGAATGAAGTAGAACCTGTTCCGGAGATCCAAGGAAAAGCAAAAGCAGGACATGAGAAAGCTAACCCCTATCGTGTTCCAAATCATGAACCCAAATGATAGCAGTAGAAAATAGTCTATCATTGGAAGAAATAACAAGGCATCTTTTAGAAGATGAAAAGCCCTCAGAATATATTAACGTCATAGCTAAGAGGAAAGAATTCCAACAATATCCTTTTGATATGTTGTTAAAATTAAAGAAAACGGAACAGTCAAAGAAATATCATCCAGAAGGAAATGTTTGGAACCACACTATGCTGGTGCTTGATGAAGCAGCTAAAGTAAGGCATCAAAGTAAAGAACCAAAAGAACTGATGTGGGCAGCACTCCTTCATGATATTGGAAAGCCGCCTACCACAAGAGAGCGAAAAGGAAGAATAACCTCCTACGATCATGATATAGTAGGCGAAAAGTTGAGTAGAGACTTTTTGCAGTGCTTAGGTGCCAAAGAGGAGTTTGTGGAAAAAGTATCCTCTTTGGTAAGGTATCATATGCATATTCTTTATTTACTAAAGTCGCTACCATATGGTGATATCGAAGGACTTAAAAAACGTGTCGATATGGAGGAAATAGCACTCCTATGCAAATGTGATCGTCTGGGGAGAATCGGAGCAGATAATGAGGAGGAAGAAGCTCAGTACAGAACCTTCTTAAAAAAACTTCAAGAAGTAAAAATGCAAAGCTCAATATGATGAAATAAAAAAGAACTTGCCTTCCTGTGTTTGTATACTTATGCAAAATTACTGATAATAATTTAGTAATTTATATATAATTACAAAACTAAGAGGGTCTAGTTCTTTTTTGTCCTGTAAAATCAAAGTATTTCATGTAGCTACTTTATGAAATATATTAATTATGACGAAAACTGTCACTCTAAAACTCTAATATGAAAATATTGCTGGATTTTTTACTGTCATTACCGTATAATAATATCTAATACTTATTTTAGATTTCGCATTTTTATGTAAAAAGAGAGGTAATTAGCTATGGTGGGAAATTATACTTACACTATCACAAAAAAGGAAAAGCTTTCCAATTCCATTTATCTTATGGATGTTAAAGCACCCAGAGTTGCAAAAAATTGCTATCCGGGTCAGTTTATTATCGTTAAGATGGATGAAAAGGGCGAGAGAGTACCTTTAACTATATGTGATTATGACAGAGAAGCAGAGACAGTAACTATCGTATTTCAAGCGCTAGGTTCTTCCACTCAACTGATGGCACAATATGAAGAGGGTGAAGCGTTCCGTGATTTCACAGGACCCTTAGGACATAGATCGGAACTTATTGATATGCCTAGAGAAGAGCTATCGCAGAAAAAGATATTATTTGTAGCAGGTGGTGTAGGTGCAGCTCCGGTTTATCCACAAGTAAAATGGATGAAAGAGAACGGTTATGACGTTGATTGCATCATTGGTGCAAGGAATAAAGATTTAATTATATTAGAAGATAAAATGAAGGAATATGCAAAGAACCTTTACATAGCTACGGACGATGGTACCTACGGTTTTAAAGGTAATGTAAATGATTGCATCAAAGATCTTGTAAATAACCAGGGTAAAAAGTATGATTTGGTTATTGCAATTGGACCGATGATCATGATGAAATTTGTTTGTATATTAACAAAAGAATTAGGCATTCCAACCATCGTTAGTATGAATCCGGTTATGGTAGATGGAACAGGTATGTGTGGTGCTTGCCGTTTGTCTGTTGGTGATGAAGTGAAATTCGCCTGTGTGGATGGTCCTGAGTTTGATGGACATCTGGTTAATTTTGATGAAGCAATGAAAAGAGTTCAGATGTATAAGACAGAAGAGGGTAAAATTACTCTTCGTCAAAAAGAAGGAGCAACCCACCATCATCCGGGCTGCGAATGTCATGAGAAATAAGAACATCTTAGGTTGAAGGATAATATATACTTTGAGTATTAACTAAGCTCAAATGATGGAGGAAGAGAGAGCATGGACGTATTGAAGAAGGTTCCTGTTAGGGAGCAGGATCCAAAGGTAAGAGCTACAAATTTTGAAGAAGTTTGTTATGGTTATAATATTGAAGAGGCTAAAGAGGAAGCTGCCCGTTGCATACAGTGTAAGAATCCGAAATGCGTTGGTGGTTGTCCTGTTTCCATAGATATTCCCGGCTTTATCAAAGAAGTTACGGAAGGTAATGTAGAAAATGCTTTTCAGGTAATTAGTAAATATTCAGCACTTCCTGCAGTATGTGGAAGAGTTTGTCCTCAAGAGTCACAATGTGAGGAAAAATGTATTCGTGGTATTAAGGGTGATCCTGTTTCCATCGGTAAATTGGAACGCTTTGTAGCTGATTGGGCGAGAGAAAATAACATTACCCCCGAAGAGCCAAAGGAAAAGAATCATAGAAAAGTTGCAGTCATTGGAGCTGGTCCTGCCGGTCTTACCTGTGCAGGAGATTTAGCAAAAATGGGATATGATGTTACCATCTTTGAAGCTCTTCACGAGCCCGGTGGAGTATTGGTATATGGTATTCCTGAATTTAGATTACCAAAAGAGACTGTTGTTAGAAAAGAAATAGAAAATGTAATCGCTTTAGGTGTAAAGATTGAAACAAATGTAGTAATCGGTAAATCTACTACCATTGATGAGTTAATGGAAGAGGAAGGCTTTGAAGCTGTATTTATTGGTTCCGGTGCAGGTTTACCTAAGTTCATGGGTATCCCTGGAGAGAATGCCAATGGTGTATTTTCAGCGAATGAATACTTAACACGTAATAACTTGATGAAGGCTTTTGATAATGCTTATGATACACCAATTATCGCCGGTAAGAAAGTTGCTGTTGTTGGTGGCGGTAACGTAGCCATGGATGCCGCAAGAACTGCATTAAGACTTGGAGCAGAGGTATATATTGTTTATCGTAGAGGTGAGGAAGAACTTCCTGCGAGAGTAGAAGAAGTGCATCATGCAAAAGAAGAGGGTATTATTTTTAAACTCCTAACCAATCCAAAGGAAATTTTAGTCAATGAAAATGGTTGGGTAAGTGGTATGCGATGTGTTGAAATGGAACTTGGTGAGCCGGATGCATCAGGTAGAAGAAGACCCATTGAGAAACAAGATTCAGAGTTCATACTTGAATTAGATACAGTAATTATGTCACTTGGAACAAGCCCTAATCCCTTAATTTCTTCAACAACAAAAGGTCTAGATACAAATAAATATAGATGTATTATAGCGGATGAAGAAACCGGATTAACCTCTAGAGAAGGTGTATTTGCCGGGGGTGATGCTGTAACAGGTGCAGCTACAGTTATTCTTGCTATGGGTGCCGGAAAGGCAGCAGCTACTGGTATAGATAAGTATTTAAAATCTAGATAACAAAAGAAGTACGTGTTGGCAAAAGCGTATTGGAGGATCTATGGGAAATATTGTGATTGACCGATCAGTCGGGATTGCGATCATTGCAGCGTATGTAATCATAGTGGTATTGCTAATCATTTATGTTATCCGATTAAAAAAAGTGAAACACTTGCAAAGCCTGGCATATCAGGAAAATCAAAAAATAAAAGAAAATTTCCGTGAATTAGAAGAAGTATATCAAACTTCCCTCTCCACCTTGAACGAACTGAGCAGTAAATACGAAGAGCTGAACAAAAACAAAGAGAACATGAAAAAGCTTGCATACACAGATTATTTGACAGAGCTGCCCAATCGAGTTGCTTTTACGGAGATGCTGGATAATATCATGTTAACATTACGTAGTGAAGAAACTGTCGCTATTATGGATATTGATATTGATAATTTTAAGAACATCAATGATTCACTTGGACATTCTTATGGAGATGAGCTCCTAATCGATGTAACCTACCGTTTAAAACAGGCTATGGATGAAAATGATTATCTTGCCAGAATAGGTGGAGATGAGTTCATCGTTCTTACTCAAAATCTCCAGGATACTTTGGAATTTGAGGCAAAGATAAAAAAAATAAAAAATGTATTTAGTTATCCCTTTATATTATCAACGAAAGAATACTTTGTTACTGTGAGCATTGGAGTTGCTTTTGCGCCAAAGGATGGTAAGACATCTCAATCGATTATTAAGAATGTTGATTCAGCTATGTATGTTGCTAAAGCGAATGGCAAGAATACACATGCTTATTTTGATTATGCTTTTAACAAGAAATTAACAGAGAAAATTGAGACACAATCAGAACTTCGTAAAGCGTTAGAACGCAATGAGTTTGAATTGTTTTATCAAGCACAGATGAATTTGGAAACTAAGAAAGTGGTTGGTTTTGAAGCTCTTATACGGTGGAACCATCCAACCAAGGGATTGGTATATCCGGATGAGTTCATCTCTTTAGCAGAGGAGACAGGACTTATTATACCAATTGGTAAATGGGTTCTTAAAACTGCATGCGAGCAATTAAAGCAATGGTCCGCGACGCATTCTGAACTTACCATGGCTGTTAATCTGTCAGCCAGACAGTTTAAAGATAGGGATTTGGTGAAGCAAGTATATGATGCGATCGAAGAAACAGGCATCAATCCTAAGATGTTGGAGCTTGAAATTACGGAAACCATTGCCCTTGATGATATTGAATATACTATTGCAACTATTCAGGAACTACGTAAGATCGGAGTTAATTTCTCACTTGATGACTTTGGTACTGGATACTCCTCTATGAATTATTTAAAGAGACTTCCTGTAAGCAATTTAAAGATTGACAAGAGCTTTTTAGATACCGTAATGGAAGACACCAGCGATCAGAAGATCATACAGGCGATAATTACACTTGCCAGAAACCTTGACTTGTATGTAATTGCCGAAGGAGTAGAAAGCTTTGATCAGGAGGAATTCCTTAAGGAGGCAAACTGTGATAAGGCACAAGGCTTTTTATACAGTAAACCGGTTCCTAAGGACAAGGCGGTATTGTTCTTAAATAATCAAGATATCAGTATGTAATAGAAAGAATAATTGAAGGGGATACATTCGTGAGACCACAGGAAAGAAGGATTAATTTTATATTTGTCTTAATACAGACAATATTATATGTTTCTTTTCTTGTAATCGATCTTACGGGTGGATCTGTTTTGATGTCCTTGGTAATAAAATATATTGTTATTATATTATGCTTTTGTTATGCTCTTTTCGCACGAATTGATGCTGACAAAAGCATTCTTTTTATTATGAGGATTGCGTTTTTCTTCACACTAATTTCAGATCTCTTTCTATTGTTACTTGATTATTATTTTTATGGAATACTTACGTTTATTATTGTGCAAGGTTTGTATCAGATACGAATTAGTTTGGTCATGAAGGAACGAAGTGATAGGAAGCTTCCGGTTAAAAAAACATTACTACTTTTGTATGCAATGCAGTTCGTGGCCACGTTAGTAATTTGCTTTTTATTACAGAGTTTTGGAGTAACCCTAGAAAAAGTTCTGGTTGTAAGTGTATTTTATTTCATATGTATTCTTACAAATACGATCAGAGCAATACATTTGGTTAAATTAAATCCAAACAAGAAGGATTTATTATTGTTTATGATTGGGATGATTCTGTTTCTCCTTTGTGATCTTAATGTAGGACTATTTAATCTCTCAGGATATGTCTCTCTTTCAAAGGAGATATATGTCGTTGTAAATGCTATGTCCCAGGTCCTAATGTGGACTTTTTATGCACCTTCTCAGGTTCTTCTTTCTTTGAGTACGGCAAAAAAACTATGAGATTAACTTATAGTCAAAAGTTACAAAAAATCAAAAAATAATTATGTAAAAATATGTAACAAAAATGCTTGCCATGGGCAAGCATTTTTGTTAGAATCAGTTCACAAAGTAAAAGTATATTCTACGAAAAACTTCTTATTTCATCTTATGTTCATCCAACTCGGAATCAATTTCATTTATATAATTATAATTTACTAATTTCATAAGGAGGGCAAGTATGCTACAAATGTTAAAAGAAACAGGTTGTGAGTATGACCTATTTGTTAAGGAGATTACCTTTTTGGTAAGGGATATAATGGGAGAGGGGCATACCGTAACTATTTATAAGGTCCTGAAAAATAATTCACTAGAGCTGGATAGTTTGGTGATATTAGAAGAAGGAAAGAAAATTTCACCTAATTTTTATTTGCTACCATACTATGAGGAGTATCTTATGGGTACGGATATGAATGATTTGGCGGAAAGAATTTGTGAACGTTATGTAAATAACACATCACCTATGATCCTAGAAGATTTTAATTATGAGTTTGGTCAAATGAAAGAGTGTATTATTTATAGACTTGTTAATTATGAAAGAAATAGAAAAATACTCGAAAGTACACCACATATTAAATATCTGGATTTAGCTATTACCTTTCATTGTTTGGTACAGGATAGTAAGGAGGAAATCGGTACAATTCGTATAACAAACGATCATTTGAAGTTTTGGAATACGAACTTAGAAGAGATAAAAAAATTGGCAGTTAAGAATACTCAAAAAAGATTTCCTGCAATGATTCGTAGGATGGAGGAGGTAATTTTGAGTATGTTGACTAATGAAGATGGTGATAATTCTTTAAAGGGACAGATGATGAATGATCTTTTTCCTGATCTATCCACTATGAACCTTAACATGTACATTCTATCTAATACCCACGGCATCAACGGTGCAACATGTTTGTTGTATGACAATATTCTTAAGAAAATTTCTCAGGAACTTCAAGCAAATCTCTATATTCTTCCCAGCAGTATTCATGAAGTAATCATAATTCCCTGTTATGATGAAATGCTATCAAAAGAAACACTTTCTAAGATGGTTTGTGAAGTGAATTGTACCCAAGTAGCAAAGGAGGAAGTGTTATCTGACAAAGTCTATATTTATTCCAGACAGAAAAATGCCATAATGTAGTAATAGATGATTACATATAACAGAAATGTCCAGTAAATTACAAATAAATGGAATTATGCAGAGTGAACAACAATTTTTTTCAACTTTTCGATAACTTATATATTTTTTTTATTCCAATATTTTTTATATTGTGATATAATAATGAATTGATGAATAAAAACTTAGATTGAGTCTCATCAATTTGGTTTATATTGTGATTAAAGTACCCCACGCACAAGGTGAATACGGTTATTTGACAAGGATTTGACATTTGACTATGATTCATCTTGTTCGTGTGATACTTTGTCACATAAGCCAGGTTAAAATTTTAAGGAGGACATTTCAATGGCAAGGAAAATGAAAACAATGGATGGTAATAATGCAGCAGCACACGTTTCATATGCATTTACCGATGTTGCAGCAATCTATCCAATAACTCCAAGCTCCGTAATGGCTGAAGTAACTGACAAATGGTCAGCAGAAGGCAGAAAGAATATATTCGGACAGGAAGTTAAGGTAGTGGAGATGCAGTCAGAAGCAGGAGCAGCTGGTACTGTTCACGGTTCATTAGCAGCTGGTGCTTTAACAACTACTTTTACAGCATCCCAAGGTTTACTACTCATGATTCCCAATATGTATAAGATTGCAGGTGAGTTGCTTCCGGGCGTTATCAATGTTTCCGCTCGTGCTATAGCTAGCCATGCTTTATCCATCTTTGGTGATCATTCTGATATTTATGCATGCCGTCAAACCGGTTTTGCTTTTTTAGCAAGTAGCAATCCACAGGAAGTTATGGATTTAGGCGCAGTTGCTCACTTATCAGCGATTAAAGGAAGAGTTCCTTTTGTACATTTCTTCGATGGATTTAGAACTTCCCACGAGATTCAAAAAATTGAAACTTGGGATTATGATGATTTAAAGGATATGGTTGATATGGATGCAGTTGATGCATTCCGTCGCAACGCATTAAATCCTGAACACCCTGTACTTAGAGGTTCTGCTCAGAACCCTGACGTATTCTTCCAGGCAAGAGAAGCTTGCAATACATATTATGATGCAGTACCTGCTTTAGTTGAAGAATATATGAATAAGGTTAATTCTAAAATCGGTACAGATTATAAATTATTTAACTACTATGGTGCTGAAGATGCTGAGCATATTATCGTGGCTATGGGATCTGTTAATGATACAATTGAAGAGACCATTGATTACTTAAATGCGAATGGTTCTAAAGTGGGCGTTGTTAAGGTTCGTTTATTCCGTCCTTTTAGTGCAAAGCACTTACTTGCAGCTATCCCTGCATCTGTTAAGAAGATTACTGTAATAGACAGAACAAAAGAGCCTGGTTCCCTTGGAGAGCCTTTATACTTAGACGTAGTAGCAGCATTAAAGGATACAGAGTTTGCTAACATTCCTGTATTCAACGGTCGCTATGGTTTAGGTTCTAAGAATACAACTCCTGCACAGATTATTGCAGTATACAAGAACACAGAAAAGAAGACATTCACCATTGGTATCAAAGATGATGTTACAAACCTCTCTCTTGATATTAAAGAAAATCCTAACACTACTCCGGAAGGAACCATTAGTTGTAAGTTCTGGGGACTTGGTGCTGACGGTACAGTAGGTGCAAATAAGAACTCCATTAAGATTATCGGTGATCATACCAACATGTATGCTCAGGCTTACTTTGATTATGACTCCAAGAAATCCGGTGGTGTTACTATGTCCCACTTAAGATTTGGTAAGAAGCCGATTAAGTCTACTTACTTAATTACAGAAGCTAACTTCGTAGCTTGTCACAATCCTTCCTATGTAAGAAAATACAACATGGTTCAGGAATTAAAGGATGGCGGTACATTCTTACTTAACTGTGGTTGGAACATGGAAGAAATTGAAGCACATTTACCTGGACAGGTTAAGCGTTACATGGCTGAACATAACATCAAGTTCTATACCATTGATGGTATTAGTATTGGTAAAGAAATCGGCTTAGGTGGACGTATTAATACAATCCTTCAGGCAGCTTTCTTTAAGCTTGCTAACATCATACCGGTTGAAGAAGCTGTTAAATATATGAAAGACGCTGCTACCGCATCCTATGGTAGAAAGGGTGAAGCAGTTGTTAAGATGAATCATGAAGCAATCGATCGTGGTCTTACCGGTCTTAAGCAGATTGAAGTTCCTGAGAGCTGGAAAGATGCAGAAGATGAAGAGCTTCTTCTTAAAGTTACAGAAGGAAGAAAAGAAGTTGTTGATTTCGTTAACAATATCTTAACTCCTGTAAATGCACAACAGGGTAATGACTTACCGGTTTCTGCATTTATTGACAATGCTAATGGTACTTTACCTCAAGGTTCTTCTGCATACGAGAAACGTGGTATTGCAGTAGATGTTCCTACCTGGAATCCTGATAACTGTATTCAATGTAACTTCTGTTCTTATGTTTGTCCTCATGCTGTAATTCGTCCGGTTGCTTTAACTGCTGATGAAGCTGCTAACGCACCAGAAGGTATGAAGAAAGTAGCTATGACAGGCGTTCCTGGTATGGAATTTGCTATTACAATATCTGCACTTGACTGTACAGGTTGTGGATCATGTGCAAATGTATGTCCTGGTAAGAAGGGCAACAAGGCGCTTGTAATGAATCCACTTGAGACTCAATTACATGAGCAGGATAACTTTAATTATGGTTTCAAATTAGAAGAAAAGCCTGAAGTTGCTGAGAAATTTAAAGATGTAACTGTTAAGGGTAGTCAGTTCAAACAGCCTTTACTTGAGTTCTCCGGAGCTTGTGCAGGTTGTGGTGAAACACCTTATGCTAAGCTAGTAACACAGTTATTCGGTGAAAGAATGTATATTGCAAATGCTACTGGATGTTCTTCTATCTGGGGTGGTTCCATGCCTTCTACACCTTATACTGTAAACAAGAAGGGACAAGGTCCTGCTTGGTCTAACTCCTTATTCGAGGATAATGCAGAATATGGTTATGGTATGTTACTTGCTCAGCAAGCATTAAGAGATAGATTAAAGAGTAAGGTAGAAGCTATTGCAGAAACTACCGATAAAGAAGATGTAAAAGAAGCAGCAGCTAGATATATCGCTACTTATAACAACGGACGCGAGAACTCCGGCGCTACTAGTGCACTTCTTAGAGCATTAGAAGCATGTGGATGTGATGAAGCAAAAGACATCATCAAAGACAAAGATTTCTTATCTAAGAAGTCTCAATGGATATTCGGTGGTGACGGATGGGCTTATGATATCGGTTTCGGTGGTTTAGACCATGTTATCGCTAGCGGCCAGGATGTTAACATCTTAGTATTTGATACTGAGATCTATTCCAATACTGGTGGTCAGTCCTCCAAAGCTACACCTACCGGTGCAATTGCACAGTTTGCAGCTGCAGGTAAGGAAGTTAAGAAGAAGGACTTAGCAGCAATCGCTATGAGTTATGGTTATGTATACGTAGCACAGATCGCTATGGGTGCAGATTACAACCAGACTATGAAGGCACTTGTAGAAGCAGAAAGCTACAATGGACCTTCTATCGTTATCGCATATGCTCCTTGTATCAGCCATGGTATCAAGGGTGGTATGGGCGTTTCTCAGACAGAAGAGAAGAATGCAGTAGCTTCCGGTTACTGGAATATGTTCCGCTTTGATCCTCGTTTAACTGAAGAAGGTAAGAATCCATTCCAGTTAGATAGCAAGGCTCCTTCTGCTAGCTACCAAGACTTCTTAAAGAACGAAGTTCGTTATAGTGCTTTAAGCCGTCAGAATCCGGAAAGAGCAGCTCAGCTATTTGCTAATGCAGAGAAGAATGCGAAGGCAAAATACGAGCACTTAGTAAGACTTTCCAAACTTTATGAGGTAGAAAGCGAATAAGAGCAAAGCAAGAATAAGATATAATACTCAGGCCCAGCGTAAGCTGGGCCTGACTTGCGTAAGCTGGGCCTGACTTGCGTAAGCTGGACCTGTACCGTATAGACAGGGTTTGTTGTTTTGATTATAGAGCTTATATATAAAAATATATTCAAATTATTCTTAGTACTAGTTATAGAGGTAACATAGGAGGTTGCTCCGCAATTACCTCACTACCCGGCTTTGTATTCATGGGTGACTCATTTGATGCTTGTGATTCTTCATTTACAGTAATGGTTGCCAATGTACTAGAAAGTTGTCCTAAGATAGTCGTAAGTAGAGGGAGATCTTCTTTGGGAACACATCTGGCAATTGCACAGGATAGAGCAGTTACTAAGGAAACTAGTTCGCAGGAATTCATAAAATTACCTCTTATAACATTTAATCACCTCTTAAAAATATATGTGTAATCCTTCATTAAGTTTCCTTCCTAGATAGGATAAAGATATTTAGACGTACGAATACTTCGACTAATTGGAAAATATAAAAAAAGAGTGATGAGATAGTACTTATTAAAAGTTATCTCATCACTCTTATCATTATGCACCTGACTGGATTCGAACCGGCGACCTTCCGCTCCGGAGGCGAACGCTCTATCCAACTGAGCTACAGGTGCTTAACAGACTATGTCATTATATACTAAATAATTGGCAAAGTAAAGTCTAATTTTAATCCTGCATTTACATAAAATGCTGTAGTTTCTAGTTAAAACGGAAGTTTTATTCCGTAAAGCTAAGTTGGCAAAATATACTACAACTTTTTGCTTAGATAACGCTTTTTGTATTTTAAGCGAGCAAAGGAACTGATTTTATTTAAGATGTTATAATTTACTATGCCACCCACAGCACCAACAATTGGAATACCTTG
>JAEWEO010000045.1 GCA_023389295.1 Bacillota bacterium
CCCTTGAAAGCTTTATATGTTAAGGAGTTGAAGCGTTATTTTTCCTCTCCTCTTTATGTACTAAATACGGGTTTTGGCATTGTAATGTTAACAATTGGAGCTGTTGCAAGTATATTTGTGGATCTGGAGAAATACTTGGAGATCCTCAGGCTACAGGCTTATTTTCAAATAATATTGCTGTGTTTGTTGTATTTTGTGTCGTTTTGACCAGTTCCACCATGGCTTCTATATCCTTAGAGGGAAAAAGCTTATGGATTATTAAATCAATGCCAATTGATCCCAAAACGGTATTTTTCGCTAAGATTTTAGTTAACCTTACAATTATATCACCTGCAATTTTGGATAGTATCATATTGGGGGGTGTTTTTAACCTGGGATCGCTAAAGACTTTGTTGATGGTCCTTATAACCTTTGCCTGTGCCCTTTTCATCTCATTCTTTGGATTGTTGATTAATCTCTTGCTTCCAAACCTCAACTGGACGAGTGAGGTAATTGTAATTAAGCAGAGTGCAGCAAGTATGGTTACTATTTTTTCAGCCATGGGATATGTAGGATTACTGATCATTTCTCTAGTCCTTCTTCCTTCCTATAGTTTGGCGTATCTAGTATATTTTATTTTAACGGTTGTAATTGATGTAATCTTGTATCGAATAGTTCTAACCTATGGTACGAAACGCTTTCTGGCACTTTAATACTTGCAATACGCTTTGTTGAATATCTTGTGTAAAAATAATGGCTACTTATAACTGGCACGACATATATTAGATGCACTTATAAGTTCCATAAGAATTTCTCCGTCGAAAAATAAGGACAAACCCATAACTATATGCTAAAATGTGAGCAGAAATGATTTTCATTGGTATCGTAAGTAGTACAATTGGGAGGTTTTTAAATGGACTATAAGAAGGCAGGCGTAAATATTGAAGCGGGTTATAAAGCTGTTGACCTTATGAAAGAGCATATTAAAGGAACCATGCGTAAGGAAGTGCTTACAGACATCGGTGGTTTTTCCGGAGCATTTTCTCTGGCAGGGTTTAAAAATATGGAACAGCCCACCTTGGTATCGGGTACGGATGGAGTAGGAACTAAGCTTAAGATAGCATTTCTATTGGATAAACATGATACAATTGGCATTGACTGCGTGGCCATGTGCGTGAATGATATTGCTTGCGCTGGTGCAGAGCCTTTGTTCTTTCTTGATTATATTGCCTGTGGCAAGAATGAGCCGGAGAAGATTGCTACTATAGTGAAGGGTGTTGCAGAAGGCTGTAAGCAGTCAAATGCTGCATTGATTGGCGGTGAGACTGCCGAGATGCCTGGTTTTTATCCTGAGGAGGAATATGATCTGGCCGGATTTGCAGTAGGTATCTTGGACCAGAAGAAGCTAATAACCGGCGCTTCCTTAAAGCATGGAGATGTCTTTATTGGAATTGCATCCTCCGGTATTCACAGTAATGGATACTCTTTGGTTCGAAAGGTATTTCGTATGCAGCGAGATACGCTGGAAACTTATTATGAGTCCTTAGGAGCGACCCTTGGTGAGACTTTATTGACACCCACCAAAATATATGTAAAGACTTTGCGTAGCCTCAAAGAAGGTAATATTACTATAAAAGCTTGCAGCCATATTACCGGTGGTGGCTTCTATGAAAATATTCCTAGGATGCTACCGGAGGGAATCCATGCTAGAATACAAAAGAACAGCTATGTAATCCCCCCGATTTTTGGTATGCTGTCCAAAGACGGTGACATAGAAGAAAAGGTCATGTACAACACCTACAACATGGGTCTAGGAATGGTAATCGGTGTTGATAAAAATGATGTTGACAAGACGCTTAACATCATCCGTGAAGCAGGAGAAAAAGCTTATATCGTTGGTGAAGCAACTAGTGGTACGAAGGGAGTTAGCTTATGCTAAAGTTAGCCGTCCTGGTATCTGGTGGTGGAACAAATCTGCAAGCTTTGATTGATCGGATTGAACAAAATAAGCTGCCAAATGTTGTGATAGAGGTTGTCATCAGTAACAAAGCGGGTGCATTTGCTTTAGAACGAGCAAAAAAGCATGGCATCGTAACCGAGGTAATAGAAAAAAAGAATTTTATAGATAGAGAGTCATTTGAAGAAGCGTTGTTACTTCTGATTGATAAATATCAGGTGGATTTAATTGTTTTGGCAGGATGTCTTCTCCTGATTCCCAAAAGAGTCATTCAAAACTATAAGAATCGTATTATTAACATTCATCCTTCTCTCATTCCTGCCTTTAGTGGAGTTGGCTTTTATGGTTTGAAGGTACATGAGGAAGTATTGGCAAGGGGTGTGAAGATTACCGGAGCCACAGTTCATTTTGTTGATGAAGGGATGGATACAGGGCCCATTATACTGCAAAAACCGGTATCTGTAGAGGATGAGGATACTCCCGAGTTATTGCAAAAACGTGTCATGGAAGAGGCTGAGTGGGAGATTTTACCCGAGGCCGTTAGACTGATTGCAGAACATAAAATAATCATAAAAAACAGTATTGTAAAAATAAAAAAATGAGATAAAATAAATAAGTATTCAAGCTAGGGTATGGAAATATCATATCTGATAAGGTTTGTTCGATAGAAAAAACAGATGGTAGGGAAGCTCCTGCTTTCTGTTTTTTGCATAATATGAATCATGAGTTAGTTGCTATTAAGTGCCCAAAGGTTGACTCTTTGATGTTATTAGTATATGGTTGAGTCATGAAGGGACAATACTATTTGTGGTTGTTTGGCTGACTTTAAGAAGGTTAGAGAGGTTTAAGTTAGAAAGAAATGTTTCTATATGATAAAATGTAATAGTTGGAGGTACTTAGAATGAAAGTATTAATTATCGGTGGTGGCGGAAGAGAACACGCACTTGCAAAGAAAATTTCCATGAGTCCAAAAGTGAAAAGTGTTTATTGCGCACCTGGAAATGCCGGGATTGCTGAATGTGCACAATGTGTTAATATAGCGGCCAATGATTTTGATGCATTAGCAGAGTTTGCAATAAATGAAATGATAGATCTTACCGTGGTAGGTCCTGACGATCCTTTGGTAGAAGGAATAGTAGATGTATTTGAGCAAAAAAACCTTCGTATCTTTGGACCAAGAAAAAATGCTGCAATAATTGAAGGTTCCAAGGTTTTTGCTAAAAATTTAATGAAAAAATACAAGATTCCCACCGCTGCTTTTCAAACTTTTGATCACCCTTCTCAGGCAATTGCATTTTTAAAAGACAGCAGTTATCCCGTGGTATTAAAGGCGGATGGTCTGGCCCTTGGCAAAGGGGTATTAATCTGTAATAATCATCAGGAGGCTCTTGAGGGGGTCAGAATGATTATGGAAGATAAGCAGTTTGGTGAGGCAGGAGATCATCTTGTTATTGAAGAATACATGACAGGGAGGGAAGTATCCGTATTAGCCTTTAGTGATGGTACCCATATACTTCCTATGTCCAGCGCGCAGGATCATAAGAGGGCAAAGGATGGTGATCAGGGACTAAATACCGGTGGCATGGGTACCTTTTCACCCAGTCCTTTCTATACCAAAGAAATCGATGAGTTCTGTAGAAAAAATATATTCCAACCAACCATTGATGCTATGAAGGCAGAAGATAGAGAGTTTGTAGGGGTTCTATTTGTTGGATTAATGCTTACAAACGATGGCCCAAAGGTAGTAGAATATAACGCACGTTTCGGTGATCCGGAGGCACAGGTTGTCCTACCTAGGATGAAAAATGATATTATTGATGTCATTGAAGCCTGTCTCGACCAAAAGTTAGATCAAGTTCAGCTGGAGTTTGAAGATAATGCAGCAGTATGTGTAATACTAGCATCCTTTGGTTATCCGCAGGAGTATGTGAAGGGACTTCCCGTCACCGGTTTGGAAAACTTCAGAGAAAAAGAAGATTATTATGCCTTTCATTCAGGGACTAAGAAAATTGGTGATAAAATAGTAACAAATGGAGGAAGAGTACTTGGTGTCACAGCCATAGGTAAGGACCTAAAAGAGGCAAGAAAAAAGGCCTATGAAGCCACAGGCTGGGTGGATTATGCAAATAAATATATGAGAAATGATATTGGAAAGGCAATCGAAGAGATATAATTTAAATCCATAAACCGCATCCCCACTGGTACAAATTGGTGGGGATTTTTTTGACTTTTTTACATGAAATAACATAAAATGCCACATTACTGCCATAGTTCCTTTGTAGAATAAAGTAATAAAGAAATGTAATTTATTGCATTTTATGAATCTATGTCATTGATATAGTAAAATGGCGTAATTTGTAAAATGTAAGAAACATTGCTTTACTAGTTTGAAAGGGGTATGTAATGAAAAAAAGGTATTATAACAAATGGTTGATATTTCTGTTAATTCTTGCAATTGTATTACCGCAAGGATTTGGTAGGAACACGCATCAGGTTTTAGCAGCACAAACAGGAACGGTTACAGCGACCACATTAAACGTCAGAACAGAACCTTCCACAACTGCAAGTAAACTACAGCTTAATGGGACCAACGTATTTTTAAAGAAGGGTGAAACAGTTGACATCATAAGTACGAAGGACGATTTCTATTATGTGTCTTTAAAATTTAATGGAAAGACCCTAAAGGGCTATGTACATAAAGACTATGTCCAGGTGGCAAAGCCTAGCGCTACACCAACAACAAAACCAACAGCCACTCCGAAACCGACACAAAACCCTACCAGTTCATCAGGGACTACAATTAAGAAAAAGGTAGAGATTAGTGCAACCGTAAATGCTAGTTCATTAAATGTCAGAAGTGGTGCCGGTACTTCTTATAGTAGAGTAGCTAGTTTAAAAAAGGGAGATACCATTACGGTAATTAGTGAATTAAACGGTAAAGATAAGAATCAGTGGTATGGAATATCCGTGAAAGTAAACGGTAAAACCGTAACCGGTTATGTTTCTAGTGCCTATGTCAAGCTATCCTATAAGAAAGCAATTAGTGGTACAATCTCATACTCAAAATTGAAGATTAGATCAAATGCCGGTAGTAAGGCTGCATATCTTAAGAATAAGAGTGGCAGTATCATTACGCTAGATAAGAACAAATCAATAAGCTTAACAGGCGAGACCACGATATCCGGAGTTAAGTGGTATAAAATATCATTTACGGTATCAGGAGTTAAATATGTGGGTTATGTAGAAGCAACAAAAGTGAATTTTAAGACAACGGTTGCATCGGTTACAACGGCGCCAAAGCCAACGACAAAGCCAACTACTACACCGAAGCCGACAACAAAACCGACGTCTACACCAAAGCCTACCGTAGCGCCAACACCGACGACGAAACCTACAACAAAGCCGACAACCACGCCGAAACCTACGACGAAACCGACAACCACACCGAAGCCGACAGGGTCAGCTACGTTGACGCCTTCTGCAGACATCCCGGTAAATGGTAATCTAATAGTGAGCAATGTTATAAAACATGAGACTATTACTACTCCGGTAAAGGCATATGTATGCAATACCTATATGTTGAATGTATTTAGTAGCGTTACTCCATCCATGGAATATATGCTTGATTCACAATATCAGCCGATTGTTGTTATGAATAGTCAGGAAGTAATTGTGACACAGGCAGTCAATTTATATGGAACACTATATTATAAAGCTGATTTTTGGAACAATGGAGGTGTAAAGACGGGGTATGTGCTAGCTGATTATATTAATATTGATAAAAGCAGTTTGGAACCCTCTGTAACCCCATCCCCAACAACAACACCAACTACTTCTCCTACGGATAATTTGAGTTATCGTGAAAAGCTTCGTAAAGAAGGATTTCCGGAAAGTTATCTGGATGCCTTGGTAAAATTACATGAACTACATCCAACTTGGGAATTCAAGGCATATCATACAGGGCTGGATTGGAGTACAGTAATTAAAAATGAAAGTATACCCGGTAAAAATCTTATTCCGAATTCCAGAGGTGTAGAATGGCTATCCTTTGATGATGGAGCCTACAACTGGAAGAAGGATACGTTTACCATATACGACGGGACATACTGGGTTACAGCATCAAAAGTTGCCATTGAATATTATATGGATCCTCGTAATTTCTTAACAGAGAATGGAATCTTCCAGTTTGAGCAATTAAAGTATCAAAAAGAGTATCAAAATGCCTCCGGTGTAGAAAATATATTAAAGGGAACTGCTTTATATAATAAGAGTTATTCCTACGTTGATGAAAGTGGAGCGACTAAGAACTATACCTATGGACAAACCTTTATTAACGCAGCAGAGTACTCCGGTGTAAGTCCATATCACTTGGCTTCCCGTGTTAAGCAAGAGGTTGTTACAGGATCGACCACATTAAGCGCTAGCGTATCCGGTACCTATAAGGGATATGAAGGACTCTACAATTTCTATAACATTGGAGCTAACGATAGTGCCGGTGGTGGAGCGATTGCTAATGGTTTAAAATATGCAAGAGATGGTAGTTCAAATCAGGCAACCAATGCACTATATATGATACCATGGACAAATCCTTTTAAATCCATCGTAGGTGGTTCCTATTTTATCGGTGGTAGTTATATCAATCGTGGACAAGATACGATTTACCTACAAAAATTCAATGTAACACCGACATCCACCTATTATCACCAATATATGTCCAATGTTGAGGCACCATTTGCAGAAGGAAAAAAAGTGTATACCGCATATAGTAATATGGCGGATTCACCAATTGTATTCTCCATACCGGTATACTTAAATATGCCTTCAAAAGCAGCTTCCTATCCTGCAAAAATGTATAATCCGAATAATCGTATGGCGAGCTTAAATATTAAGGATTCACTTGGCAATGAACTAAAGTTTACACCAACCTTTAGTCAGACAGAGTATAACTACTACTTAATTGTTGACAATACAATTGATAAAGTGCAAATATCTGCAACAACCGTAAGTAAGAAAGCAAAAATAGCTTCCGGTACAGGAACGATTAGTTTGAATGTAGGTAACAATGAAGTAATTATCCCTGTAATTGCCGAAAATGGAGATGTTGCTAATTATAAGGTGACTATAGTCAGAAGTCAGTAAAAATAAAGTATTTGTAATAAAACAATCAAATGCTTAACATGAAAGAAACAATTATTTACATAAGAGATGGCTTTTACTTAAGATATAAAGCTGGCTTGGAATGAATAAGGATGGATTTATGATCCGGCCGCGGGTGAATTGCCTGTCGGCCGGATATTGTACATTATTAAGAGAAAATGTGAAATTGATAGAGGAGAGAAACTCCAATATCCGGGAGGTTGTATGAAAAACAAATTTTTTAGATATATTATAATGGCATTATTTTTAATTTTTTTAGGAAATATGATTACTGTGAGACCTACTTATGCTGCAAGCGCAGAGGTTAATTTGACCTCGGATGTCAATGAAGTTACAGTAGGTGATAAAATTTTTGTTTATATTAATATTAATTCCAGTACTCAATTTGGTAATTTTGAAGCAAATTTAACCTATGATGATGATTTACTAGAATATAAGAAAGGCTCCTCGGTGATTACGGGTGATAGCGGTTTCTTAAGAATTTCTGATATGTCAGTTACGCAAGGTGATAAAAGCAGGAAATATACACTTGAATTCAAAGCCTTAGAAGCGGGCGTATGTGAAATATCCTTTAGTGGTCGTGCAATCGTATATGATATTGAAAATGAGAAGGAAATGTCAGTATCCAGTAATATACTTAATTTGAGCATTAAAGCACCGGAAAAAGCATCGGAGAATGCAAATTTAAAATCTTTAAAAATTAGCCCTTCTCAATTAACTCCGGAATTTTCGGCTAATACTTATGAATATAGTGTTAAGGTAGGAAATGAAACAGACCAGCTAATTATTAGTGCGCTACCTGAGGATGAAAAAGCAACTGTTTCAGTTTCTGGTAATGATTTTCTAAAAGAAGGGGAAAATAAAATTGTCATTACTGTATTAGCTGAATCAGGAGACGTCATAAAATATAATATAAATGTTTTTAGAGAAGTATCTGAAGAACCAAATGATTTGGAGGAGCAGGAAGATACACTAGAGACCGTGCAAAAAACCTTTGATATTGTTACAACGGATGAAGGACAATATTTGGTTTATAGCGGAAAATATCAATTAATACAGCCACAGAGTGATGTATCCATTCCCAAGGGATATCAAGAGAGTTCATTAACGATAGAAGGAACTTCGATACCGGTATACGTACCAATTGAGAATGAAACCAGCGAGTTTATATTAGTCTATGTAGAAAATGAATATGGTGAGAAAGGCTTCTATCAATTTGATCGAATAGAAAAGACACTTCAGCGTTATAATTTGGATAACGTACTGAGCACAGACGACCAAAATGAGGATTTGGATCAAGGAGCATTGACAGAGGAGTATAATTCAAACTTAAGTAAGGCAGCAATCGTAATAGCACTTCTTAGTGCATTCTGCATCTTAATGATAATCGTCATAATTCGCTTGTTGCTAAAACAGAAAAGCTCTAGACAACAATAGTATTAATACTTGACAAAAGAAGCATATTTGTTATACTAAGTGTATAACAGATATAACGTTATAAGATTAGTTATTTGGCTCAAACTAATAATCTTTCATGATAATATGTAATATAATGAGGTGTATCCTAATGTATGTAGAAATTGATTTTAATAGTGATGAAGCAATCTATATTCAGTTAAGAAATCAGATTATTTATGGTATTGCTACTTCTCAGATACAGGAGGGTGACAATTTACCCTCTGTTCGTGACCTGGCTGATCATATCGGAATCAATATGCATACCGTTAATAAGGCTTACACGATTCTAAAGCAGGAGGGTTACCTAAAGCTCGACCGTAGAAAGGGAGCTGTAATTGCGATTGATATCAATAAGCTACAGGCTATGGAAGAGATGAGGGAGAACCTGCGAGTAGTGCTGGCTAAAGCTTTCTGTAAAAACATTAGCTGCGAGGAGGCACACCAAATCGTTAATGAGATTTTTAGCGAATTTGAAAGGGGGTAATTACCATGCTATGTGATAGATGCCAAAAGAAAGATGCAAAAATATTGTATACGGAAATAATTAATGGCGTTAAAAAAGAGCAGCATCTTTGTGAGGAATGTGCTACTGATTATACATCCTTTCAAATGGAGAAGCCCTTATTAAATGGTGATTTGACGCTAGGTGATCTTCTTTCCACCCTACTTGACAATTATGCAGCGATTGACAAGAAAAAGCCCGGAGAAATAACTCCTACCGTAACTTGTGATAACTGTAAAACTACCTATGAAGAATTTATGCAAAAAGGTCGCTTCGGTTGTGCCCACTGTTATCGTAATTTTTATAACCAGTTAAGTAAGACTTTAAAAGGCATTCAAGGTTCTGATATGCATACCGGTAAGAGACCCAAAGGATATGTTACTGAAAGTACCGATAACATATTAAAAGAGTTTACCGAAATAGAAAAATTAAGTATTAAGCTTCAGGAAGCAATCGAGAAAGAGGAATTTGAAGAAGCTGCAAGACTTCGTGATCTGATCAAACAGATGAAGATGGAGGAGGAGATGAACAATGCTTAAATGGTATGAGCAAATTGTTCCGGATAGCGACGTAGTTATCTCCAGCCGAGTAAGACTTGCACGTAATTTAGAAACATATCCTTTCTCTTCTAAGATTACAGAGGAGCAGGCTGTTTCATTAGTCAATGAGGTCAAGGCAATAACAAACTCTCTTTCTGAACAGGAAAATAGAAGATTTTATGCCTGCAATATAAGCACGCTAAATGATATTGATAAAACAGCTATGGTGGAGAGACATATTGTAAGTCCTTTACTGGCTGAAAAAGAGCAGACCACCGGTTTAATCCTTTCGGAGGATGAGACCATCAGTATTATGATAAATGAAGAGGATCATATTCGGATCCAAGCAATTGTCGGCGGCTTAAATCTAGAGCAGGCATATAGCGAAGCAGATCGAATAGATGATATTGCTTATGAGAAATTACATTTTGCTTATGATGAGAAATATGGCTACCTGACTGCCTGCCCAACCAATGTCGGAACTGGAATGCGAGCATCTTGTATGGTGTTTTTACCGGCACTCAGTTCTGCCAGAATGATTCAAAAGTTAATGGAAGAGGTAGGCAAATATGGTGTTACGATTCGAGGGATTTATGGAGAAGGAACAAAGAGCCTAGGAAGTATTTATCAGATTTCCAATCAAAAAACCATGGGTATCTCAGAAAATGAAATAATAGAGAATTTAAAAAGAATTGTTTATCAGGTAGTAAAACAAGAACGCAAACGAAGAGAATATATGTTATCCGTCAATGCAGATGAAATAGAAGATCAGGTATTTCGGTCCTATGGTATATTAAAATTTGCGAGACAAATTTCATCAGATGACGCGATGAGTTTACTTTCCCAATTGAAACTTGGTAAGGATTGTGGATTAGTTAATTTTGATAGAGAGTTTAATATTCATAAGCTTATGATGGGAGTTCAACCCGGAAGCTTACAATGGACTCTTGGGAAAAACGTGGGAAGTCTAACAAGAGATCAGTCAAGAGCAGAATACATCAGAAAAGAATTACCTTCAATTATATAAAGAATTCAATGACTGATATCCTTTCATTGGATGAAAAGAAAAGTATCAAAGGAGAATAGAGTACTCTCAGTAAGAATGGAGGACACAATATGATATATGATAAATTTACTGAAAATGCAAAGCAAGCCATTAATGTGGCAAGGGAGGTAGCGTTTCGCCTATCCCATAATTATATTGGTACGGAGCACCTATTAATCGGGTTGTTAGAAGTTGAGGGAGTAGCATCAAAAATCCTCGAGGAAAACGGCGTAACTGTTCAGAAAGTCTTAGAACTGGTAAATCAGCTAATTGCTCCAAACAACGGTGTGGAGATGATGGATGCCGGAAGTTTTACACCCAGATCAAAAAGGATCTTGGACCAAAGTTATAAAGAAGCAGCAAAATTAAAAGCACAATTAGTCGGAACAGAACATATTCTGATTGCACTCATTAAGGAATCCGACTGTATCGCAGTTCGACTGTTGAATACCCTAGGCGTTAATGTACAAAAAGTATATATTGATATACTGACAGCTTCCGGTATTGATGTAAGCGCAGCAAAGAATGAATACTCTGCGGGTAAAGGAAAGCAAAAAGGAAAGACAACAGCAACACCAACCTTGGACCAATATAGCCGTGATTTAACAGAGTATGCGAGAGAGGGTAAATTAGATCCTGTTATTGGCCGAGAAGGTGAAATACAAAGAGTAGTTCAGATCCTTAGCCGTAGAACAAAGAATAATCCATGCCTTGTGGGTGAACCCGGCGTTGGTAAGACCGCAATAGCGGAAGGTCTTGCACTTAAAATTGTAGAGGGTAATATCCCTGAGACGATTAAGGAAAAAAGAGTAGTTACCCTAGATTTATCCGGTATGGTGGCAGGCAGTAAATATCGTGGTGAATTTGAAGAAAGAATTAAAAAGGTAATTAGTGAAGTTATCTCAGACGGTAATGTATTACTATTTATTGATGAAATTCATACCATTATAGGTGCTGGTGGAGCAGAGGGTGCAATTGATGCCTCCAACATCTTAAAGCCCTCCTTAGCACGTGGTGAACTTCAGATTATTGGAGCTACAACAAGAGAAGAATATCGCAAATATATAGAAAAAGATGCTGCTCTGGAGAGAAGATTCCAACCGGTAGTAGTAGAAGAACCTTCAGAAGAAGAAGCAATACAGATCTTATTTGGATTACGAGATAAATATGAGGCGCATCATAAAGTACGTATTACAGATAGCGCTTTAGAGGCAGCGGTTAAATTATCCAGCCGTTATATTAACGATCGTTATTTACCGGATAAGGCTATCGATTTAATGGATGAAGCAGCGTCCAAGGTACGTTTAAGTACTTTTACCTCCTCACCGGAGATTAAGGATCTGGAACAGGAAGTAAAACGCCTGGAGGATGAAAAGGAGAAAGCAATTAAGGCGGAAGCCTATGAAAAAGCCGGTGAGATTAAAAAACAGCAGGAAGCAGCACAAGAACAGTTAGAAAAGCAAAAAATGCTAGACGAGAAACAGAAAATGGAAAAACAATTGGTGGTAAGCGATGATGAAATTGCTGAAATTGTAGCCAGCTGGACCAAAATTCCTGTGAAGAAATTGGCAGAAGAAGAGACAGAACGTCTTCAGAATTTGGAAAGCATCCTTCACAAGCGTGTGGTAGGTCAAGAGGAAGCTGTAGCTGCTGTTGCGAAAGCAATTCGTCGAGGTCGTGTAGGATTAAAAGATCCAAACCGTCCAATCGGTTCCTTCTTATTCTTAGGGCCAACCGGTGTAGGTAAGACAGAGCTATCCAAAGCATTAGCAGAAGCTATGTTTGGAAGTGAGAATTCTATCATCCGAGTTGATATGTCTGAGTATATGGAGAAACATAGTGTAAGTAAACTCATTGGCTCTCCTCCAGGCTATGTAGGATATGATGAGGGAGGACAGTTAAGTGAGAAAGTTCGCCAAAATCCCTATTCCGTTATACTTTTTGATGAAATTGAAAAAGCACATCCGGATGTATTTAATATTCTGCTTCAAGTTCTAGATGATGGTCATATTACCGATGCACAAGGTAGAAAAGTAAGTTTTAAGAATACAATCATCATTATGACCTCCAACGCAGGTGCGCAAAACATTATTGCACCAAAACGTTTGGGCTTTGCCTCCGTTATCGATGAAAAAGAAGATTATAAGCGTATGAAGGAAGGGGTAATGGATGAGGTTAAGAGAATCTTTAAACCTGAATTCATTAACCGTATTGATGAAATCATCGTATTCCACTCCTTATCAAAGGAGGATATCCAGAAGATTGTTGTTATTATGGTTGCCTCCATTGCAAAGAGAAGTAAAACACAGATGAATATAGAGATTGAAACAAGCGATGAAGTAATATTTCAACTAGCAGAGGTAGGCTTTGACCAGAAATACGGTGCAAGACCGCTAAGACGTGCAATTCAGACGAACATTGAAGACAAATTGGCTGAAGCAATTTTAGCAGGAACGATCAAAGAAGGAGATACTGTTCGTGTAGAGTATCTTGATAATGAAATGGTCCTTCGAGCAAAGCAAGTAAAATAAATGTATGACACATGGTTCGAATGACAAAAGTATATCTGGCAGCTATGAATGACTGCTAACTTCTATTTTGGATGCCCGAAGAGTATTTTTGCATTCGAACTTTTTATTTGAATGTTATAATTTGACTATTATACTAGAATTTATTCCACTAAATTTGCAATGAATAGTAGAAATTAAATGGATTTTCGTTTATAATGTAGGAAAGTGTTCCATTAAACATTTCTGTCATGCTTAGGCATACAAATACTATTAGGAGGATCATACAATGGCAGTAGTTGAAGAGTTAATACGCAAAGAAAGCGATGGGACCATAAGCTTCGGTAATTATTTACTGAATGTGAAATCCAAAGTTTCTGATTTTGAACATCAAGGGGATTTATACAAAGTAAAAACCTTTAACGAGATAACAAAACTGGAGAGAAACGGTATGTTTGTCTATGAATCAGTACCCGGTACTGCAGTTTTTCATTTAGATACAAAAGGTAATGAATTAAGCTTTGAAGTATATGGTAATGATAATGTTCAGGTTACCTTAGAACTAGAAGCAGAGAAAGAATATGAAATATTCAAAAATGATAAGAATTTAGGCAAGATGAAGACGAACCTAGGTGGAAAACTTGTTCTAAGTTTAGATTTAGAAGAAGAGAAAAGGGATTTTATAAAGGTGGTTAAACAGTAAGATGGCTAAGAACAAAACTGTGTTTTTCTGTAAAGAGTGTGGATATGAATCGGCTAAATGGTTGGGTCAATGCCCGGGCTGTAAAGAATGGGATACTTTTACAGAGGAACCGGTTTTGAAGAAAAATAGTAAATCATCTTCGATTAAAAATATACGGGAACCAGAGCTATTGGCAAATATCAAGACCGAGACGGAACTAAGATTGTGTTCCGGTATTGAGGAACTGGATCGTGTTCTGGGAGGCGGAATTGTGAAAGGAAGCCTAGTCCTTGTTGGCGGTGATCCCGGAATCGGCAAGTCAACATTGTTGCTTCAGATGTGCCGAGAAATCGTTAATAAAGCGAAAAAAGTTCTATATATTTCGGGTGAGGAATCCCTAAGTCAAATTAAAATGAGAGCAGAGAGGCTCGGCGTATTTAACGGCGAGCTTCTACTCCTTTGTGAGACTGATTTGGATTTGATTGAAGATTCTATTCGAAAATACAGTCCGGATATTGTAGTTATTGACTCCATCCAAACTATGTTTAAAGAAGCGGTTACCTCAGCACCCGGAAGTGTTAGCCAGGTAAGAGAAGCGACAAGCGCACTTATGCATATCGCTAAGGGATTGGGAATTACCGTATTCATCATTGGACATGTTACAAAGGAAGGTGTTGTGGCAGGTCCCAGAGTTCTGGAGCATATGGTAGATACTGTATTATATTTTGAAGGAGATAACTTCGCTACCTACCGTGTATTACGAGCGGTTAAGAATCGATTTGGTTCAACGAACGAAATTGGTGTTTTTGAAATGCAAGGAAGTGGACTTGTTGAGGTTAAAAATCCTTCAGAATTTATGCTAAAGGGAAGACCCGAGGGAGAGTCAGGCTCTGTAGTAGCTGCTTCCTTAGAAGGAACAAGACCAATTCTTGTTGAGGTACAAGCGTTAATTAGCCGGACAAATTTCAATATGCCTAGAAGAACTGCAGCGGGTACGGATTATAACAGAGTAAATCTATTAATGGCAGTACTAGAGAAACGTGCAGGAATTCAATTATCCGATTGTGATGCATATGTAAACGTTGCAGGTGGAATGAGAATTACGGAGCCGGCTCTTGACCTAGCTGTTACAACCGCAATATTATCAAGCTTTCGTAATATCGCAATTGATAGTAAGACGGTCATCTTTGGAGAAGTCGGTCTTACGGGAGAGATTAGAGCAGTTAATATGGCAGACCATCGGGTAGCTGAAGCTGCAAAGATGGGTTTTGAGGTATGTATTTTACCACAAGCGAACAAAGAACATCTAAAAACACCTGGTATTAAACTAATAGGAGTAAAAAATATTCAAGAGGTTATATCCTTTTTAAGAAAATAAAGCAATTACTTCCGAAATAATCAGGGGGATACAAATGAAAAATGGGATATGTGAGAAAATAGTACTTCTTGCTACAGCTTCAGAACACATGACTGATGTAGCGGATATGATGGTTCAGTGGAATAGCTCCCAATCGAATACGGAAAAGTATGCTTTTGAGTCGATCAACGAATCGGATAAAGTACTTGCGATGTCGAAAGAAGGACAGCGCTTAACCAAGCTCTTAAAAGATTATTGCGATGAAGAACTATCTGATTCGGTAACAGTACATAAGCATAGACAGGAAGCACTCCTGGAGGAATTAAATAATCTATTTTTAAACATATCAAAATCTACACAGAATGCCAATGAGATATTACATAATCTGGAGGCAGAGATTGCGTTACAAAAGGAGATAGAAGAAGGAATGACGAATTCACTTATCTATGTTACTCAAAATATTGATGCAACCCTTGCCAGTACTGAGTTGTTAATGGCGGATCTAAAGTAGATCGGGTTATCATTTGGTATGAATGATACTAAGGAAAAGTAACATAATAAAAATAAACATAGAAATATTCTTGACAATTCAAACAATTCATTGTAATATATATAAGTGCCTAAGGCATAACCGAATAAATAGGGGTATAGTTCAGCTGGTAGAATAACGGTCTCCAAAACCGCAGGTCGTGG
>JAEWEO010000077.1 GCA_023389295.1 Bacillota bacterium
GGATATGCAAGATAGTGTCGCCCAGTATACCAGGTTAAAAAGAAGGCTGGAGGATACAAAGAAGGAGATTGGACTTCTTAGTAGAATAAAGGAACAATATAATCGTTATCAGTATTATGCCGACCAACTAATACAGTATGAGTATCACATAGATAAGTTAGACATCACAACTCTTGAAAAAAGAGTCCAGAAACAGAAATTTCTAATGGATCAATACCTGGAAGACGTAAAGGTATTAAAAAGCTCCATAGAGGTTTTTGAAGCAGATGTGAAAAGCCTTCAAACCGAGCGAGATGAAGTTACCTATGCAATTCAAAATAGTGGTTACGAACATTTAGAGGCAGAATTAAACAATCTGAATCAAATGTTAGAGTTGTTATATCGTAGTAAAGCTGCCTATGATAAAACTGCAGAGGGCCTAAGTGCTTGGTTTAAGCTGGAAGGATTAGCTCCCGCGGTAAAGACAGGAATAGAAGAGTTTATAACTTATAAAACCTCCTACCCCGGAATTGAAAAGTTAAAGGCAGAGCTCTATGAGCTTCGACTTGGTATATATAAAGAAAAGGAGGAGTTATCCTCTTCTTTAAAAGAAATAAAGCTTCAGCTTTCTGAAATCATGGAGGAAATTGCTCTGCTTAAAAAAGGACAGAAGGCATATCCAAATTACCTGCTGGAAGCAAAGGATTATCTTACGAAGGCCCTGGAGCAGGCCTATGAGAGACCGGTGAAGGTGGATATATTGGCCGATGTGATTGAGGTGGAGGATGAGAAGTGGCAAAATGCAGTAGAAGGATATATGGGTAATCATAAATTGAACCTTATGGTTCCTCCGGAATATGCGAAGCATGCCATGGAGCTATACAAAGAGTTGGATCCAAAGAAGTTCTACCGGGTGGCAGTCATAGATACAGAAGGTGTCCTAAAGGATGCTCGTACTGCAATGAAGAACTCCTTAGCCGTGGAAATATCGGCAGGAACAGATTATATCAAAGCTTACATTGATCATTTGATGGGAGCAGTTATAAAGTGTGAGACCATAGAAGATTTACGTAATAACAAAAGTGGTATTACGACCGATTGTGTTCTATATCAAGGCTACAAATTGCAACATATCAATCCGCGCAATTACATAGAGGAAGCCTATATCGGCCATAGTGCAGTAGAAGGAAGGCTAGCACGTCTTGAGGAACGCAAGCTTGCATTGCAGGAAAAGAAGAATCCACTAGAGCAACAATTAAGAAAAATAGAAGAACTTCTTCATTATGAATATTTGCAGAATGAAACAGAATTTTATGATAGTAAGCTTCAAGAGGTTGCGCAAATAGCTGGAAAGGAATTGCAAAAAGCAGAATATCAGCGTAAAATTTCTGAATTAAAGCAGAGAAATATAGATGACTGGAAAGCAAAGAAAACACTAATTGAGCAGTCATTAGCAGCAAAGAGTAAGCAGAAGGAAAATGCAAGTGTATCCCTGCTAACAAAGGAGAATGAGATCAAAGGTTTCCGTGACAGCATTCTGGCGATCAATGAAGAATTACTGCAAAAGCAGGCAGTTTTTCAATTCGACGCTTCGAAGGAAGAAATCTTCCAAAGCTTTCTTAAGGAGGAAGGGAATAAAAAGCCGGAACAAATTCGTAGTGAAATTCTTTACCGGAAGCAGGTAAGTGAAAAGCAGATGGAAGTGGAATATGATACACTAATGAAACGAAGAGAAGAACACCATGCGTCCTATGGATATCGTGGCCTTTCTCTTTCCGGCAAAGATAATGCCGGCTACGATCAGCTACTTGAGAACCTAAGTAGCGATAAACTGAATGAATTTTCCAGAAAGGCGAATGAGCAGGCAGTTCAAGCCATTCATCATTTTAAGACGGACTTTATTTATAAGATTAGAGACGCCATCAAAGAAGTAATGCAACAGAAGGATGATCTAAATCGTATTCTGTCCCAACTAGATTTCGGTAAGGATAAATATCGCTTCATCATTACCAGAAACAAAGGGGAGGATGGTAAATTCTATGAAATGTTCATGGATGAGAATCTAGAGATTAATCCTCACCAATTAACGGGTAATATGACGGACCAAATGGATATGTTTAGTATGCAGCATGAGAAAGATTATAATGAGTTAATCAATGAACTGATCGAACTTTTTATGCCACCGGAAAACTGTGATGCCAAAGCCTTGGAAGAGGCTAGGATAAATATGGAGAAATATGCGGATTATCGAACCTATCTATCCTTTGATATGGAACAACTGGTGGAAGGGATGCCTCCCATGCGACTAAGTATGATGCTTTCTAAAAACTCTGGTGGAGAGGGACAAAATCCTCTGTATGTTGCGCTACTTGCAAGCTTTGCACAGGTATATCGTATCAATCTTAAGAGTAACGTAAGAAGAAGACCCACACCAAGACTGGTAGTATTGGATGAAGCCTTTTCAAAGATGGATGCGGAGAAGGTTGGAAGCTGTATTGGTCTTATTAGAACCTTGGGCTTCCAAGCAATTATTAGTGCGACCAATGATAAGATACAGAATTATGTCGACAATGTAGATAAGACCTTTGTCTTTGCTAATCCGAATAAAAATCGTATTTCCGTACAGGAATTTGAGAAGAAGGAGTTTGTAGGGATATTAACTTCACAAGAAGAGCAAGAAAGTATGCTTTAATATGAGGTGCATCCTCATTTTAATAGGAATAAACATAAAGAAATTTTAAACATAGAAATGGAAGATATAAGGAGTTGCGATGGAGATAAGGGAAACGGTCCTTGAGGATTTGGACCAAGTATTAGAAATTTATGAGCATGCTCGCAGTTACATGAGGGAGCATGGAAATCATGCTCAATGGGTGAATGGCTATCCAAGCAGAGAATTAGTTACTAGTGATATAGAAGAAAAGAGTAGCTTTGTATGTATCGATGATAATGAGATCCTTGGGGTTTTTCGTTTTACCCTTGGGATTGATCCAACCTATGTAAGTATCTATGAGGGCGCTTGGCTTAATGAGGAACCCTATGGTGTCATACATAGAATTGCAACCGGAAATCATAAGAAGGGTGTGGCCTCTTATTGTATTGATTGGTGTTATGAGAAATGTAAAAACATCAGAATTGATACTCATCGGGATAATTATGTAATGCAAAACCTTTTAATCAAGAATGGTTTTAAGAAATGCGGTATCATCTATCTCGAGGACGGGGCAGAGAGATTGGCGTATCAGAAAATTTAACAATAGTTTCAAAGTTCATGTTTATCACATTTTTATGTTATAAGAATAGCGTGTAATTATTATCCAACGTAAGACACGTTCTCACACGCTATTCTTTTAGCCATCTATGTGATAAACATATTTACATGAAGGGGCGTCGTAAAAATTTATTGAACTATAATTTAATAGAGTAACTATGGTCAAAGTAATCTTTATACTTTGTGCCATTCGCTTTTGGCACATTGTTACTTTCCCAGCCACTATGGTTTTTACCAAGCTGTTCGTCTGTACATACCAGATGTTTGTAACTCAAATAACCACGTTGCCATTCATCACTAGCGCCGGGATCATCCCAGGTAACATCAATATGATACCAGTAACCATCATCTAACTTAACCATATTCCATTGATGGTCCATTATAGAGCTGTCAACCAAGATGCACTCAATTCCCAATCGATCCATAAAGGCAAGAAAAGTCTCTGAGTATGAACTGCAGATCGCAAAACGAGATTTTAGTGTTGCATAGGCAAAATCATTTGATTTCAGTTTTGCGGTTGTTGAAAATAACTGATTTAAACTATAGGTAACATTGATAACAATCCAATCATGAACTTTACGTATCTTTTCCAAATCACTATCACTTTCAGCAATCTTCATCTCATCTAAAGCCGAGTTAATTAGATCCACCTTGTCGAAGAAATTTGTAACGCCGGTTCGTTTAATATTTTGATTATATTCTAAGTTAGAAAGTCTATCAGGAAGGGAATATTGCTCAATATTGATAAGAGTATCTGGTAATTTTATACTGGAAATCTGTGCGTCTTGTAATGCTCTAAACCCAATCTTAGTTAGCTTATCGGATAAGCCAATCCGTTCAAGTGCTTCACAACCCATAAATGCACAATTCTCAATTTTTATCAGATTAGTAAGATTTCCAACTGTCTTTAGTTTCTCGCAATACTCAAAAGCACTCTCACCGATTGTTTCTAGATACTTTAGGTCCGGAACAGCCTCAATCCCACTATAACCAAAGGCATATTCTCCAATGCTCTTTAATTTAGGGAAGGAAAAGGTAGTAAGAATATCACATTCTCTAAAAGCATCCATTCCGACTACTTCCACATTAGCACCGCTTATGGTTGATAGTTTTTTACAGTAATAGAATGCTTCTGATTTAATATTCTTTACGGTAGAGGGTAATTCCACGCTTTTTAATTTCTTGCATTCATAAAAAGTTTTTGGTGGAAGATTACTGATCTTCGCCTTGATTTTTACTGTTTCTAATGATTTACAACCTTCAAATACTCCATCACCCATATGAAGTATTCCCTCCGGTATTACTACGGATGTAATATTTGTTCCTAAAAAAGCATTTTCATCAATGGTAGTCACTTTATAGCCACTCATATACTTCGGAATGATCAAATTTTTCACAGAACCTTTTAGTGAAGTAATCTTTATTTCTCCGTTATTTACTTCATAATCAAGCTTATCTTTGGAAGTAGATCCGTCGGCTGCAATTACATTTACCTTGGTCTTAAAGCTGTATTTTTTATTATTAATAGTATAGGTAGTGGTAATAGTTGCGGATCCTGTTCCAACTGCCTTGAGTATACTATTTGAAACGGTGACTACTTTCTTATTGCTGGAGGTAGTTTTCATATCCGGCATTACATCCCAGAAGTATGAGGTATACATTTCAAAATCATATACTTTCTCACCTTTGTAGAACGTATACTCTTTCATTCGGAATCTAAGTACCTTGTTTGAATCACCCTGGCCCTTATAATTTAAATATGTTTTTTCCGCCGCATTGACGGTGGGGGACACTTGCGGAGCCATAAACAGCAATAATAGCAGTAGTATGGCAGAGTAGATCAGTTTTTTCCTTTGTTTCATTGCCTTTTTCTCCTTAGTAATGTTTGTCATGTTTGTAATTTAGGGTAATTAAATGATATTATTATACACTATTTATCATTATAGCAACGATTTGCCCGTATTCCTACCCTTATTTTAATTTTACTTTTCGATCTACGAAGATTATAATTCTTAAAAATGCACCGATACGTTACTCAAGTGTAATCTCTCTTACACTTGCTCGCTCTATAAGCTCAGTAGAAAGGGCTATCTTAATAATGGTATTATCATTGGAGTGTAGGTTATCATAGAGCCTTTTAATAGCTTGAGCACCTAGTTCAAGCTTTGGAACTCGCATGGTGGTTAAGGCGGGTTCCACATACTGACATAGGGGCATATCATCAAAACCAATAATAGATAAATCCTCCGGAATTTTATAACCATTTTCTTGAAAAGCTCTCAAAGCAGCCGCAGCTATAATGTCATTATCAGCAAAGTATGCGGTTGCAGTAGGCTTATTCTCTTTTAATTGCTGCATTAGGTCCAAATATCCCAGCTCTAAAGAGGGGTGAATTAAATATTCCTTGGAGGTGTCTGCTTCAAGCTTATAAGACTTAAGTGCTTTGTAATGTCCTTCTGCACGTTCGTTAAAATTACCGATGGGAATACGAGAGCGCAGATAACCAATTTTCTTATGACCTTTGTCAATCAAGTACCGTGTAGCATGGTATGCACCCTGATGGTTGTTGATCAGTACACAATCCGTCTTGATATCCTCATCATAATAATCAAGGATCACCATAGGAACAGATAAACTTTGAAAGGTTTTAATCATGTTGGGGTTGATTTCCGTACCTAAAAGTAAAATACCCGAATGATGATCTGCTTTTATCATGTTGAGCTGTTCTTCTGTATTTTCGTTTTCATAGAAATAAGATATCTGAAGTAAACAGTTTAGTTGGCGGCATTTTTGTGTGATGCCCTCAGTGAGATGCGCAAAAAATGGAGTGTCAGTTACAATAGCTCCGTCCTTCTTATAAATAATAAAGTGAATGGTATCACTAACAGACTGCTCCTTGCTTTTTGGAAGGGGGCAGTTATATTTTTGTGCTGCTTCTAAAACACGCTGCCTTGTTTCTTCGCTAATCCCCGGTTTGTTATTTAAAACCATGGAAACCGTTGCTGCGGATATATTTAAAAGTTCTGCTAATTCTTTTGCTTTTATACTCATTCTTTCCTCCGTTTAATAAACTTTACTTAAAATTAAATAAAATTAAACCTGAAAACATTGTAAAGAATGTAAATTCAAAAATCAAGTAAAATATGAAAATTAGTGGTGCTATAAACAAAAGTAATACTTAATAACTTGTTTAATAGCAATTTAAAGAGTTGACAAATTTAATAAAATAGCTATATAATTAAGTTAAAATTAAATACAATTTAATAACTGCTCCTTTTCTTGTTAATATAGTTTCGCAATCATCTATTAAATTAGTAGATTGCAAGAGAGAGTCTTTCCATTCACTCAGTTACTTTGAGTAAATAAAACAAGTTGTTTCAAGTAATTATTAAAATAAATTTATGAGGTGAAGCGATGATTAAAATTGGTTACGCACCAACAAGAAGAAGTATCTTTAGTGCTCCTGATGCGGTAAAATACCGTAATTTAATTGCAGATCGGTTAAAGGAACTAGGTGTCGAATTTGTTGACATTACAGACATCAACGAAGAAGGGCTTTTGTATAAGGAAGAGGATGAGAAGAAAATTGCAGAGAAATTTTCGAAGGAACAAATTGACGGTTTGTTTTTACCTCACTGCAATTTTGGAACAGAGTTTGAATGTGCAAGACTTGCTAAGAGACTGAATGTTCCTGTTTTGTTATGGGGACCAAGGGATGAAAGACCGGATGAAAATGGAATACGCTTAAGAGACAGCCAATGTGGTCTCTTTGCAACGGGAAAGGTACTTAGAAGATTTCGCATTCCATTTACTTATTTAACAAACTGTAGAGTAACAGATCCGGAATTTGAGAGAGGAATATTTAATTTCCTAGCAGTATGCAATGTGGTAAAGGCTTTTCGTAGTACTCGTATTCTTCAAATTGGACCTAGACCAAGTGATTTCTGGTCGACCATGTGTAACGAAGGTGAATTATTAGAGAAATTCAATATACAATTGGCTCCAATTCCTTTGCCGGAGCTTACGAAAGAAATGAAAAAAGTAAAAGAAGAAGGCACCCAGGTGGCAGAGGTGATTTCCTATTGTAAAGACAATATGTGTATTAAGATTAAGGAGCATGAGTTAGAGAATGTAGCTGCGTTAAAAGTAGCAATTCGAAGACTGGCGGACAAATATGGCTGTAATGCAGCTGCTATCCAATGCTGGAATGCTTTGCAGGGAGAGATTGGTATTATGCCCTGTGCTGCAAACTCCTTATTAAATGAAGAGGGCTTCCCGGTGGTATGTGAGACAGATATTCACGGTGCAATTACTGCTATTATGGTGGAAGCAGCAGGCATGGGAAAAAATCATGGCTTCTTTGCAGACTGGACCGTAAGACATCCGGATAATGAGAATGGAGAACTACTTCAACATTGCGGTCCTTGGCCCATATCAGTAGCGAAAGAAAAACCCTCCATTGGTTATCCTCTAGCGTTTGATCATCCGGGTGCAGTTGAAGCGGAGGCAAAGCATGGAGAGATTACTCTTTGCAGATTCGATGGTGATAATGGAGAATACTCCATGTTACTTGGAAATGCAAAAGGAATTGAAGGACCGTATACAAAGGGAACCTATTTGTGGATAGAAGTTGAAAATTTAAAGCGCCTTGAGGATAAAATCGTTTGTGGTCCATACATAC
>JAEWEO010000190.1 GCA_023389295.1 Bacillota bacterium
GCTATATATAGGTTAATTTGTCACATCTGCATTTGAAAACTGGAATATATCATAAAGTGAGATGATAGAAATTAACATTAAAACATTGAAGTAGAAAAAATATTTAGTGCACTTTTATAAACTATAGTATTTTATAAAAATTATTATTAGCAGAAATATAGGGTCTAACAAAGGAGAATGAGCAATGAATGAAGATAGGTGCATTGGAAGTAGGTGGTACCAAAATGAGAGTGTAGACAAATATTGTATTAAAATGTTCAAGAATTAGAATATTCCTTGAAACCTTTTAACAAAACTGATAAAACTAGCCCTAAGGAGAAAAACAGGAAATATTGCTGACCTATCAAAGGAAGGAACTAAAATTTGGAGATGAGATATCCTTCGCTAATATTAAGAACATATTTCAGTTAAATATATAGATGCTGATATTATTGGGGGGGGGTCCATAATAAGAGTTATCCCTTCTCTATTAATGAAGCTAAGAAAAAATGTGGATGAATTACCTTAAAATCTTATAAGCTGTGGATTAACATTGATCCATAAGAAAAAAGCATAGTAATGAGACTGTTTAGAGAATCTTAAATTTATAGATTCTCTTTTTTGTTCAAACAGTTGGGGCAAACTTTGTATCAAACGTAATTCTATAAAAAGGACTGTAAATAATGGAATAATGGTGGTACAATAAAGCTAATTCTAAGGTTAATTCAAATGATAGGAGGTGTTCAATGAAAAAATCATATGACATTATCCCAGCAGTTATTTTAATCCTTTGTCTAGTGATCTCAGTTATCATTGGAAATGCAGTAATAAAAGGTGTTGTTCTCTTTGCTTTTGCAGCATTTCTAATTGTAAGTACCGTATTTAAGTTAATTGGAAAGAAAGACTTAAAGTTTTGGGATAAGTTTTTTTATGTTTTATTATTGTTATTTGAGATAGGGCTTGCAATTGGTGCAATTTTCGTTATCATAGCTGCGATTGTCGGAGCATAAGTCATTAGGAATGCCTAAGGTTTATAGAGGGTATACCCGGTTATTAATTTATCTTAATTAGAAATGGGGATAGGCAAATGAAACAGTATATAATGGCACTTGATCAAGGGACTACTAGTTCTAGATGTATCATTTTTGATAAACAAGGAAAGATGAAGAGCGTTGCGCAAAAGGAATTTACGCAGATTTATCCAAAGCCCGGCTGGGTAGAGCATGATCCTATGGAAATATGGTCCTCTCAGATATCCGTTGCAACAGAAGCAATGGCTAAGCTTAATATATTGGCACAGGACATTGCTGCCATTGGTATTACGAATCAAAGAGAAACCACAATTGTATGGAATAAGACAACCGGACAGCCCATTTACAATGCAATTGTTTGGCAGTGCCGCAGAACCTCCGAGATGATTGATGATCTAAAGGCAAAAGGTTATGAAGCCTATATCATGGATAAGACGGGATTAATACCGGATGCCTATTTCTCCGGCACAAAAATTGCTTGGATTCTAAACCATGTTCCTGGCGCAAGGGAACTTGCCGAAGCAGGGGAACTTTTATTTGGTACTGTAGATACCTGGATTATATGGAATTTAACCAAAGGAAAAACCTTTGTTACTGATTACACGAATGCATCACGTACGATGCTATTTGATATAAAGAAATTAACATGGGATAATAAGATTCTTGAAGAACTTAACATTCCAATTCAAATGCTACCGGAGGTTAGACCCTCCAGTCACCTCTATGGGTATACGGATAGATCTCTCTTTGGTGAGGAGATTCCCATTGCCGGTGCAGCAGGGGATCAACAGGCAGCTTTATTTGGTCAATGTTGTTTTCATAAGGGTGATGTTAAAAATACTTATGGAACTGGGTGCTTCCTGTTAATGAATACAGGCAAGGAAGCAATCGTCTCAAAGAATGGCTTAATAACAACAATTGCAGCGAGTACCGGACCTGAGGTATCCTATTGCTTAGAAGGTAGTGTATTTGTTGCAGGGGCAGCGATACAATGGCTGAGGGATGAGCTTCAGCTAATTAGAAGTGCTGCAGAAAGTGAAAAATATGCTTTGCAGGTTGAGAACACCAATGGTGTCTATGTAGTTCCTGCATTTGCAGGACTGGGAGCGCCATACTGGGATCAATATGCGAGAGGTGCAATCGTTGGTATAACTCGTGGATGTAATCGTGATCATATCATACGTGCAACGTTAGAGTCCATTGCGTATCAGACCCATGATGTACTAAAAGCTATGGAAGCTGACTCAGGGGCAAACTTACAGACTCTCAAGGTAGATGGTGGTGCCTGTGCCAATGCATTCTTAATGCAATTCCAAGCTAATATCTTAAATGCAAAGGTACTTAAGCCGGAATGTATTGAAACGACAGCACTTGGAGCAGCATATCTTGCCGGCCTAGCCGTAGGCTTTTGGAAAGATCAAGATGAGATCCAGAATAACTGGGCATTAGGAGAGACCTTCCATCCTAGTATGGAGGAGAAGGAGAGAGACCATCTGATTGCCGGATGGAAGAAAGCGGTCAAACGCTCTTTTGAGTGGGAAGAATAAATAAAGGTTAGGTAAAAGCATGATGGAAGACAGATTAAATCACTATTTGCAAACAAAAGGTTATCAGCGCATAGACTCAAATGCACAGGGGATCTATCTGTTTTATTATGCAACAGAGAAAGAATTAACAGTTATATCCGTAATACACACAATAGGAAATGAGTTATCAAAACCTCAATACGAACACATATTAGAACAGATTAAGATGAATTTTAGAGGTTCAAATCCACAAGAAATCAAACTTCTTAGCTTGATTTTTACTGCAAATCCCGATCTGGTGAAACCCTTGGCTATTGATGCAGCGAGGGATAGTCATTGGATTGTTGATGTAAGATCCAACCGTTTGATTATCTATGAAACAGAAACAGGAGATTTTAACGAAATTCAAACGATCTTAGAGGAGCTTTTAGACAAGGAACAAAAGGAACAATCGATTAAGGAAGAGTCATTCGATTATACCGGTGCAAATTATGGACAAAGGGGAGAAAGAACACGAAGTATTGAAAGATATCGTTCGTCCCCTATCACCATGACAATTATTGCGGTTAATCTTCTGGTCTATTTTATGACAAATATTTTATGGTTGGGCCAAAGGATGCAAGTGCTGGAGAGAGGTGCTTTATCCTGGTACTACATTCGGGAGTATCAGCAATACTACAGACTCTTAACCTCCATGTTTATGCATTTAGACTGGAGCCATTTGGTTAATAATATGATTGTACTTCTCTTCATTGGTGCTAATTTGGAACGAGTAACCGGTAAAATGAAATATCTTTTCATTTATTTTGGTACCGGAATTGTTGCAGGGGCTACTTCCATCAGTTATAATATGTGGAAGGAATACGCAGAAGTAGTCAGTTCACAGACATCTCGTTCGGTAGGTGCTTCAGGTGCTATCTTTGGTATTGTGGGAGCACTACTTTATATTGTAATCATAAACAAGGGTAGATTGCGAGAGATAAGCTTTCGACAGATGATTTTATTTGTTATTCTAAGTTTGTATAGTGGAATTATAAACTCTGGCATAGATCAGGCAGCACATGTTGGTGGTTTTATATCCGGAGTGCTCTTTGCGGCAATTTTATATCGCATACCACCAAATAAAAACAGAGTGCAATTAAGATAGAACGCAATTAAGACAGAACGCAATTAAGACAGAACGTAATTAAGATAGAACGCAATTAAAGACAGAATGCAATTAAACAGAACGCAATAAAAACAGAGTGTAATAAAACAAGAATATTATAAAAACAGAACCTAATAAAGACAGAATATGATAAGACAAATATTCTAAAGAATTACGTGAACAATAATACTGCACAAGCAGATAAGATACTAGAAACTACAGAGGAGATGGTATTGCATGAAAATTAATATTTATTATGGTGGTAGAGGGTTAATTGAGGATCCTACTCTTTATGTGATAAGCAAACTTACATCAGTACTGGAAGAACTGAGGGTACAGGTGACAAGATATAATCTCTATGAAGAAAAAAATGCAATTACCATGCTTCCCAAGACGCTTAAGGAGGCAGATGGAGTAATTTTTGCAACTACGGTAGAGTGGATGGGAATCGGAGGTCTGATGCAACAATTTTTAGATTCCTGTTGGCTCTATGCGGATAAGGAGAAATTAGCGAAATTATATATGTTACCGGTAGCCATTGCCAATACCTACGGAGAAAGAGATGCGGAGCTTACACTTATTAAGGCTTGGGAAATGCTTGGAGGAATCCCCTGCCAAGGCTTAAGTGCCTATGTGGAGGATCATGTTGAGTTTGAAACCAATAGCGATTATGCACATATCATTGAAAAGAGCGCAGAAGGTTTCTATCGTATGATTCACCAGAAAACCAAGATGCTACCTACCAGCAATGCTGCGATTAAGCAAAATGTATTGAGGGGTAGTTCCATTATTTTAACACCGCAGGAAAGTGAACAGTTATCCATGTATGTATCCGATGATACTTATGTGAAGAAGCAAAAAGAAGACATTGAGGAACTGACCCAACTTTTCAAAGAGATGCTGGATCAAAGCAATGAAGGAGAGAATAGTCAGGAATTTATAAAGAATTTAAAAGATAATTTCCATCCCATAGAGGATTTTGTGGCATCTTATTCGATCCATTTATCGGACATAAAGAAAACAATTATCGTTGAGATCAACGATAAACGTTTGAAATGTTATTATGGAGAAAAGACGGATGCGGATGTCATTGCAAAGACGACAAAAAGTGTAATGAATAAATTAGTACTTGGAAGAGTTACCTTTCAAGGGGCCTTTATGTCAGGTGAGCTGACAGCAAAGGGTAATTTTAAAACCTTACGTAGCTTTGATCAAGTATTTCAATTTAATATTTTATAAACAGTTCCTAAATCGGAAGCATGATCTTAAAGGTAGTTAATAAGTCACTTGATTCTACACTAATACTACCAAAATGCATATCCACAACCTTTTTGGCAAGGGCAAGACCCATACCGGTACCACCTTTTTTGTGGGTCACAAAAGGCAGAAAGATATTTTCTAACTCATCCTCTGGAATTTTTGCTCCATTGTTGCTTATTTCAATGGAAAGCTTGGAGGGAGATTGAAAGTCACCCATAACGTATTTCAACTCTACGTTGATAAAATTACCTGGAGTAGTTGCTTCAAAGGCATTTTTAATTAAATTAATAAGAACCTGTTTTATCTTTAGCACATCACAAGGGTAGGACATAAAATATGGCCTAGAATTGGAATCAATGGTTAACGATAAGAGGATGTCCTTAGTTAATGCCTGTGGCATAAAGCTATTAATTAAGTTCTCGAATACTGTAATTAAATTGGTATCTTCTTTTTGAATCAGATTATAGGTATTGTAAAGGGAAGCCTCGGCCATTAGCTTCTCCATATCATTGATTATGTCCTGTATCTGATCCCAGTATTTATAATCCCGTGTCTCAGGGTGTTTTGATTCAATGTACTGAATAGTACCCTTTAACAGAGTAAGTGGGTTACGAAGTTCATGAACTAGCATGGAATTAGCTTTTTTATTATCAGCAATAATTGTATTGACAACGGACTCAAATTCCGGATTTGCTTTTACTAGATAAGCGAGTGAATCGTAGTTAATGGTTGAAAACATATGAACACCTCCCCAAGTATTCCAATCAATGAAGTTTATTACGAAGCCCTATCCTAAGTTACTTTTGTCAGAATCAGTAAATGATTAATGCTATAGTATCAAATAATAGTAAAATTTACAAGATAAAGAAACAAACAACAATCGACAGGAGGAAATATTATGCAAGACAACTGTGTATTCTGCAAGATAATCGAAGGTATCATTCCTTCAACAACTGTATATGAGGATGATGATTTTAAGGTAATATTAGATATTTCTCCCGCGGCGAAGGGGCATTGCATTATACTACCAAGAAAGCATGCTGCAGATATCTTTGATTTAGATGATGAAATCGCGTCCAAGGTTCTTTTGGTTGCTAAGAAGATAGCAAGGGGCTTGATGGAGGAGCTAAATTGTGATGGCATCAATATTTTACAAAACAATAAAGAGGCAGCCGGACAAACTGTTTTCCATTATCATATGCATGTGATACCTAGATATAAGAAGGATCAGGTAAATATCACATGGGCTCAGGGTAAATATGAGGAAAAGGAAGCTCAGACACTAGCTAACTCCATAAAAGCAAGATTATAAAAAGAATGCAGAAATGATTTGAATAAAAAGAGACCTCTTATTTAGAGGTCTCTTTGATTAATTTCACAATTGTGCCTACCGAGTTATTCAACTCGCTCTTATTCATGGCATTGATATAGTCTTGTTTTGCTTCCATTACCTTATTGATTGCATCTAGTAAAGTAGCAAGACTTAAATCTTCCTCTTTTAAAACAAAGGAGTAGCCCTGACGTTCAAAGGATTCAGCATTTAAGAGCTGATCCCCTCTACTTGAGGAGGCAGGTAGCGGAATGAGGATATTCGGCTTACGTAAAGCGAGAAGTTCACAGATGGCGTTTGCTCCGGCTCTGGAAATTACCAAATCAGCAGCAGCCAAAAGATCACTTAATTCCTCCTTACTATATTCAAACTGAACATATCCCTCCGTATCCATGAATCTTTCATCAAGATTCCCCTTACCGCATAGATGTATGAGTTGAAAATCACGTAGTAAGGTGGGAAGCATACCTCTTATTATCTCGTTAATAGCTCTAGATCCGGTACTACCACCAATGATTAAAATTACCGGTTTATTAGCGGTAAATCCACAGAAATCTAGACCTTTGATTTTATTACCAGAAAACAATTCCTTACGAATTGGAGTTCCCGTTAAGACAGCCTTATTCTCAGGTAAATACTTCACAGTTTCCGGAAAGTTTGCACAAACCTTAGTTGCCGAGGGCAGAGCAAGACGATTGGCTAACCCAGGCGTCATATCGGATTCATGAATAATAACCGGTATTTTATGTTTCTTAGCAGCCATTACAACGGGTACGGTTACAAAACCTCCCTTGGAAAAAACGATATCCGGCATTAACTCTTTTAATATCTTGCTAGCCTCAAAATAACCTTTTACAACCTTAAAAGGATCTGTAAAATTCTTTGGGTCAAAATATCTTCGTAGCTTTCCTGAGGAAATTCCATGGTAGGGGATGTGATATTCTTCAATTAATTTACGTTCAATTCCTTGGTATGAGCCGATGTATTGGATATCATAGCCCTCTTTCTTTAGCTCAGGTAATAAGGCGATGCATGGAGTTACATGTCCGGCAGTACCTCCGCCGGTTAGCACGATCCGTTTCATCTCTTGGACCTCCATTCTTTCAAGGCTTTTGCTAATTGGTCAGGACAGGAAGTTGGGCGATAACCACAAGTCACTCCCTCTAGTTTATTAATTACATCATCAACGGTCATTCCGACAACGAGACGGGATATACCACCAGTATTACCAGAACAACCACCTTTAAAATTAAGTGCTAGAATAGTACCAGTATTCTCATCTATATCAAAATTTATCTCTTGGCTGCATACACCCGAAGTCTTAAATATCATGCTCATTCCCTTTCTTTCTATCGATATCTTTCTCTTTATATTTATATGAAGAGTCATATATGTAGGCACTCTCAATCGAGTACATTGTATCTCACAAGACTGCAATTTGCAATATTTTAATTTTAATTTTACATTTATAACCTTGCAAGTTATAATGATGGGGTACAATATAAGTAAAAGAAAAACTGGAGGTACAAGATGAAAAGAATCGGAATCATCGGGGCTATGGAGGAAGAGGTTAACATTATCAAGGGCCTGATGCAGGATGTAACTATAAATACAATCGCTTCCATGGACTTTTGTGAAGGAAAGCTTAAGGAGAAAGAAGTTATTGTTGTAAGATGTGGTATCGGTAAGGTAAATGCAGCAATTTGTACGCAAATATTAGCAGATCGATATCAGGTGGAGGCAGTTATTAATACCGGAGTTGCTGGTTCCTTACGTAATGAAATTGATATTGCAGATATCGTATTATCAACAGATGCTCTACAACATGATATGGATGCAACCGGCTTTGGCTACGGTCTTGGAGTTATTCCAAGAATGGAACAATCCATATTCGTGGCAGATGAGAGATTAGTTTCTCTGGCAAAAAAAGTCTGTCAGAACGTTATTCCGGAGGTAGGAGTGCATATAGGTCGAGTAGTAAGCGGGGACCAATTTATCTCCGATGGTGATAAGAAGTCATGGCTCGTAGAGAACTTCCAGGGCTATTGCACTGAGATGGAGGGCGCTGCCATTGCTCAGGCAGCCTATCTTAATCAGTTACCCTTTTTAATCATACGTGCCATATCGGATAAGGCAGATCAAAGCGCTGAGATGGCCTATTCTGAATTTGAAGAATTGGCAATCAGTCATACCGTAAAGCTCCTTCAAGATATGATCGCAGAAATATAAAATATTAAGCCGTTTGTAGTTGGTCACACTAATTACAGACGGTTTTTTTTGTACATGATTTATAGAATGTCTACAAAGCTAATATTTTTGAATGTGATAGTTGATACTGTCGAGCTTTGTTATTTACCAAAGAGCAAGAGGGAAATATTTTGGTCTTGTTAGTAATATATATATCTGTGCCAGAGTTTATGCTACTTCAGGAGAAATATGTAGTATTCTTTGACACTATAATTTGTCATAAATGTACTAAGAGAAGTAGTAAATAAATGCATTGTTCCATCTATGTTAAAAAATATAAAATATTTGGCTATTCAGCGATTCAAGCATTGCTAACACCAAGGCAAATAAAGTATAATAATGGAAATGTATGCCATGTTTGATGCATTTAGAAAGGGGCTTGAGGGGAAATGAAAAATCAAGGAAAAATAGATGAGATGATACAAAATATGGAGCAGATTATGGTTGGCAAAAGAGATGTGATAGAGAAAAT
>JAEWEO010000292.1 GCA_023389295.1 Bacillota bacterium
CCATCTTATGTTCTGCTTTACCACAGGATACACCCTCTTGTTTCATATCAATAATGAACGCTGTAATACCCTTAGAACCTCTTGTCATATCCGTCTTAGCGTAGACAATAGCATAATCAGCAAGAGGAGCCATAGTAATAAAGGTTTTTCTTCCGTTTAGAATATAATAATCACCATCCTGCACTGCAGTTGTTGCCATTCCCCCTGCATCGGAGCCTGCACCCGGCTCTGTTAAAGCAAAGGCTAAGATCTTTTCTCCGGTCACAACGGGTTTTAAATATTTCTCAAGCTGCTCTGGGGTACCCGATAATAATAGGGGCCCACCGGATAAAGAGTTTGGTGAAGAGACATACAAACTTGCTACAGCGCTTTGGCGTGCAATTTCCTCCATAACGATGACATAGGCACGTGTATCCGCACCTGCACCACCAAGTTCTTTTGGGATTTTAATACCAAAGAAACCTGCTTTGCCCATTTTATCCAGTATTTCTTTGGGGAATACTCCTGTTTCTTCTACATGATCTAAGATGTCCGGGGTCAATTCCTTCCTAGCAAAATCTCTTGCTAATTTACGTATTAATTCATGCTGCTGTGTAAAAATCATTCGTTTCTCCATTCCGCCTATTTGGCTAATTTCTGAAAAGACTTGGAGACTATTCACTTTCCTCCAAAACCTTTGATAGCACATCATTTCTTAAGGTTAATACATCAATTTTTCCGCTGTCATTCATCGGAAAACTAGCATATATCACAATATATTTTGGTACTTTATAATCGGCTAGTCTGTTCCTTATCACACCTCTCAGTTTATCCTTGCACAAACTTTGATCATCACATTCAATGCAGGCCACGATTTCCTCTTGTACCACAGGAGCGGGAACGCCAAATACTTTCACCTTCCTTGCAAAGCTACTTTGCAAGATAACCTCTTCAATTTCCTTTGGTGAGATATTTTCACCGCATCGAATAATAATCTCTTTCTTCCTTCCGGTTACATAAAGATACCCCTCATCATCCATGTAACCCACATCTCCGGTCTTAAGCCATCCATCCTCTAAAAGCACCTTTTTTGTTTCTTCTTCGTTTTTATAATACCCCTTCATCACATTATAACCTTTGATCACTATTTCTCCTGTCAGAAAAGCATCCAGGGTTTCACCATTTTCCATATCCACAATTTTCATCTGAATATGACTGATTTTCTTTCCAACGGTGTCTGAGCGCATAGGTAGGGTGTCCTCATAACTTGTAAATGTGATGCTGGGGGAAGCCTCTGTCTGTCCATAGGATTGCATCAGTCCAGCCATAGAAAGCTCTCGAACAATCTTAAGATAATCTTCTGTGTGTACCTCAGAACCAGCGATGATACCACTATGAAGGGATTTTAAGTTATATTTACTTCTTTCACTATTATGTATGATTGCTAAGAATAAAGAGGGAACTCCGTTTAATACGGTGCACTTCTTATCTTCAATACACTTCATTACATCCACCGTCTTTTTACTACTTAGATGTAGTGTTCCACCATGTACAAAAGAGGATAGTAATCCCGTAGAGAGGCCAAAGCAGTGAAACATCGGAAGTGCAAGACAAACCTGATCCTTACTGTTCCAACGAAGGGTAAAGGTAGCTTCTCTGGCGACATTAATTAATTGATAATGACTGAGTAATACTCCCTTCGCTTTGCTCGTTGTAGCTGATGTAAAGAGCATGCACGCCATATCCTGTGGACTTATCTCCTTTTGTTCTCTATTAAGTATCTCTTTGTTTTCACTTAATGCACTCGGTGGTAAACTCCTTAGTTTATTCCATTCCTCTCTCCCAATGGAACTTCCGGGTAAATCTAATGTCCACTCCTTGGATTTGTACTCCCAGAAGATATCATCATAATAAACATAATCAACATCAGAATATTCCATTAGCCAAGCTGTTTCCTGATCCTTTAATTTGGGATTGATTAATACCGCTACTGCACCAATTTTCAATATAGATAAATAGGCACAGATCCAACTAATGGAGTTTTCTGCGCAAAGAGCAATATGATCCCCTTTTTTAAGGTTATGATGTAATAATAACATTCCTGCCAACCGGTCCGATAGCAAGTCAAGTTTATCCCAGGTATAGGACTCTTTCTGGTTCGTCACAGCAACATAACCTCTTCTTTGCTCCACCATACGATGAAATTGTTCTATTATTGTTATCATTTCTAATTCCATAGAATTAACCAACCATCTCGGAAAAGGTCTGAACCGCTGTTCTCACTTGTTCATAATTAACCATCTGCCTATCAATCTCAAGCAGTAACAGAGGAATTTCCTTTTCTTCACACGCTTTCTTTATCATGACATAGTCAAATTCTTCAGGATCACAGAATTTAGTTAATATGACTAGGACTGCATCTGCCCTTTGTTCTTCTACCAGCTTTGTAATATAATCCGCTCTGCCCTTGTTAGCATCATACAAAACACTACAATAATTCATGTGAGCAAATTTACTTGCAAGGCTATCAAGACCTGTATGTATTTCCTCTGCATCGACACGGAACTGTCTGGATTCATGGGCAATATCATCCGCTACAATCTGTATATTATATTCTTCAAAAATAGCAAGTAGCTCCTTCGCATCAGCAAGTATACCGCTGGTAACCACTCTTAAGCTTTGCTTTTTGCTTTTCTCCATCTGTGACAGACAGCCAATCAGCTCATTTACTAACTTTGTATGCTCTGACTTTTCCATAAAGTAGGCGCTCTTAAAGATTGCACTTCGATCACTTGCCTGTATTTGCGGATATTCTCCTAAGAGCTTTGCTATCTGTCTCATAACACGGTTATGTTCATTATAAATTTCGATGGATTTTGTAAGCTTCTCCTCCTCAAACGTTGCACCGGTAATTCGCTCCAGATCTTCAATGACACGTTCATAGCTTGCTCTTGTAAATGCTACTCCGTATTCCGTATCACGGTTTTGAGGATAGGTCATGGGTATGAAAGGAATGTTTGGTACTGCATATTTCCAGTTCTGCCCCAAACATTTTAAGGAATCACAAAGTGATGGTATGATAATTGCCGATACCCCTTCATAACTTCCATTGATACCAAGCTCCAATATTGTTTGCATGATGGAACAGATAAAAGAAGGAAAATAAGCTTTTGCCTCTCTGACTAATGTATCACCACCCCAAGTACCAAAGGGTATCAATCCCATAGAATGGATGATTTCCTCCGGGTTATAGACCGGTGCACAGGCAATTACTTTCTTATTCTGTTTCAAAAAGTTTTTTAACTGCTCTTTTGGTGAGTCTGCTATTTTATGAAACTTCTGTAGTATTTGCTCTACTGTATTCATCCTTACCTACCCCCTTTGTTAGCACTCATAATCTCTGTTAATCCCTGCACTCTGGTCTCATATTGCGCTTCTGAGAAATTACGAGGATCCGCTTGATCACCATCAAAAGCGGCTAAGGGAATTTCACATTCTTTGGCAATTTGTCTGCTCATTTCATACATGAATCCACTCCACAATTTGCAGGAACGGTTAGTATGTACCAATAACCCCTCCACGTGATTGTTCTTAACAAGCCTTGTTCTTAGATCTCTCGCATGTTCTAAATTAATTGCATTTGGCACATTACAATAGGCTTCAATCAGACCGTCAAAATCCTCATATATAAATCCAAAGGCATCTGCATAGATGGTTGCCACCATATTAATTCCTCTACTTTTTAATTGAGTTGCCGTAAATCTAAGGTGTGGCCAGCATGCAATCCCTTCAAACATAATGCGGTATTTTTCTTCTTCTCTGAAGGTACTGACACCTGTTTTAACCCCTTCTTCGTATTCAGTGGCTAGCTGTTCAAAAGCTTCGGCTGCCTCTAGGGTTCCTCTTGCACATACTGCAACTGCCATGTGATTCATGAGATCAAAACCATTTAAGGGAGATGGTATGTACTTACAATAACTGGTGGCTTTTAACCATGCTCTTGAGGTTCTATTGGAGATTTTCATAATCTCATTGAATTTCTCTTCGGACCATTTCTTACCCGTAATCTGCTCCAGTTGCTTAATTGCTTCCAGAAACTGACCCTTAACATATTCAATCTGCGCCTTTGACACCTTATCATCCGGGTTGAAGGGGATATCAATCAGTATCATTGGTATGTTAAGCTCATGTGCCAGATTCTCGTACCACTTGATCATACAGTTGCAAATATTATTGCAGCATAGTAGATAATCCGGTTGAGGCATATTTTGCTCCTCAATATCTTTTACTTTAGAATAAGCAATGCTAATTCTTGCATAGGCGCAGATATCATTGGAATATCCGTCACCTTCCGATATCTCACAAAGCCTGCCACCACCCCCTCTAGCTGCAATGGCAGCTGCCTGGTTTTCCGGATAACATACCGTAAGCCCCAGGGTCTGGAAGATTTCTTGAGGAAAATTACTGGCACACCAACCAATTAGCTCTCCCTTTTCTTTCGCTACCCAAAGATTATCGTAATGTTCCTTTGCTATTTGGCCTAATTTTGCTTTTGCAGAATTAGGGTCCGGAACATATTTTTTCTTTTCTTCTCCCATCTTTATAGCACCTCATTTCTTATTTCTTCTATCGCAAAGGGGTATCGAATTTGTATCAAGAAGATATTGTTATTGTTGGATGATAACTTCATTATAGGAAACAAGCTTTGATGCCTGATCTGTTACGTCATTTAAGGATGCCGTAATCTCCTCAGTAGACGCAGCCTGTTGTGTAGCAACACCACTAACTTCGCTCACCTCATGGGATATGACAGAGATTGACTCCGATACTTCACTCAAAGCTTCTGTGATTAGTTTTGCTGTATCCCCACTCACTTGTGAAAAGTTTCTCATTTCTTTTGCAATAACGGAAAAACCTCTTCCTGCTTCTCCTACCCTTGCCGCTTCAATGGAACCATTTAAAGCCAAGATATTGGAGCGATATGCATTGCTTTGAATGGCAGTTACACAGTCAAGTGCCTTCTTCAACTGAGTTGTAACGGTATCGGCAGCCTGGTTAATATTAGCAATACTTTCTGCCAAGTAAACAGCTCCAC
>JAEWEO010000328.1 GCA_023389295.1 Bacillota bacterium
CATATCAGCAGCGTTACACCATCCTATAGAGTTTTTACCATCGAAGGCTAAATAACCTTGTATTATACCTTCATTCAACATATCCACGGCATATTTGCGTACAGTATCTTTTACTCCGTTTTTTTCAAACTCACTAATCATTTTCTTTATAGTATTTTCATCTTGATTAGGAGATGTGCAATAACACGGTCCATTAGGATTTCCATCTGTAAATGCACGGTTATCAAAGAAATCTAGGTAATCTGATATCAATGCGTTTGATAATGGTTTTATCGAAAAAATCATGTTACTTCCCATAATATGTTCCTCCCCATAAATTTGAATTATATGTAAATTATTAATTCATAATATCATAGTAAGCAATATAAATAAATAGAAATTACCAATAATCTGCGTACAACGTTATTAACGTTATTAATGTGTATCACGACAGTAAGGGAGGATGGAAAGCTTAAGAAAATATCCTCAGTATCAATGGAGGATATGCTTGATAAACTGTATCTGTTTTACTTTGAAAAGAAGAGGATATTGAACTTAAGTTATTTGTTTCCAGATGTTTCTGAAAAAGAGCAGTAAAAAGAATTTATAAAAGTAGTGCACATGCGGTGCACATATCAACGCAATAAAAAATCCCTTGAAAATCAAGGGATTTCGTAAGCGCGAGACGGGATTCGAATTCTATTCCTTTGTAAAAATACTGATAAAAAGGGACTTTCCGGCACATCCATTTTTTACGTACTCATGAGGGTACTTAAAATTTACCTATTAGATTTGTTATAAAGTCATAGTATACCGTTTTTTCTCAAATACTCCTCTACCTTTGAAAGAAATATCTTTGCATTTTCCAGTTGTTCTTCAGCTTCCTGTTTAGATGCAATATAGAAATCCTCATAATCAGATTTTTCTCGTAAGAATGAAGCTTTCTTTACTATTTTTGAAGCATCTTTATCAAAATCACCGGTTTTTACAAAGTTTTGATTAAAGTATGCTATGATACCTGAATGCTTTGAAGAATCATATCCTGATAAAGCGGTGATTGCACGTATGGCATGAAAAATTGCATAATAGGAACGATTAATTGATACTTTATAGAGCGACTCTTTCGACATTACCTCTGAAGCAGTTATATCTTCCATAGCTTTTGAATAACGATAAGCGGATAATTCCTTTAGGCTGCCTTCCATAGAACTACACCATCCTTTTTTACATTCTTATAGAAAGGAAGCACATTCTCCCATTTTGTGTATTCTTCATAATCAATATCTATAACAGAAAAAACTTTGTCATATTTCAAATCTAGGGCTAAAGTAAAGTCAATCAATTTATCTTGCCAGGATTGATTTTTTGCATCTTTTATTATGATGGCAATATCAATATCGGATTCATCAGTAGCTGTTCCTCTGGCAACCGAGCCATAAAGAATGATACTAACTAATCTGTCACAAAAAATGACCTTTAGTCCTTCTACCAGCTCATTCATAATTGTGTAATTCATGACTTTGTCACCTCCTTTTTATAGCTACAGTTTAGCATAATATTTATAAATAATCTACTATTTGATATGATATGGTTTGTTATGGGAAATGATTGAAAGCTTAATACTTATTTCATACTAATAAACAAATCATCAAATAATTCTATAATCTCATTATTTACATTTTCTTTATCAGTTATTATTTTTAGTGCTTCCTGCATTTGACTTTGCATATTTCCATCTTTTAAATTGATATGATATAATTCAAAAAGGGATTGTTTGACTTCTGAGCATAATTCTTTCAAATCTATATCAGAAAATTTGAAACCCAAATTCTTGGCTAACGATCCTTCTAGAAGTAAAGATAGGCCATAGTTATTGCATTCTGTTGTCATATATTCAATACATTCTTTATGCCAATTTGTCGGAAAATCCATTTTATCCTCCATTGCCTAGATGGGTATTTATGTAAGGGCATAGTCAGATTTTAAATATGACATTTCACTTGTGATATTTATTATATCATTCATCTTTTGTGATTACAACATATTCCAATAACGGTTAAACATCACATTTATGTATGGGTAAACGGTTATTGGGATTCTTTCATATATCAAAGCTCTTTCGTCAGATGAACAGGCGGTTAATGCAGAAGCCATACGAGACCGACGCCTATGTGGTATTTCTTCTATTCAAGCTTGGACTTAGGATTGGAGAGGCTGTAGCGTTGAAATGGTCTGAAATTGTCTGGGAAGCCAGAGAAATACATATCCACCGGATGGAAAGTCGTGTTGAAGGTGAAAATGGGAAACTCAAAGTGAGGTCGATAACTGTATCCGTGCTCAGTGCAGACGTGCATTGCCCATGATATCCGAAGAACCGTAGCTTCTGAGATGGACAGAAGGGGCATAGGAACGGAAGATATTCTCTGGTATCTCGGAAACAATGATACCGACGCTACCCGTTCGTACATACTGAATAACCAAGGGAAGAAAAATACTGCGAGACGTATTATAGATGCTCTTTCAGACATGAATGGAAGTGACGTACTCATGGGTACTCAAAACTCCAGAAATGAAAATTCGCCAGAATCCTCATAAATAAAGGACTTCTGACGAATTAAGTTAAGCACGAGACGGGATTCGAACGTAATTCCTATTAAAAAAACATTGAAGAAAGGGCATTCTGTGCATCAACATTTACAGTGTAATCAACAGTGTAATCATACATTTTCTTTTAAATAGAGGCTTGAGTATACTGGCATTATATGGCATACTAATATAAGATATATATACATATGAATCTAAGAAAACGGGGAGGATTTTCATGAATTTTAAAAACACAATTATTGCAGGTATAACGATAGGTATTCTCATAAATCCAACAGCTGTACGGGCTTCTGAAATTAATATAACACCTACTCCTACTGCCATCGAAATTACTGATAATAATAACAAAGTTGAAACGGATATTATAACGGAAATAATAACTCCTACAACTACTAAAAAGACCTACGCTACAAAGTTTACTGACGTAACAAGCAAGACTACAAACTATAAGTACATTAAGTATTTAACTGACGCAGGTGCTTTAGGCGGTTACAAGGATGGCAAGTTTAAGCCAGCTACCAAGATGACCAATAGTAAGTATATCTGTATCTTAGTAAGAGCGATTGACCCTAAGGCACCACGAGCTACAAAGGGTAATGATTATGACGTTAAGACTATGAATTACGCTGCAAAGATTGGCTTATTTAAAGAAAATGAGTTAAAGCCAGAGAATTATAGTAAAACATTAACATTCGGTAATTTTTTTATTCAGTTACAAATTAATAAATTAAATAAAAGCACACATTCCATGTGTGCAGATAAATAACAGAAGTTGTTAACCTCCTATTTATCAGTATTGTGTATGCGAGTTTTGTTCGAATCCCGTCTCGTGCTTAACTTAATTCGTCAGAAGTCCTTAATTTATAAGACTTCTGGCGATTTTTAATTTCTGTAGCTTTGAGTATTCATGAGTACGTCGCTTCCATTCATCTCTGAAAGAGAATCTATAATCCGTCTCGCAGTCTTTTTCTTCCCATGGTTATTCAATTTGTATGAACGGATAGTTTCAATACATTAACTAACCACTATTGGGATATATTGTAAGAATAATGAATGAATGATAT
>JAEWEO010000001.1 GCA_023389295.1 Bacillota bacterium
CATGCATTTGTCACAATTAGATTATTTTTAAAATATCCTCAACAATTCCTTGCATTTTATTAGCATCACAGACATTTTTGTGTATAATAGGCGCATTTCGAATTTCTTCGACAGCTTTCGGTATAGCGACGGAAGATACTCGTTCTAATAAAAGTGCCTGGTCATAGTCTTCCTGGGGAATATCATTCATCTGTAAAGCTTCCAGTACACTATTTGCAAACTTATAAGGGCTGGCAGTAGATACGATAACCGTCTTTGTGTTATCCTCTGTTGCTTTTGCATATTTGTGATATACACTTGCAGCAACTGCCGTATGCGTGTCAATAACATATCCGTTTTCACGATAAACTTCATAGATAGCTTCCTTTGTTTCTTCTTCGGTAGCCCAACCGCCTATAAAGTCCTTTAAATGTTCTTTCATACTTTGATCTATCTCATATTTACCCGCTTGCGTCAGAGATTTCATAAACATTGCTGTTTTCTCAGAATCACAGTCCGCAATCTGATAAATAAGACGCTCTAAATTACTGGACACTAAAATATCCATGGAAGGGGATTTTGTTAATATGAATTCCCGGTTTCTATCGTAGCATCCGGTTTGGAAAAAGTCATAGAGAACTTTATTTTCATTGGATGCACAAATCAACTTATGAATTGGAACTCCCATGCACTTTGCATAGTAAGCTGCCAGTATATTACCAAAGTTACCGGTTGGTACAACGAAGTTAATTTCTTCTCCTGATGAGATCTGTTTCTTCCTATATAAAGAGACATAGGAGTAGACATAATATACGATTTGTGGCACTAATCTGCCGATATTAATCGAATTCGCAGATGAGAATTGATAACCGGATTCTTTCAGACGTTTTGCAAGCTCCTGATTGTTAAACATCATCTTCACACCGGTCTGAGCATCATCAAAATTACCAATTATTCCGATTACATCCGTATTAGAGCCTTCTTGAGTTACCATTTGCTTTTCTTGGACACTACTTACCCCATCCTTAGGATAAAATACAATAATCCTAGTACCGTCAACATCTGCAAAGCCTGATAATGCTGCTTTACCTGTATCACCAGAGGTAGCGGTAAGGATTACAATTTCATCCTTAATGTTATTTTTCTTTGCTGCTGTCGTTAGTAAATGCGGTAATATAGACAGCGCCATGTCCTTGAATGCAATGGTTGCTCCATGAAACAATTCCAAATAGTAATCACTACCTACTTGCTTTATTGGCGCAATTTCTTTCGTATCGAATTTCTCATCGTATGCTCTATTGATGCAATTCTTTAGCTCCTCCTCCGTATAATCCGTTAAAAAAAGCTTCATTACCTCATAAGAAATTTCACGATAATCTAATCTGGAAAGTTCCTCAAAGCTCTTTGTAAGAGTAGGTATCCTTTCCGGTACAAATAGACCTCCATCCGAAGATAAGCCCTGAAGTACAGCTTGAGAAGCTGTTACTACATTACCAGTATTTCTTGTACTCTTGTACATTAGGTTCATCACTTTCAATCCCCTTTTCTATGATTTCACTACCCTTAGCTTTAGCTTCAACTTTATTATTAACCTTAGATATCAGTATGAAGTATGTAAATATTAGCTGGGCAAGTTTCATTGATTATAACACGGCTATTCTTCGGATACAATACTTTATCTATTTTTGTAGAACTCATGTCCTCCATGTTGAAATAGCCATTTCAGGTTATTATCAAACCACGCTGCACTTGAGGATGTAGTTCTTTTTCTAGCAATAAAATAGAGTGCACCATCAGAATAGTCTTCTCCATCCATTGCTCTTTCTACTGCTTTCTTACTTTCTTTTGATACACTTACTTCCCAGTATCTATTATTTGCAATAGGTGAAAACTGATAATCACCATCCACCTCTTGGAAAATAACTTCTTCTGCTGTATCGGGAAACTCATCATCTGCCATACGATTGAAGATTACATTAGCAATCAATATTTTACCCACCATATCCTCACCGGAGGCCTCGGCTTCCACAATCCGTTCCAGCATTTTTATTTCCTCACTCTTGACGGTAATCACAGAGTTACTAGAAGCCACCGTAACGGTATAGTTCCTTGTGGATTTTTTATCCGTAATTTTCTTAGCTGTAGCTTTCTTAGTGGTACCAACTGCCTTTTTACCATTCACTTTGACAATATTATTCATTGACCCCATAAGACGATCAAAGGTATCTGTATCCATTGCATTTCCTAAAAACCATACGGTATTATTATCCTCAGGTGTTAGAACTGCTGTACCCTCTTCTGTAGTTTCCGTAGTTGTCTGTCCATCCATAATACTATATGGATTGATAATATCGGTGTCGACCAATCTCTCTGCGAGTGCAGTACTTCTGGGCTGGTAAACCCCTTCAATAGCTAATTGTTCAGTTTCTTCTTGGGTTTGTTCGTTCATGTCTGCTGCTGTTGTTTTGATGTTATAAAAAACATCGGAGCCCAGCACAAGCATTAGAACGGACAACATATATGCAGTAACAACCATAATAATTCCATGCTGGCTTTCATGCATTTTTCTCTTTTGAAGAAACGAATATATAAATGTCATAGTCTTTCCTCTTTTCTAAAATTTGAAATGCCTTTCTTTTACTTTCCATTAATTGGAATAATTGATAATGCTATCATGCATTATAGGCAACCTTAATTTTTGTGTCAATAATCAAACCTCAATTTCGTTAGATACACCGAGATATTATTTCCATCATTTTACACTAGAGGAGATATGTAACAAATTTTGGATACCTTATTCCATATTTTATTATGCAGTTTGTACAGTCTAATTTTAACAATTTGTTAACTACTTATTAAATATTTTACGCCCAAATTTTAACTTTTATACATATTCTACTGCTTTAGTACGATTTACAATGAAAAAACTAGACATACTTAATAAAAAAGCCTTAACAATTTGTTAACATTTGTCATTTTCTAGGGTCGTTTCTTGCAGTTTTCTTTAATATCTGCTATATTAAAAATTCAAAGAGATTTCGAACATCGAAAAGACAGGAGGCATTCTTTATGCTGCCCGGAGTATATCATGCTACAAAAAAAAATGGAGAGTCTTATTACCGTGCTTCCATAACATATGGTGCAAAGCATATTAGCCTTGGAAGTTATACAAATGAGCTCTCGGCTCATGATGCGTATCAAATGGCATGCCAGCTTTTATCACCAACCTCAGAGGAAACAATAGAGAGTTACTCCACAAAGAAAATGCTTCCTTTTACCAAATGGGTAATACTAATTAATTATAGAGATAATAAAATATATTTTAAAAATCCGATTTACATAAAAAAGCGATATTTTCTCTACTATATTAATTATGAGACTTGCCTTAAGTTTGACGTTGATGATCTTTTCTACTATGCTCATCATAAAATCATGAAACGAGGGGGGCATTTATTTGTAAACGACTATGGTATGCAAGTTAATATTTCTTCCCGTTATGGCATAAAAAATTATGCAGTTTTAGGGAAAGACTATAACTTTATAAATGGCGATTGTTATGATTTTAGGTATCATAATATAGAAATAATTAATTCTTTCCATGGAGTATCAAAGGTCCTTCATAAAGGACAGTACATTTATCTAACAAAAATACATATCATTGGTGATTATTTTGTTGGACGTTATCAAACGGAGATTGAAGCAGCTGTAGCTTATAATAAGGCCGCTCTACTGCTTAAGAATAGTGGACTGAAAAAGAATTTCCCCCTTAATTTTATTGAGGGCTTAGACGAGATTGCCTATGCTGCTTTATTTCAAAAGCTGCGAATATCTAAAAATTTGATAGAATATGCTAAATCTAGGATCATTTAAGTACCATAGCATGCATAGTTAAAATTTGTAATTGTTAACAATGTTTTAATTTTTTAAAAAAGCCTACCTTTTTTATGTTTTTATGTTATAATGTGGATATATATTTTTCTTCTTCCGTTTTCATAGTTCGTAAATTGAAGCCATCATTATCTCCAAAAGGTTCCTAGTGCATCCGAAATGTACTGACTTACCTATGGAGTTTTGATGGCTCAATTTATTTTATACTACTATTGTCTACCCGGTTCCTCCTTTAATTCTACCCGAAATACTGTTCCCTCTTTATCGCTTTTAGCCGTTATTTTTCCATGATGCATTTCGATAATGCTCTGGGCTATTGCCAGTCCTAAACCACTACCCCCGGTTTCACTAGATCTTGAGGATTCCACACGATAAAACCGTTGAAATATTCTTTCTAAGTCCTCCGGTGGAATAGCAATTCCATAATTGATAATGGAGATGACTACTCCATCATCCTTCTTTTCCAAACGTATGAGTATCTGTTTTCCATCTCTTCCATATTTAATAGCATTGCTGATTAGGTTTGCAAACGCTCTGGCCAATAAATCTCCATCTGCTTTGATTACTGCTGATAAATGCGAAGCTTCAAATTCATAACTCAAACTATATTCTGCAAAGCTAGGATAAAATTCATCTACCAGCTGATTCATTAACTTTACAATATCCACCTCACTATAGGAAGCCTTAACTTCTCCAAAATTGAACTTTGTAAAGGTAAATAAATCATCAATTAATTTTTCTAAACGCTTCGACTTACTATAAGCAATACCGATGTACTTCATCTGCGTATCCTGTGCCAACACCTTAGAGGATACCAAGTCCAAATAGCCAATGATAGAGGTAAGAGGCGTTCGAAGATCATGAGCTATGCTTGTTATCAACTCATTTTTGGCATATTCAATCCGACGTTCATTTTCCATAATCTCTTTGATATCATCCGCCATTTGGTTTAGTTTTTCTGCCAAATAAGCAAATTCATCCTCATTTCTTATATCAATCCGGTTGTCCAAATTCCCCTGAGATATCTGATTAATTCCATCGGAAATCTCTTTAATATAATTTATAAACTTCTTTGTAAGCAGTAAGAAATAAGTGATAAATAACGTGATTCCACCACAAATGGTTATAATGGCCAATAATATTATGGAAGCCCTTGATTCTATAGGTTTTTTCTGCCATATTAGAATATACATTCCAATATAAAATACGGTTATGGTTAATACTGTATATAATAAGCTTAAAAGACTATATAGTACAATTTCAAAGCGAAAGCTCTTGAAAATATTATTCTTCAATTTTATAGCCAACTCCCCATACAGTTTTAATTATTTGTGCATTGCGTGAATCCATTTCTATTTTTTCTCGGATGCGGCGTATATGAACCATCACCGTGTTATTGGCTTCATACATCTTCTCATTCCAAACTCTTTCAAAGATGTCATCCGTGGAAAATACTCTACCCACATTACTGGCAAGAAGATATAAAATATCAAACTCAATGGGCGTCAACTTAACATCCTTCCCATAAGAGGTTACTTTATGGCTATCCTTATTAATGATTAAATGATCCAGAACAATTTCTCTGTCCTGTTTTTCTTCATGAGAACTAGGATTAAATTTTGTAAATCGTCGTAATTGTGATTTTACACGAGCCGTTAATTCAAGTGGGTTAAAGGGTTTTATAACATAATCGTCCGCCCCGGTACCAAGTCCAATAATTTTATCAATATCAGCCGATTTAGCACTTAGCATTATGATTGGAATTGTGCTTGTCTCTCTAATTTTTTTACACATAGAAAGACCATCCATACCCGGCATCATAATATCTAAAATCACTAATTTAATATCTACTGTTTCTAGTATTTGAAGTCCTTCTCTGGCACTATTGGCTTTTCGAACGAGATACCCCTCACTAACCAAATGGATTTCCACAAGATCTGCAATATCCTTATCATCATCCACAACTAATATCTGAATTTGTTCCATTCTCTTGTGCCTCCTACTATCTAAAACATAAATGATAAACCAAACTTACCAATATAATACCATAGGCATATAGAAAAATCCTTACATTTTTCTTAATCCTGGATTAAGTAATTGTGCGTACTTTCCATTAAATTTCATTTACTTTTTTTTAAAGTCGTGGTAGAATACAACCTGTGAGTAGCATAGATGGTCGCGCCTTTTTAAGGTGAGGAAAGTCCGGGCTTCACAGGGCAGGGTGCCGGATAACGTCCGGTGGAGGCGACTCCAAGGCTAGTGCAACAGAAATATACCGCCAATCATGCATCTGATTCGTCAGGACGTATTGGTAAGGATGGAAAGGTGGCTTAAGAGACCACCGCTCTTCTGGTAACAGGAGAGGCTATGTAAACCCCACCCGAAGCAAGACCGAACATAAAGCGATACGGTTGCCCGCCGTGCTTTAGGGTAGGTCGCGTAGTATTTGCGAAAGCGGATACTTGAGCCACATGGTAACATGTGGTCAAGATAGATGACCATTCAAGACAGAACCCGGCTTATCGTGCTGCTCATAAAAGACAATGGATACACTCGCTAATGCGAGTGTTTTTTATTTTACTAATCAAACTTTGAAGCAGCTTCCTCCAACAAATTCTTTTAATATTGAGTTCTGAGGTACCGACTCACTCGGTGTAGCAATGAAATAATCTAAGAATTTCAATAATCTCTTAGCTTCCACATATTCTTCACAATTACGGTCTATACCAAATAAAACCGGTTCCGCATATTGTTTTAGTACTGCCAATTCGTAAATTAATGCCGAATTAAACATTACATCAGCATCCTCCTGGAAAGGAAAAATATTCTCATCCTCACCTCTACGAACGGAGGGCCACATGGAAATGGTTTTTTGGGCTGAGGCTCCTCTTGTCCTCGCATCACGTACCATTCTACGAATTAATCGTCCATCGGTAGTGGGTATCCGATTATGCTCATCAATATTTAATTGAGTTAAAGCGCTAATATAGATTTTAAACTTGCTCTCTCTAGGCAGAGAATAGGACAATGCATCGTTTAATCCATGAATTCCTTCAATCACTAAGATATCCTCTTCACCAAGTGTAAGGTAGTCTCCCTTATATTCTCTTCTACCTGAAACAAAATTAAAATGTGGCAAATCAACCGCTTTACCATTTAGCAAATCCGTCATATCCTTATTGAATTGCTCCAGGTCAATGGCATATAATGATTCGAAGTTATAGTTACCCTTCTCATCCTTTGGTGTTTTCTCCCTATCAACGAAGTAGTTATCAACTGCGATGGGATGTGGCCTAAGACCATGTGCCTTTAACTGGATACTAAGTCGATGAGAAAAAGTTGTTTTTCCTGAGGAAGAAGGACCAGCTATCATTATAAATTTTTTTCCGGATGAATTTTTAATCTTTTCAGCAATCTCGCTAATCTTTTTCTCCTGAAGGGCCTCCTGAACTAGTATTAGTTCGTTCATCTTGCCTTTAGCAATAATATCATTTAAGGCACCTACATTAGGAATATCTAGCATATCTGCCCATTCATTTGATTCTTTGAGTGTCTCAAAAAGTTTCTTTTGCGGAACGAAGGGTTCTACTATGGTAGGATTTTTTCTATTAGGCGTGAGTAATAGGAATCCATTTTCATAAAGCATAAGGTCAAAATACTGAAGCATACCGGAACTCGGTGGCATATAACCATAATAATAATCTTCAAATCCATCCAAATTATATATATTTGCCTTAGAAACACGACGGTATTTGAATAGTTTTTCTTTATCAAACATCCGATAACGTCGGAACAATTCGATAGCATCATCCGTTCCAATACTCCGTTTTATAAACGGTATATCTCTTTTGATGATATCCTTCATTCGATTCTTAACCGCTTCTATTCGTTCCTTTGTAAGAGGCAGCTTCCCTGTGTAATCACAGTAAAGACCATTGCCTATGGTAAATTCCACCGATACCTTCAAGACATTGTCACTACCAAATTCTGAGTAAAACGCCTTAAGCATAACCAAGATTAAACCCCTTACATAGGTCTTATGCCCCGCATCCTCTGCAGTAGTTACAAAACTTATTTTGCTATTATCGGCCGGATGTTTGAATAATTCACGCAGTTTATTATTCACAAATGCAAGAATAATATCGTTCTCAAATTCTTTCTGATAATCTTTACTAATATCCAGAAGTGTGCTGTTTTGAGGATATTCACGAATTTCACCGTTAATTTCAACTTTTATTTTATCATCCATCTCTTATCCCTCCTCGTTTATGATGTCTATCACACCAGATCAAAATATTTTAACCCTTGGTCAATCAACTGCAATTTTTCTTTTATCTCGGCCTCCCTCACTTGAGTTTTCTCAGATTCCTCTACGGCTAAAGCATCTAAGATGCCCTTACATATGGAGGCCTCCCATAAAAGAAATTCTTTTAATACAGGAAGTTTTTGCTCTAATAATAATCTTCCATAATGAAAATGTTCTTCTTTCATTAATTCAAATTTAGTTGTATCTGAAACAACATCCTTCTTTAAGGCTTTTATCATAACATAATACTTACCATCTTCTTTTAACATGTTCTCTTTTGTTACAAGAAAACCATACTCCTGAAGCATCTGACGAACCTTATAAATCTCCGATTGTGGTTGCAAAATCAGTTCTTTTACCGACTTCATAACTGGAAGATGGTTAGTCAGAATCTGAAGGGTTAATGCTCCACCCATACCGGCTATAACAATCGTATCAACCTCATATTCTCTTAGTTTTTCTAATCCATCTGATTTTCTAGTTTCAATTTTGTCTTCATAACCATATTTTATTATATTTTCATTTGCTCTATCGATGGGACCTTGATTTACATCCATAGCGATGATACGTGGAGAAATGTCATTCTTTGCAAGGTAGATTGATGTATAAGCATGATCGCATCCGATATCGGCTACCCGATTGCCCGGTGTTACAAGATCAGCAACAGCTTTTAGTCTTTTTGAAAGTTGCATATAATACTCCATTTTTCTTATTTCGGTTCTTTTCACCGTTTTAAATATCTTATCACCCTTTTGTTATATTTTCCATATTAATTTATATTTCATGAGTTTAAAATCTACTATCTATTCTTGTGTAGCATATCAATATTTTAAATAAAATATGCTTTCTCCGGTTATTTATACTACTAGAAGAAACGGTTCTATAATGAATGTTGGGGTGTGTGAAAACATATTCCCAACATTGTTATTATGTTATAAAATAAAAGAAGCCTCCCCAAAATGCCGGTCGTCCAAAACTAACATTTTAAAGGAGGTTTCAAAA
>JAEWEO010000036.1 GCA_023389295.1 Bacillota bacterium
GTTCTTATTCTGAGTAAAGAGATAATTAACTTTAACCTCTGGAATTTGTAACTGAACCATAGCGGTTTCATAACCAGCTTCTGCCCACTCATTATCTTTTATGGTTACCAACGAAAATTCCAGGTAACAACCAAGTTCACATTCTTTTGGTAATTCGAATGGTAGGATAATTTCCTTTTCTTGATGAGGTTCCAGATCTAAGGTAATTTCACCATAGACCAACTCTTCTCTATCTCTCACAAGTTTCCAGTTGATATAATATTCATTCAAATTTGTAAAGTCATGTAAATTTGTAATTTTCACTCTACCGGTAGTTCCATCCACTAATTCTGCTTTCATATATTGAAAAGCTGCTTTTGCTTCCAAGGAACCAGCCTTAAAGCTACGATCAGCAAAAACCAAACCATCTACGCAGAAGTTACCGTCATGAGTTGCTTCACCAAAATCTCCACCATAATAATATTTACCATCCTTTAATACCGTATGGTCCGCCCATTCCCAGATGCATCCACCGATCAGGCGGGGATAGCGATAGAACATATCTTGGTAATCCTTTGTATCGCCAGGCCCATTTCCCATGGCGTGGGCATATTCACAGAGGAAATATGGTCTTGTATCCTCACTCTGACCTTCTCTTTCTAGAGTTTGCATATCCACATACATATAACTAACGACATCGACACATGGCGGATTGTCCACCATATTCGCTCTTTCATTGTGTATCAAACGCACAGTATCTCTACTCTTTATCCATTCACACATTTTATCATAATGAGAGCCATATCCCGATTCATTTCCTAAGGACCACATGATGATACAGGGATGATTTTTATCCCTTTCAACCATTCTTCTGATTCTTTCTAATAAAGCTTCTTCCCAGAGAGGGTGATCGGTTAACCAATCCTCGGAATAGGCTTTATATTCCCACCCTGTCGTCTTAGCAATAAAACCATGCATCTCTATATCTGCTTCATCAACAACATAAAATCCAAATTGATTACACAGCTTTAAAAATTCTGAAGTTGGAGGGTAGTGTGAGGTACGTATTGTATTAATATTCAAACGTTTCATGGCAATTAGATCCTTACGGATATCCTCAATTGACATTACATGTCCCTTCGTAGGATGAGTATCATGATGGTTCACACCTTTTAACTTTACAGAAGTACCATTAATCAGTAATTCACCACGTTTTGTGGTCTCTATCGTTCGAAAGCCTACTTGAATCGGTATAAACTCCTCACCTAGATGAAAAATCATGGTATATAAATTAGGAGTTTCTGCACTCCAAAGTTTTGCATTTTTTACAGTAAAGGTTACATTACCGTCAATAACCTCTTTCTTCTCTATTAGTTCATCCTTATAATATAAACTGCTCCAGATTTGAAGATTTGTTGTGACATCCAAAGGAGAATGAATTGTGTTAACTTTCGCTGTTACTACGGACAAATCACTTTGTATTTCAATATCTTGGATATGTGTTTCATTTCTAGACAGTAGGTATACATCTCTAAAAATACCGGATAAACGGAAGAAGTCTTGATCCTCTAGATAGCTACCATCACACCACTTCAATACCTTTACGATTAACTGATTTTCACCTTGCTTTATGTAAGGAGTTAAATTAAACTCTGCAGGCATATGACTACATTGACTATAGCCAATTTCCTCTCCATTTACATAGAGATAAAAACAGGAGTTCACACCTTCAAAAACTATATATGTTTCTTTTTCCCTCCATTTTTCATCTACTGAAAATGTGGTCCTATATACACCACATGGATTTTCATCCGGAACATAAGGAGGATCAACTGGATGAGGATAATTCACGTTAGTATAATAAGGAACATCGTAACCTTGCATCTGCCAGTTAGAGGGAACCGGTATAGAATCCCACTGTGTTATTTCCTCCGGCATCTCATAATATTTATGAAAATACTTAAAATCCCAGATACCATTTAATAATTTGTAAGCTTGGGACTCTTCCTTTGTGTCTTTTAATGCAGTAGACAAATCATGGTATGGAATGAAATAAGCTCTTTCTTTTTCTCTTCCTTTGTGTAAAAACTCTGGATTTTGCCAATCTTTAGAATTCATAATTCCCTCCATCTACACTATATATTTAACTACATTGTTTACTATGTCTTACTTTGGGAACAAAATTATTAACAAATTACAATTGCTCATTAAAATCCGGTAGAATTTCTGTATATTACATTAGGCCGAACATAAGTCACTTCGTATGGATCTTCCATATTACTCATCCGATATAGTAGTTGCTTTGCCAACCGTTTTCCAATTAGCGAATTATTAACTTGGACTGTTGTCAGGTTCTTTGTATAGTTAAATTCATTATTATCATCATATCCTGATACATATACATCCTCGGGAACTCTATAACCATGACTCCCAAGGTATTGAACAAGAATATTTGCAGCATGGTCGTTAACGCAAACAAAAGCATCGGGCATCTGAGTTAGATTACTCATAAATCCTTCAATGGTGTCAGCATATGTGTTTAATGTCATGCTGCCCGTATAACAAATCTTAGGATCAATGGGTAGGCCATACTGATTCATTGCCGATACATATCCCTCATATCGTTCCATATTTGTCTTAGCATACTTTATATCACCGATAAAACCGATGTGGCGACGCCCCTTTGTAATCATGTTAATCACAATTTCTCTGATACTGTCCCTTCCTTCTAAAAGGAGTAAATCACCCTTCAGAGAATCCATCGGCATGTCATTTACTATATCCAAGAAAACCTTAGGAAGTGATAATTTATTCAATAACTGAAGCATTCCCTTATCATAAACGTTCATTATGATGACACCCTGCAAGCTACCATCCGTTAATGATTCGGGCAGTACATATCCCTCGGATCTTTGTTCCGGAAGGTAGGTGTACATCAAGCCAATACCACTATTTGAAAACTCCTCTGCTAACTGATGAATAATTTTCACCCAAAATGCAGATGTTTCCGGTCGTGAAACCACTACCGAAACTAAGGTCTGTTTCTTCACAAGTACCGGTAGATCTATTTCTTGATTTTTTGAAGGTTGGTAGTTCATTTTAGCTGCACATTCTAGAACCTTGCGTCTCATGTCTTCAGAGACACCCTCTTTGTTATTAAATACCTTCCAAACAGTAACTCTAGAAACCTGCAGCGAATCGGCGATATCCTGTATTTTTGCTCGTTTCATTCTGACTACCATCCTTTCGTATCATAATTATTACATTCCTGTTTATTTATCGCACATAGCCCAATTCTACTGGGTATTATATCATAATTTGGATAAAAACTACAATATTTCTTTATATGTTAATTAACAAATACCAGTTATTTTCCTTATTATAGTTCAAGTAACATATCTACCTTTTGTTAATTCTATTAAGGATATTATATTACAAGAATCCCAATGTCAAGACTAAATGACGGATAGCAAACTAGAGTACTTCTATATCTTAAGGCTTATGTTATTTTTCTTAAGAAATCTGCATACCAGAAGAATAAATCTTCAATTTGAAACAGTTCACTTTCTTGACTAATGGTCCTCCAAAGTTTTTTATAATCATAGATCCACATTTCCAAATCGGCTGCTAATCTATTCGGATTTACAGCAACAGAATTCGGTTGGTGGAAGCGGTACTGACTTATGGTTGCGCCGACTATATTTAATAATTGTTGTCCCTTTACCATTACTAGGTAAGGATAAACCTTGGCTTTTCCAACACTATCCATCTGTATCATAAGTTCATATAGCTCTTTACTATAATCATCTAAACGCTCATTACAGTCTTTTGCTTCGGATAAATCCATTCGGTGAAAGAATTCTTCCTCCCCAAGATTATTAACACGGTAGCGTAGCTCTTCTGAATACTGTACAAAATTATCCCAAGAGAGACTTTCTTGCTTACCGATTTTTTTAACAATACTGACAAACCTACCGCTTGGATCAGTAAACTCTAATTCTGAAATCTGACGATCGATTTCCTTCTCTTCTAAAATATTGGAGTTCCAGCTAAATGCCGCACCATAGATTAATCCAATTACAGAAAACTCAGCATGATGAATGTGTCCATAATCACCCCAATCTGTGTTAAGCACCCCATTGGCCTCATATTTATGGGCAAAGCTACAGAATCTGGAGATGTTTTTATATGCATTTTCATGATGATTAATCAAATGTCTCCAACCATGAACACCGGGACATAGATATTGTTTTACGCTAAGTTCATGCAATTTGCGCACATTCGTGTCCTGCACTTCTGTGCCATAATCCCAATTTAAACAAATAACATCCTCCGGTAATTCATGGATTAATTCCGGTTTCGCAAGAATAATGTCCCCCCAGAACATGGTTCGTTTGCCAAGAGATTTCACATGTTCACAAAGGCGCTTCAAGAAGTCAACATATAGTCTGACATGACCAATTTCTTCTGCCTTAGCTTTACTTTTTCCTTTGCCTAAATCAAAGGTTTCATCCGCACAAATATTTACTTGATTAGAGGAAAACAGCTCAACAAAATCACTTAACATACGGGCAATCATCTGAAAACTTTCTTCATTGGTCACGTCTACTGTATGATGTGCCATTCGATCAAAGAAGGAGAAATCTTTTCCCTCTTCCTCCTCCATTTCACACAAATAAGCGTAGCTCTTAGAGCGAAGTACTTTATATAAGTGACCAAAGCTAGCAATGGAGGGTACTAATTCAATATGAAGTCCCTTACAGTAATCATCCAGCCAAAGAATATCCTCTGCCGTTAGTGGTGTATCATCACGCCATACTTCATGGAACTGTTCAAACAAAAAGGTATGCTCTACATACAATTGTAATTGATTTAATTTGTAGAAACTGCATTGGTCCGCTAGTTTCTTTAAATAATCAAGAGTTGGTACTCTCCCCCTAGTAACATCATGATAAAAACCACGATTCGGAATCTGCGGATAATCCTCTATAGACAATACCGGGAGCCTTCCTCCTTCTTGTCTGATGATTTGACGCAGGGTTTGTACACCATATAGAAGTCCGGCTAAATCACCTCCACCAATTGATACTCCCTCTGTATCTATGGTCAAAGTATAGGCCTCTGAAGATAAGCCCTCCTCCAAAGACATATTGATCGCATTTTTTACTTTTTTAACACTCTTTTCTATTACTACAGGAAATCCGAAGCTTTCCACAATCTGCTCCTGCAACATTTTTGCATATTTGAAAACTTCATTTTTACAAGAAGAATCCATTACAATTTTGCCATTATAGGGAAGATAGAAGTATCCTTCACCCTTCGTTAATTTTTGCGGGTTTGGTAAAATAGTCATACTATCACTCCTTTTGTATTATTATTGGATAGATGATTGCGCAAATACTTAAGCGCAGCTTCATCAGCAACTACAGTACAATCATTATGCATTTGCAGAATGGAGGCCGGCACCAAAGGAGTAATGGGTCCGCATACTACCTTATGCAATATCTCAGCCTTGTCCTCTCCACTAACAACCAAAAGTATTTTCTTTGCCTGCATTATTGACTTAATACCCATGGTGAAGGCATATCTTGGTACCTCTTCACCCTCCTCAAATAATCTGGAGTTTGCTTGTATGGTACTTTGTGATAAACTCACACAATGTGTACCTTTTTCAAACACTTCCCCAGGTTCATTAAAACCTATATGTCCATTATGTCCCAGGCCTAAAAGTTGAAGATCAACGCCTCCCAATGTGGAGATGACTTGATCATATCTTTCGCATTCTGCCGTGGCATCATCAGCCATACCATCGGGCAGATATACATTTTCTTTGTCTATATTGATTTGATAAAAGAAATTATGATTCATGAAATAGTGATAACTTTGCTTATGTTCATTATGCAAGCCTTTATATTCATCCAAATTCACGGATTTCACCTGGCTAAAGTCCAAATCGCCTTTCTTATACCACTCTGTTAATTGATTGTAAATTCCGATTGGTGTAGAACCTGTTGCAAGACCAAGAACACAATCCGGCTTCATAATTATTTGTGCCGAGATTAAATTTGCTGCTTTCCTGCTCATCTCTTCATAATTTTGCACTTGGTAAATTTTCATGACAGTACTCCTTTATATCTTTCATATTTATTGCTGCATATCAGGAACAAAGGCAGCAACATTTTTAGCAACATTAACAGTAACATCGACAACATTATCTTATCATATTGTTTACAAAAAGAAAAACAAAAAAAATATTTTTTGAAATATTATTCAAAAAAAACTTTCAAATTCCTTATATTATAGTATAATATAAAGTAAAAGCAAGTCATTTTCATAATTTCATTAAAATACTAATTTTTTAGCTTCAAGTAATAAATTCTAATGCGTTAACATACGAGTTAACAGATGTCTATTTAACGAATGGAGGATGAATATGATTATTAAAAATGCTATGACTTTTTTAGATCATGGAGAGTTTATAAAAAAAGATATTTATATTAAAGACCAACGTATTACAGATGCATTTGAGGAGGACACCACAGTAATTGATGCAGATGGACTTTATGCTATTCCAGGTTTGACCGACTTACATTTGCATGGCTCTGTTGGATATGATTTCTGTGATGGTACTCACGAGGCAATAGAGGCCATAGCCATTTATCAGGCCAATCAAGGAGTCACCAGTATTGCCCCTGCAACCATGACACTCGGCGATGACGTTCTTTCAAAAGTATTTGAAAGTGCCGCTACCTATGTTAGTGAACGGGGAGCAAGTCTTGTAGGAATTCATATGGAGGGACCTTATCTTTCCTGCGCCAAAAAAGGTGCTCAAAATGCTAAATATTTAAGAAAACCTGATCTTGAGCATTTTCATAAAATGAATGAACTATCCGGTGGTAAAATTAAGCTAGTATCCATTGCTCCTGAGGAGGATGATTCCTTGGAGTTTATCAAAAAGGCCCACAATGAAGTCGTTCTATCCGTAGCTCATACTACAGCTGATTACGATACTGCTATGGCCGCTTTTGAAAATGGAGCTTCTCATGTTACTCACCTTTATAATGCAATGCTTCCGTTTACACATCGTGAACCCGGTGTTGTAGGTGCTGCCTTTGACAGCAAACATAGTAAGGTAGAGTTGATTTGTGATGGTGTACATATCGCTCCGCCCGTTGTTCGTGCCACCTTCCAAATGTTTGGCGATGATAGAATTGTTCTTGTTAGCGATGGTATGATGGCAACCGGCATGGAGGATGGACAGTATACTCTTGGAGGACAGGATGTAACCGTTAGAGGTAATAAAGCTACCCTGGCGGACGGAACCATTGCAGGTTCTGTCACTAATCTTATGAAATGCATGCAAACTGCCATATCTTTTGGTATCCCCTTAGGTTCTGCTGTAAAATGTGCTGCTGTAAACCCTGCAAAGCAATTAGGTATTTATGAGGAATATGGAAGTATTGATTCCGGTAAGTATGCAAACATTGTGTTACTGGATCAAAACTTTGAAGTGAGATCAATTATCTTAAGAGGTCAGCAGATTAAATAGATTTGTTAAGAGCAGCCTATAAGTAAATTTACTTCTTAGAATATTTCAAAAAGGGTATCCCAAAATAATGATTGAATCATCATTTTAGGATACCCTCTTTTCCTTTTTCATCCTCATTTATGAAGTTATAAACTTAATTCAAAATGAGTTAGGTTTAATCAACTCATCAAGGCTAATACTATATAAATCTGCCAAAGCTCGTAGGTTCGCAGTACTTGGTTCCGAGTTACCCGTTTCCCATTTTGATACAGCCTGTCGACTTACACCGATTTTTTCTGCCACATATTCTTGTGAAAGATTTAAATTGCATCGAATCTCTTTCAAATTTTCTGCAAATGTCTTGCCCGTTCCCTGCATAAAATTGTGAGCCTGAGCCGTTCTATTAGACTTAGTAATTCGAAGTAGGACAACAACAATAAAAATAACAAATGCGACAAATAGTATTCCAAGTAATATAAGCACAATAGCAATGCCTGTAAATGAAAATGCTGTTGTGGGGCTCATGATAGTTTCCTCCTTATGTTTGATGGATTAAATTGTACAGAAGAAACATGCAACTGACCACCAACTATTGCGCAACTATAGTGCAACTATTGGTTGCAACCTCAAATTTTATCTCGTCTGTATACTTCTTCCACTATAAATTAACCACTTGTACATACCACTTTTTATTCTATATTTACATCAACCTCTAAGGGTCATATTCAATTCATCATATTATTTTATAATGGTTCCGCCACCAACTACATAATCATCCTCATAGAAGACAACAGCTTGTCCCGGTGTAATCGCTCTCTGAGGTTCATCAAATACACATAGTACCTCATCCTCAGCTATTTTTTTAATTCTACACTTTGCACCTTTATGACTGTATCTGATTTTTGCTTCTACCTCCATCTCACCCTCGAGATCTTTAATGGACATAAAGTTCAGATTATTTGCAATTAAGCGGTCTGAAAACACCTCACTCGAATTACCGATTACCACTTCATTGGTTTCAGGTCGAAGTTCCAGAACAAATACCGGTTGTCCCATAGCAATACCCAGACCTTTTCGTTGTCCTACCGTATAATGAATTAATCCTTTGTGCTTACCAATTACTTCTCCCGCCGTATTGACAAAGTTGCCCGGAGTTAATCCATTGTATTGAATTAGATTATCTGTCTTATTGTCATTTACCGCATTACTATTTCTCGCTTCATTCAGATAATCAGCGATAAATCCGGCATAATCATTATCAGGTACAAAGCAAATTTCCTGGCTATCCGGTTTATTAGCTACAGGTAATGCCATCCTAGTAGCAATCTCTCTAATTTCATCCTTAGAGTAATCACCAACCGGCATTAATGTATGAGCCAACTGATGCTGGGTCAGATTATACAATGCATAAGTCTGATCCTTTGCCCGGGTAACCGACTTCTTAATGGTATATCTTCCATTCGGAAGGATTGCCACACTCGCATAGTGACCCGTAGCAATATAAGATGCTCCAATTCCCAAAGAACGTTGCAACAACGCCTCCCACTTAACATAACGATTGCAGGCAATACATGGATTCGGTGTTCTGGCTTGTAGATATTCCGACACAAAATAGTCGATGACATTTGTACGAAATTCCTGCTTAAAATTCATTACATAATAGGGGATATCCAGTACGGCTGCAACTCTTCTTGCATCTTCTACTGCACTTAAGCCACAGCAACCACCATTTTCTTCTATGGAACAGACATCCTCATCCTGCCATATCTGCATCGTTATGCCGATTACATCATATCCCTGTTCCTTCAATAGGTATGCCGCTACTGAGGAGTCCACTCCTCCGGACATTCCCACTACTACTTTTTCCATGTTATCCTCCAAACTATAAATCAATTAATATTCTATTTCTTCCTCATCTTCATGAATATCAGATTTCGGTTTTTCCAATCCCTCTATCTTAATACCATTTTTCTCAGCATAATCCCAAAGAGCAGCATGAATTGCTTCTTCTGCTAATAAGGAGCAGTGAACTTTAACCGGAGGCAATCCATCAAGCGCCTCCATTACGGCTTTATTGGTAATCTGTAAAGCTTCATTTACTGATTTTCCCTTCACAAGCTCCGTTGCCATACTGCTGGTGGCAACAGCAGCACCACATCCAAAAGTTTTAAACTTTACATCTCGTATCACACTATTGTCATCAATATCAAGATATATTCTCATGATATCACCACATTTTGCGTTACCTACAGTACCAACGCCACTTGCATTCTCTATTTCACCGACATTTCTTGGATTTGTGAAATGGTCCATAACTTTCTCAGTATACATAATTTTTCCTCCAATGTTAAAGTAGAATATCCTTTTTTAACCGCATGTTTTATCTTTTCTTCATAAAATCCTCATAAAGTGGTGACATCTTACGAAGCTTATCTACTATTTCCTTTATTCTATCAACGGTATAATTAATCTCTTCTTCTGTATTTTCATGACTTAATGTTAAACGTAAGGAGCCATGAGCCACTTCATGGGGTAACCCAATAGCTAATAATACATGAGAAGGATCAAGTGATCCAGAGGTGCATGCAGAACCACTAGAGGCACAAATATGATTCATATCCAGCATGATTAAAAGTGATTCTCCTTCAATAAACTGAAAACTAAAGTTTACGTTATTGGGTAATCTTCGTACCTTATCCCCGTTTACTCTCGTAAAGGGAATTTCCTCCAGCACACGTTTCATTAAGAGATTACGTAGATTAATTTCTATCTCTGCTCTTTCCTTCATGGTAGCCATCGCAATCTCCGCTGCTTTTCCAAAACCAACGATTGCAGGTACATTTTCCGTTCCAGCTCTTCTTTGTCTTTCTTGAGCCCCACCATGAACGAATGAACGTATTTTTATACCTTTTCTAATATAGAGAAGACCGATACCTTTTGGTCCATTTAATTTATGAGCACTTGCACTTAACATATCAATATTCATGTCTTGCACATCAATTTCAACCTGTCCATATGCTTGTACTGCATCCGTATGGAACAATATTTTATGTTTTCTTGCAATCTCACCAATTTCCTTAATTGGTTGTATTGTACCAATCTCATTATTTGCAAACATGATTGTAATTAATACTGTGTTCGGACGGATCGCTTTTTCCAATTGATCCAACTTAATGATACCATTCTCATCAACATCAACATAGGTAACCTCAACCCCGTGCTTTGATAAATACTCACAGGTATGAAGGATTGCATGATGTTCTATCCTAGAGGTAATGATATGATTGCCTTTTTCTCCGTAAGCATCAATTACAGCTTTTATTGCCCAGTTATCTGCTTCTGTACCGCCAGCAGTAAAATAAATCTCAGAAGCGTCAGCCCCAATCACCTTTGCCACTTGACTTCTTGCTTCATCGACTGCCTTTTTGTTCTGCGTCGCAAATTCATAAATACTGGACGGATTTCCATAGAGGTCAGTAAAATATGGGAGCATTGCTTCCACAACTTCCGGCCTGGTCCTTGTTGTTGCTGCATTATCAAGGTATATTTTCTTCTCCATGTTGTCATCTCCTAAAATAAATTATTTTCCACATGTTTGTTTTGCCTTGGTGTCTGACATATTAACCTCAGACTGAATTTTTTTGCTCTCAGCCACCAGTTCAGAAAGTTTAATTCCATCAACCGCGTCATTTATACTATCACTAATACGCTTCCAAACATATTTTGTTACACAAGAATCAGAGCTACTACAGGTACCGTCACTACTATTAACGATAGAACAATCAACCGGATGTAGATCTCCTTCTAGTGCACGCAATATGTCTCCTACTGATATTTCCTCAGCCGGAATAGCAAGCATATAGCCTCCCTGTGCTCCACGAATACTATGAACTATACCTGCTCGTCTTAGCTTAGCGATCAATTGCTCCAAATAGTTCATAGAGATTCCTTGCCGTTCAGCAATCTGACTTAATGCTACCGCTTCTTCCTCCGCATGGACTGCAAGGTCAAGTACTGCTCTTAATCCGTATCTACCTTTGGTAGATAGTTTCATAATACCCTCCAATCTGCCGCTCGATAGCGGCTTGGCTATACTAAAAAAGTCACGGAAGTGGCTTTTAAACGATACAACTCCTAGCTATAACTCTTATCCAAATTACAAATATCTTTATTACAAATATCTTTATAATTTTCTATATTAAGTTATGTAACTCTTCTATAAGAATTATTTAATTCCGACCTTTTTAATTCCTATTAAAATACTCGGATATAATATATCATTTTGCGTAATTCTTGTCAATATTATTTATCAATAATAGAAAAATTATTTTACTTAAATTGATATTTTTATCCATTTTTCATTGTTACTACTAAGTCCTTTTTTCCTTTTCTGTGTAACATAAGTTTTCGTTTTATGCAATATATATACATAGAAAAGAATTTGCAAGGAAATTGTTATGGAGAAGAAGATAATAACTGCACAGCAAGTAAGACAACTAAAACAAAGCAACATCGTGAAGGGAACCTTAATTTTGACCTTCACGGGCTTTATCATACGATTTATAGGGTTCTTCTATCGTATCTTTTTATCCAACACCATGGGTGCTGAATTACTTGGAATCTATCAGCTTATATTCCCTGTCTACGGCATCTGTTATACTATTTTTGCCATGGGTATCCAGACTTCAATATCGAGGCTCGTTGCAGCTGAATTAGGTAAACGTAATCCAAAGAATGTATATAAAATATTTCGTGTCGGATTATTATTATCACTTTTTTCCGCTATCCTTCTAACCCTGCTGGTATACTTTAATTCCGATTTTATAGCTTATCGCTTCTTACTAGAAAAAAGGAGTGCCGAGTCACTAAAAATATTAGCTTTTGCCTTTCCCTTCTGCGGAGTTACCGCATGCATTAACGGTTACTATTATGGGCTTAAAAAAGCCGGAGTTCCAGCTCTTACACAGCTTTTGGAACAAGTTGTCCGTGTAGTAATCGTATATTTGATTGCTCTCTATGCCGGTAATGGAGATATGAGAGTTAGTTGTGAGGTTGCTGTTATTGGTTTGGTGGCCGGTGAAATTGCTTCCTGCCTATATAATGTTATTGCAATGCTGCTATCAAAATCCCCGGCAGAATATATTTTTCTTGGTCCTGATCCTAACGCAATTCTAAGTAAACGCAGCGTCATTATAAAAAATATGTTGACCATGAGCGTACCGCTATCAGCCAACAGACTTTTACTAAGTATTTTACATAGCATCGAAGCAGTCATGATTCCTACCATGCTTCGTCGAGCCGGACTAAGCACACAAGATGCATTAATCACCTTCGGTGTATTAAATGGCATGTCAATTCCCTTCATTATGTTTCCGACCGCTTTAACCAATGCCTTGGCCGTCCTCATATTACCGACCATCTCGGAGGCACAAGCTGTCAACAATGAAAAACTCATTGGTAAAACAACCGCAATAACCATTAAGTACAGCCTAATCATCGGAATTATCAGCACCGGACTTTTTATCATCTTTGGCAAGGATCTTGGTAATGCTGTCTTTCACAATAAAGCCTGTGGTGATTATCTGATGGTACTGGCTTGGTTATGCCCCTTTATGTATCTCACTACCACCTTAACCAGTATCATCAATGGACTTGGAAAGGCACATATTACCTTTATTAATTCCATTATTGGAACTCTGTGCAAAATTCTACTAATTATATTTTTAATTCCTTCACGTGGAATTAACGGTTATCTTATCGCTTTGTTAATTGGTCAATTAATCATCACAGGACTTGATACTTACGCAGTCATTCGATATATTCACTTTAGTTTAGACAGCATCAATTCCATTGTAAAACCAGGAATCATAGTTTCTTTTTTCGGATATCTACTAAAGGTATCTTATGAGTACATAAAGAAAATGACGCACATCAACGAGATCATTTTCTTACTGATCTTCTGCCTGTTGTTATGCGTCATCTGCACTTGTTTCTTATTAGTAACCGGTGCTATTACAAAGCATGATTTCAAATAGTTGACGAAGTATATAACATATAGTCATTTTTACCTAGTTCTTTTACCTTATAAAGAGCTTTGTCAGCTCTGTCCATTAACTGCTCATAGTGTAGACCATCTTCCGGATAGATAGACACTCCGATACTTCCGGAAATTTTAATCGAGTAATGATCCCCAGTAAAGGTAGTATCAAGAGCATTTTTAAGAATAGTAGCTTTTCGTTCTATATCTCTCTCGTTACTGACATTACCGGCAAATACTACAAATTCATCTCCACCTATACGACCTATAATTTCACCTTCAGAAAAGACTTCTTTGATACGTCCGATTACAAAGGTAAGTACTTTATCTCCCAGTAAATGTCCATAGGTGTCATTTATACTTTTAAAATCATCAAAGTCAATAAACATTAACATATGTCTATTATTTTTACTACCTGAGATATACTTATCTATTTTTTTAATTGTCATTTCTTTATTATATACGCCGGTAAGCGGATCTCTGGTAGCCTTATATTCTAAAGCTTCTAATTCACGTTTTTGGGTATCAACATTAACAATTTTACCGATTACACGGATGGGCGACTTATAATCGTCAACGATAGTCTTTCCTAAAACCTGACACCAAATAAATTCACCTAATCTGTCTTTCAGTCTAAATTGTGCCTCAATACTACTGTTACCACTCGCTAGCTCTTGACAAAACTCCAAATAAATTCCCCAATCATCCGGATGAATATTATCCTTGCGGTTCTGACAGGATCTCACGTATTCAGATATGACAGGTTTTGCCCCGAATATGTCCTTATATTTATCGGTATGTATCATTTGATCGGTCTTGATAAGGTACTCAAAAAGAACATCGTTGGATAGCTCTGTAGCTATTCGATAACGTTCTCCTTCCAGTAGGATAAGCTCCTGCATGTTTTTCTGTTCACTAATATCGACAAATACTACGGATAACGTATGCTTACCATCCTTTCGGACGGTGCTATTACCATTCATCAGCATATAAAGCAAACTACCATCCTTGGTCACCATCTGCACTTCCCGCCTTATGGTTTCACTATTTAACTGTTGTTCAATATCCCATACAAATTGCTTATCTCTATGGTCAACAAAATCAAGTAAAGATATCTTACTTTCTTCTTTTGCATTAACTTTATCATAACCTAAAACCTCGTAGAAGCCCTTACTTGCATAAAGAATCCTACAATTATCCTCAAGTACGAAATGAACCAAACCTGCGCCTATGCTATTTGTTATCTTTCTTAACTCTACCGCGGCTCTTGTAACTCTTTTCTCATTCTCCAATCGGTATAATAAGATAGAAACGACAATAAAAATACATATGCTAATTAATATAATAATAAGAGTTAGCATTACAGAAGGCTTATTTTGTATTTCATTCAACAGCTTCATAGATTTTCCCCTATCTAAACTTAAGCCATCTTCATCAAAAACAATGAATACGTATATAATAATTTTGCATACATTTAATCTCAGTTAATTTACTCATCTCTTTAATCAATATATGCTTCTATCATCATGCCACAATATGAGATTTTTTACAATTGTTTTTTTATCAACCTATGCTATTTGTAATGAATTTAAGCAGTAAAACAACGTAAACGGTAGATAGTGGTACTCTAGACTGCTATAAAAATTTGATTGGGTGAGCCTATTATCTCAAATATATAGCACGAGGTTTACGCACCCACTATGGGGCGTTTACTTCTAAAACTAATTAGTTTGTTTAACTATGACAAGTATAAAATATTCACAAATACATACCATCTCAAAAAAGATTTTATATTAAAATATTGTATATTTTGTATGAAAACACTCTATATATAGTGGTATATTGAATTATATGACAAAATATGATATAATTTTTATTGTAAATTTGTCATAGAAAAAGTTGCATTTTAAGTGTTCTTAATAAATGAAAATCGGTCAGAGGAATAGATTTAGCGATAAAAGTAATAACCAGCAGATTTGTTTGTATTGGTATTGAATAGCTTACAGTAATTAGTAAGTAGTTGTAACCATAAACAATGACATCCTTTCGTAATTATTGTGTTTGGTGATTCAATTATAGACGAAAAATAGGGGGTCATTTTTTTATTAAAAAAAAATGATGTAATCCCTGAAAATAAAAGTTTTGAAAAAAAAAAGGGGTGTCAGACTAGACACTACCCTTTTAGTAGAAAAGGTAATCCTTATGATAATGCATGTATAGAATATTTTTATCCTATTGGAAAGAAGAAGTCAATCAGCATAGATACTACAATTATAAAGTTGCTCAAAGAGCAATACATCGAATCCTGGTATATCAAAAAAGGATTCATATTAATTACATGACTCTGCGGGCAGCTCATGAAGCTACTTGATGTGTCTATGATATTGACACAAGCCAAAAAAGGAGTGAAAAATATGGTACTGATATGAATTTTAAATTCTATACATAGTATACCTTTTATACTTTCACATTAAAAGAAAGTCTTTGCTACAATTGAAGTGTTTTTATTACTAAAGTTCAACTAAGGAGAAAAAAATGAATAAGCTATTTAGAAAAATGTCTATTAGATTGAAATTAATATTTGCATTTTCGTTAATCATATGTTTATTGTTTGTGGTGGGGTTTTTAGGTAAATTAAACAACGAAAATGTTTCGAACAGATTTAAAAATATATTACATAATAATGTACAAACAATACAAGATTTAAATATAATAAAAGAGAATCTTTTAAATATCAGCAGTGAAATTCAAATGATTTTATTATATAAAGATGAAGAAAAAATTAATAAAGTAGAAGATTCAATTTATGAGTATCAAACAAGTATTAATAATTGTATAGGAGCGTATACAAACAGAATTAAAACCAGTAGTGAAAAGATAATTTGGGAACAGTTTTTATTAGATATAGATTCTTATTTGAACTCCGTCGAAAGTATAATAGTATATGCCAATTTGGGGAAACATGAAGAAGCATTTAAAAGTATGAATAATACTGAAGAAATGCGAGGATTACTTTTTCGAGAAATTGATGAAGTTATTAAGACCAACAAAACACTACTTACTCATGAAACGGATTTCATAGAGCAATATACTTATCATAGTTCAATATTTATGTACATTGTAATTAGCATAGGTGTCGCTTTATCACTAGTTATAGAAATACTGATAGTAAGGAATATTAAAAAATCCGTTAAAAAAGGAGTGCTATTCGCTAAATCCTTAGAGGAAGGTGATTTAACAATAGATATTGACATTGAAAATAGAGATGAAATTGGATTGTTATTAGAATCATTAAAACTAGCACAATCCAATTTGAAAGAAATTATTCAAGGAATTTCCATGCAAACCTCAGAGGTATCTTCTTCGAGTGAAGAATTATCTGCTACCATTGAAGAAATCAATAGTACAATTGATACCATCAACTCTAATACAACAGATATCGCATACAGAATTATGGAGATTCAAAATGCTTCAGAAGAACTAACTGCTACTGTGGAAGAAGTAAATTCAGGTGTTTTGCAGATGGCACATGATTCATCAGAAGCAAGTGAGAAAGCAGTACAAATAAAAACAAAAGCAAAAAAAATAAAAAAGAAAGGAAATGAATCCAAGACCTTAACTGAACAAGTGTATGAAGAAAAGCAAGTTAAAATCCTAGAATCAATTGAACAAGGTAAGGTGGTTGATGAAATAGTAAAAGTAGCAGAATTGATTGATGGAATAGCATCGCAAACAAATTTATTGGCATTAAATGCTGCCATAGAAGCTGCAAGAGCAGGAGAACACGGAAGAGGTTTTTCTGTAGTAGCTACTGAAATAGGGTCATTAGCAGAACAGTCCGCACATTATGTAAAGGAAATAACACAAACAGTTACCAATGTTAAAAGAGCATTCGAGAATCTTGCCAATAATTCAAAAGATGTACTAGAGCTAATTGATAAAAGAGTAAAAATTGATTATGAGCTTCTTGTGGAAACTGGAGTTAGCTATGAGAATGATGCTGTCTATGTCAGCGAGCTTTCCGATGGTACTGCAGCTATGGCACAAGAACTGAGTGCTGCAACAGAAGGCATAGCAGGCGTTATGAAATCTGTTGATGGGAATATTGAAAATACTACTATAAGTTTTCAAAATATAAAGAAAAATATAAATGAAACATCGATTGTTATGGAGCAGATTGCAAAGGCAGCGGAAGAACAAGCAAACGTTGCTGAAAATCTTAGTGTATTAGTATCCAGGTTTAAAATTTGATTATTATTAGAATATCAACTAACTTAAATCTATTTTACCTACAATAGTCAAAATTCAGTAACAACGATGGATGTTTATTCTAAAACCGGCGTAAGTTTCAGATATCTGAATCGTTACGCCGGTAAACTATAATTCCTCTGTTTACCGAAAGGTATTCATAATCTACAAGGAATATTATTACAACTCATAAGGGGTCACCTGATTACCAAAAACTTACACCTTAAAGTTCATAAGGTGTAACTTGGTAGACATAATAATTAAGCCAATTGGTATACATGGTATTGGCATGTGCTCTCCAGACAAGATTCGGTCGATGTTCCGGCTGATCCATAGGATAATAATTCATCGGTAAATCAATATCGAGGCCCTTTGCTACGTCTCTTTTATATTCCTTATCCAGAGAAATACGATCATATTCCGGATGTCCCATAACAAAGATCTGTTTGCCTTCCTTTGCCAATACAATGAAAACTCCCGCCTCCTCTGACTCTGCAAGTATTGTCAAATCTTCACATTTTAGTATTTCCTCTTTGGATACTGTTGTATATCTGGAGTGAGGTGCATAAAATGCATCATCAAATCCTCTGACAAAAGGTACTTTTCTCTGAAGTACATTATGTTCAAAGATTCCAAATATTTTTTTATCAAGGGTTTTCTTCTGGATTCCATAATGATAATATAAGCCAGCCTGAGCACCCCAACAAATATGAAGGGTAGATGTCACATTGCGATTGGACCACTCCATAATCTTAACCAGCTCGTCCCAATAAGTAACTTCTTCAAATTCCATTAATTCTACCGGAGCTCCGGTAATAATTAACCCATCGAATTTTCGAGTTTTAATCTCGTCAAAGGTTAAATAAAACTGATGCAAATGACTGGTCGGCGTATGTGTACCAACATAGGATTCCGTGGTCAGAAATGTTATATCAACTTGTAGAGGTGTGTTTGACAAGCTTCTAAGCAACTGAACTTCTGTATCCTCCTTGATTGGCATCAGATTTAATATTGCTATATGGAGGGGTCTAATATCCTGATGCATTGCTCTAGTCTCATCCATCACAAATATATTTTCATCCTCAAGGATTTTCTTTGCAGGCAGATCACTTTGTATTTTGATCGGCATAATTCATCACCAGCTTCTTTAAATTTTCATAGTAAAAAATATCATAGCATGATTTGGGTAAGAAATCAACCAACAATCACACCAATACCCATGTTTTTCCACTCAAAGTTTTCCAGTCAATGTTTTTCATTCAACGTTTTTTTATAGAACATAACAAAGGGAACTAGCTTTTATTCTTAAAGATAGTTCCCTTAATCATATTTATTGTAAGTTAATCATATTCCATTACTTATTATTTGTGCTGTATCATATCTAGCCTTTGTACACGCAGGTTTTATTTCATACACCTTAATGTCTTTGGAGGCATTATAATTTAATTTATCATTTAGTTATTACTCAAAGTTTTATTAGATTGGTTTAAAACGCTTTAATCTTAATGCATTTAAAAGAACGGATACAGAACTTAAGCTCATAGCGGCTGCTCCAATCATTGGATTTAGTAATGGTCCACCAAAAAGGTGAAGTAATCCCATTGCAACCGGTATTCCTAAGGTGTTATAACCAAATGCCCAGAATAAATTCTGTTTAATGTTACGAATGGTACTCTTAGATAGTTGAATTGCGGTAGGAACATCCATTAGGTCACTTCTCATTAATACAATATCTGCTGATTCCATTGCTACATCAGTACCAGATCCAATGGCAATACCAATATCTGCTTGAGCTAAGGCCGGCGCATCGTTGATACCATCACCAACCATTGCTACTTTCTTGCCTTCTGCCTGAAGCTTCTTCACTTCATTCGCTTTATCCTGTGGTAATACCTCTGCCAGTACTCGGTCAATACCAACTTGCTTCGCGATTGCATCCGCAGTTCTTCTATTATCCCCTGTAATCATGGCTACTTCCAATCCCATGCGATGTAATCGGTCAATTGCTTTTTTACTACTATCCTTAACCGTATCCGCTACCGCTATGATACCCGCTATTTTATTGTCTATCGCAATATACATTGGTGTCTTTCCTTCTCCGGCAAGTCGATCAGAAGTATCTTCTAAGTTTTCTAGGGAAATATCTCGTTCCACCATCAGCTTTCGATTACCCGCTAATATATTGTTATTGTCAATTGTAACCTCGATACCATGACCCGGTATTGCTCTAAAGGAATCAAGATTTTTAAAGGACAATCCCTTCTCCTGCGCTCCTTTTACAATTGCTTCTCCAAGTGGATGTTCAGAACCTTTCTCTGCAGAAGCAGCTAATTGTAACAATTCATTTTCTGAGATACCCTTTGTTACAATATCTGTGACTTTAGGCTTCCCCTCCGTAATGGTGCCGGTTTTATCAAATACAATCGTTTGCACTTTATGAGTAGTTTCTAGTGCAACACCACTCTTAATTAATACACCATGCTCTGCTCCTTTTCCTGTGCCAACCATAATAGCTGTAGGCGTTGCAAGTCCAAGTGCACATGGGCAGGCAATAACAAGCACTGAAATAAAGATAGTCATTGCAAATACAACACTTTCTCCACCAAAGAAATACCATGATAGTGCAGAAACCAGTGCCAATAGAATTACGACGGGTACAAAATAACCAGCTATGATATCTGCCATCTTTGCGATTGGCGCTTTTGATCCTTGAGCATCTTCAACCAGCTTAATAATCTGAGACAGAGCGGTATCTTTTCCTACTTTAGTCGCTTCATATTTAATACTTCCGTTTTTATTAATACTTGCACCAATAATATTGTCACCAGCATTTTTTTCAACTGGAATACTTTCACCTGTTAACATAGATTCATCAACCGCAGTGGTACCTTCAATAACAATTCCGTCCACAGGCATCTTCTCACCCGGCTTAACCAATATGATATCTCCAACTTCAACCTCATCAATTGAAATTTCCACCTCTTTACCGCCTTTGATTACAATGGCTGTTTTTGGCGCAAGTCCCATTAGTTTCTTAATAGCGTCTGAAGTTTTACCTTTTGTTACGGTCTCTAAATATTTTCCTAGCATAATTAGTGTAATAATAACACCGGCAGCTTCAAAATATAAGTTATTTGCATACTGAAAATTCCCGATAGCTATCTCATAAATAGCATAAACTCCGTATACGAATGCTGCTGATGTTCCAATCGCTATAAGAGAATCCATATTCGGGCTTCTTCGAACTAGTGCTGTAAAACCAACGGTATAAAATTTATAGCCTGCAATCATAGAAGGAATTACTAACACTAATTGTACGATGGCAAATACCAGGGGATACATGTCAGGATGAAGTATTTTGGGAAGTGGGAGCATAAGCATATGTCCCATAGATATATAAAATAGCGGTATGGTAAATATGGCAGAAATTAAAAACTTATTCCATAGAGTTTTTCTTTCTTTTTCCTTTCTTTCCCGATCTGCATCTACTGTAACTTCATCATCAATTGCCTTATAGCCAGCCTTATCAATTGAATTTTTTATATCTGAAACCTTTACCTTTGACGGGTCATAACTGATGTTCAATTTCTCAGTTGCAAAATTAACATTTGCTTTTGTTACTCCATCCAATTTTCCACTCGCCTTTTCTACCGCCTTAGCACAGGACGCACAGGTCATTCCTTGGATTTTAAAAGTTTTACTAACTGTATCCGATAACGCCTTATAACCGGCTTTCTCTACAGCAGTTTGTATATCACTTATTGATAATTTAGTTTCATCAAAACTAATATTAAGTTTTTCCGTAGCAAAGTTTACATTTGCATCTGTAACTCCACTCAGCTTTTTCGTAGCCTTCTCAACTGCTTGAGCACAGGATGCACAAGTCATACCTTGTATCTTAAGAGATTTATCCATTCTATTTTCCTCCTTTTCTTTTTCCCCACCCCCCTTGGGGGGTGTATGTAGTTATTATATATTTTTCGAACTATTATGTCAATATTTAAGTCATATTATTATTCCGATTATTTAACTATGATTACTCTACTTTCCTCATCTATCTCTTTTTTTCTCTGTTCTAAAGTAATTTTCGTACCTTATGGCTTAGAAATGTAGGGCAAAAAGGCCGATACCTCCGTATCGACCTCCTCACATTAACATTTATTTATTCTCTTATCCAAACAGTTTAACAAATTCATCTTCGGATATAATGGGTACCCCAAGATCTTTTGCCTTTTTATTTTTTGAAGAACTAGATTCTATATCATTGTTTACCAGATAATTTGTTTTAGAAGTCACACTTCCGGTGACCTTCCCATTTTCAGCTTCTACATAAGACTTAAACTCGTCTCGATTTTTGAAATGGTGAACATCACCTGTAATTACAAAGGTAAGTCCCGAGCATTTTCCATTTGCATTCGCCGTTACTTCAACCTTTTCAATCGTAACCTCTTTTAATAATGCCTCCAGAGCTTCTTTATTATCACTATCCTGGTACCATAAAGTAATGGAATTAGATTTTTCCGGTCCGATACCATCGATGTCATCAAACCTTTCACCCTGTAGGAGCCTATTTAGGAATCCCTCCATTCCAATTGTGCCTACTATTTTCTTCCCTGCATCTGTTCCAATCATAGGAATACACAAAGAATAAATAAAGTTGACCGGCTTTACTTTTCTGCTCTTCTCAATAGCCTTATCCATATTTTCGCAAGATTTCTCACCGAAACCTTCCATTTCTTTAATTACATCCATATGCTCTTTCAGATGATAGATGTCAGCAAATTTAGAAATAAAGCCCATGTTAATAAATTTTAATAAGGTCTGGATTGATAAACCATCAATGTCCATACCCGCTTTACTCACAAATCTCGTAAATTTCTTGACGTGTTTTGCCGTACAATTAGGGTTTGAACAATGCAAGGTCTTTGTCTTACTCTTTGGACTAATTCTTATTTCGGTTTCGGCATGACATACCGGACACTCCCTAGGAATCTCAATCTCACCTTCTGATTTCTTAACAGCAATGCACTTTGGAATAATTTTGTTTGCTTTGATAATTTCAAGAACACTTTTTTTACCTATTCCAAGTCGCTCCATCTCACTTATATTACACAAGGAAGCTCTAGTTACCGTCGTTCCTTCAAGCTGTACTGGTTTAAATACTGCAACAGGCGATATTGTGGAAGCTGCACATGACCACTCTATATATTCTAGCTCCGTATCTGCTGATACATCCTGCCATTTAAAAGCATAGCCTGCTCTAGTCGCATGATGTCCTGTAACACTACCGGTTGAAGCATACTCTGTGTCATCAAAACATATAACTAGTCCATCCACAGGAATATCCATTTCACCTGTTTCAACCTTTTTCGTCCATCGTTCAATAGCATCCGGAAGATCCTCTGCTGTAGTCTCTTCTCTATCTACAACTGTAAAGCCTTCTTTTTCGAGGTACTTCATTCTGTCACCCCATGATTTCATATCATCCTCAATGTATACCAAGGTAAAAGCATTGAATTTAACATGTCTTTCTTTTACTTTTTCCGCATCATCCAGTCCAAGTGTTCCGGATGCCAGATTTCGAGGATTTGCATATTTATCATCATCATCCTCAATGGTATCATTGATTAACGCAAAATCAGAATAAGAAATTGTAGCCTCACCACGCACAACCATATGACCTTTATTCTTAATTTTTAATGGAAATCCCTTAATTGCTTCTTTCATAAAGGTAATATTGGTACCAATTGTGCCATTTCCTCTGGTTAATATTTTAGTAAGTTTACCACCATCATAAGTGAGGATCAAGGTTAGACCATCTAACTTCCAAGAAAGCCAAATTGGTCTATCCTCAGCCCATTTCTGTATATCTGTAATCTTCTTTGATTTTGCTAAGGAAAGAGCCGGAAACTCATGCTGTTCCTTTGTTCCGTTGCTAACTTCATATCCTACATTCTGTGTAGGACTGTAAGGCAGGACATAATTAGTCTCTGCTTCCAAAGAAGCCAGTTCATCATACATCGAATCCCATTCAAAGTTAGACATGATTTCTTCGCGACCATTGTAGTAAGCTTCAGATGCTTCATTTAACTTAGAAATTAGTTCTTCTATTCTCAAGTGCCTTTCATCAATCTTACTTTCCTTATTTAACTCTGTCATTCTTTTTCCTCCTCATAACTCTTACTACATGTATTCCACACCAAACATATTGCAGCGTAAAGCACGTTAACTACACATTTTATATGAGGTATCTTTTGCTGTCCTTATCTCTTCTCTTTTATCTTCTATTTTTTATCACTTTTCTATTATCACTACGTGCTTGAAAGGATTGATTAAGTCCCTCAATCTCCTTCTCTGTAACATTACGATAATCCCCAGTTTTTAGTCTTCCCAGTTGAATATTCATAATACGAATACGTACTAAGTTCGTTACCCTATACCCCAAACTCTCGCACATTCTTCTTATTTGTCTATTTAAGCCTTGAGTCAGAATGATCCGGAAAGTATTTTTGTCCATCTGAGTAACCTTACAGGGTTTTGTTACTGTATCAAGTATGGGAACTCCGGTGGACATCTTTTTAATGAAATCAAGTGTAATTTCCTTATTTACAGTAACGATATATTCTTTTTCATGATTATTTTCTGCGCGAAGGATTTTATTCACTATATTGCCATCATTGGTGAGTAGGATTAATCCCTCTGAATCCTTGTCCAATCTTCCAATCGGATATATTCTCATGGGATATTGAATATAATCAACAATGTTATCCGGCTCCTTGTGGTCCGTTGTACACACGATCCCCTCCGGTTTATTAAATGCAATAAGTACTAATTTTTCTTCTATTTTTACCGGTTTATCGCAAAAGGTAACTACACTTTCTCTCGTTACCTTTGAACCCATTTTAGCTACAACACCATCTATTTTAACTTTACCTTCCTCGATATATCGGTCCGCTTCTCTCCTAGAGCACACACCCGCTTCACTCAAGTATTTGTTAATTCTAATTTCCTCTTTTTCTTCCCCTTGAGAGGTTAATCGTTTTGTTCTCTTCGCCATACATTTCCCATGCCTTTCAACTCTTAATGATCCATGCCGTTATTTTCAATTCATTATACTTGATTTCCAGACGGTAGTCTACCTGTTTCTCTCCTTTGCCCTTCATGAAGTATTACAATTTGACATAAACGTAAAAGAACTGCCGCACGGTATCATAGAATCGTTACAGCAGTCCATACTCTCTTGATTTCTTACTATCAAAGAAATTTTTTCATCGCTTCGATATTTGCTTCTTCTCTTCTGATAAACTCTTTTGCGATTTCAGCACTATTACCGTCTGCGTTCTTTTTTGCATGCAATAGTTTCGTCATCTGAGTAACACCCATGGTGCTTCCTTGAATAACCATTTGCGCTATACTACTGTCCGAAGGTCTCATTAAGGTATTCATCTTAACATTTCCCTTCATCATAGCCTTAATATAAAGGGATTGTTCTTTTACCTTCGTTCCATTGGCAACCAGCTGACTTCTTGATTTACTTGCCAGTTCCTCATAATCTTTAAGTTGCTTAATTAATTCCGAATTAAGCTCCTTACTTTCCGGTTTATTCAATACAGACTTAATGGCAGTAATACCTATCGAAGCATTTTGATATGTCTTTTCCAATAAATCTAAATCAACATTTCCAATCATATAAAAAACTCCTTATACATAATTTTTATTAGTATAAGGAGTAACTTTTATTTTATTCAGTTAGAATCGCCTTCTGCCTGTGAATCTTTAGATGAACTATTATTTGCCATTTCATCGATATTTTTCCAGAAGTTTAATAAATCCTCATCCTTCTCAATGGCTTCATCACTCTTCTTTTCTGTCATTTTAATTAACTCAATAACATCTTCATCAGAGTTTCTTTCATCATAGTAACGCTTTGTCTCTTCATCCATTTCGCCTGAGAAAATCTTTAAATTATCATTTTTATCTGTTACAACATAGAATTTTGCTAATCCGGGTGCTGCCGTATTAATACTTGTGAATTTAATTTCGTGGTACGCATATACAATGTAAGTACCCTTTTCAAATCCTTTTTTCACATATACCTTAACATTGCTATAATCATCAATGTATTCTGTTTTCTTTTGAAGATCTTCCTGCGTATCTACTTTACTCGGATCACTTAGTAAATTCTTCAAGGAGTCAACATCACGGTTATTCTTGGCACTATAGTACTCCTTAACTAATTTTGTTATTTTAGGATATCCCTCATCCTCAATGTCATATACCGGCAAAGGAGTTGGAGTTGGGGCTATTGTTGGAGTAGGTGTAGTTGAAGGATCAAGAGATAAGCTTGCAGCTAACACTCCCTTGTCATCATCTTCGACAGCTGTCTCATCACTTAAAACGAAAGCAGATCTTGCCTTTGAATTATCATCTGCTACCTTTTTGTCATGTCCGAGAGAAAGTGTCAATATACCGATACCCATAGTACTCATTGTTGTTAATAATATGATTTTTTTATATTTAAGCTTCATATAATCTCCTCGAATTCTTATTACTTGATGTACCCATTTTACCAAATGGCAATCGAAAATGCAATACTAAAATTTCATTTATCTGTAACATTATTTAACATTTTTGTAACATTTGATCTATTTCTACATATTTCTGATTTTAATGAGAATATAATTATACTATTTAATAGAAAAAAGTTATAATATAGATATGAAACATCCGGTTAGGAAGGACGATTATCTATGAAAAATCAATTGAACGAGCAAATAAAGCGTTTGGAACGCCAAGAAAATAAATTATTGAATCAATCGGAAAACTTATTCATAAAGTCTACCATAAATCCCATTGTAGATAAAGTAGAAAACAAGATTCCACAAAAACTTAAGAGCACCTTAGATAGTGCATTTTTTAAGGGATTTCAACTTGTATTCGAGAAAGGAACTACAATAATTGAAAAGACCTACAACAAAGAAAAGATTGCTATGGAATATGATATCAATGATTATGCAGTCGATAAAAAATCAAATAAAAGACATATTAAACGTATGGATAAGCAATCCGTACAATCCAAGCTATTAAATACATCCATTTCAGCCTTAGAAGGTAGCGTACTTGGTTTGGTAGGCGTTGGTTTACCGGATATCCCCATCTTTTTATCCATTGTAATGAAAACGATTTATGAAG